>NZ_JBNNVB010000009.1:0-152973 GCF_050280325.1 Lysinibacillus sp. NPDC093216 | reverse complement strand
CCCTTTCAGACAATTAAGGTAGCAATAGTTACCTCTTGTCTGACCTCACTTTCATCCCATGTCTAAAGACGGGCTACACCCTGCATAGGCTTTCTCGTTCGGAAAATCTGTAAAAGGCTTTGTTCGCAAGGTTA
The DNA here is from genome assembly GCF_050280325.1 of Lysinibacillus sp. NPDC093216. NCBI lineage: Bacteria > Bacillati > Bacillota > Bacilli > Caryophanales > Bacillaceae > Lysinibacillus > Lysinibacillus sp. NPDC093216. Next base: position 152,839 of record NZ_JBNNVB010000009.1, on the reverse strand, counting down.
TCATTTTTCATCTTTCCACACTATATAGTATTATTATGTTTAGAATTAAGGAGTGTGAGAGTATGAGATTTATTAAATTCCTTCTGATCATTGTAATTTTCATCGGTGTTATTGGTTATGGGGTTTATCATTATGGAATGAAGTATGCATCCGATAAGGTTGTTGATACTATTTCAACAGAATTAGAGCAAAGCGGACAAATGGATGAAATTAAAAATACGATTGAAAGTGACCCTCAACTAAAATCATTTATGGAAGAGGCTAAAACTGCAGACAGCAGCAAGTTGCCGTTTACAACAAAAGAAGAAGCTACAAAAGTAATCATTCAAAAAGTTGGTATTTCGGAGCTTAATAATATAAGAGTAAAAGTACAAAATGGTTCGATGACAAAAGATCAAGTCATTCAAGAAATGGAAGGTAAATTAACAGACGAAGAAATGACGGCCTTAAAAGTAGTTGTTTATAAAGAGTTATATAAATAAAACGTTGAAGGACCATGAAAAGGAAAAAACAGGATGTGCTATTGTAGCATGTCCTGTTTTTTTGCCTAATTTAACTTCTTTCAGAATCTAAATATATGTCCCTTATTTTGTGTCAAATCAGTATATAAGTTAATGAATGACTCAAAGTACTAATAAAACAAAAGGTGGGACATTATGGCAATATTTAGGGTTCGTAAAAAAGAGAATTATGTTGTGTTAGACAAAGGGTTTCTGAAGGACACTCGCTTAAGCTGGAAAGCAAAAGGTTTGCTTGCTTACATGTTGTCATTGCCAGATGATTGGTCATTTTGTATTTCTAATTTAGCCACGCATAGCAAATGCAGTCGTGAATCTACTGCTAACATTATTAAGGAGTTATCGACAGCTGGCTATGTTCACAAAGTGCAGGGTAGAACAAACATGGGTAAATTTAGGAAAGTCGAACTCTCAGTGTTCGAAACACCACAAGTTGAACCGTATAGTGCAAATCCGATAACGGTTAATCCGTTGATGGAATACCCGTTATCGGAAAAACCGTCAATACTAATTAATAATAAATCACTAAATAATAATTTACTAAATAATTATTATAATAAGAGCCATTCCTCAGAAGAGAACATACCAAAACCACAAAGCGCGTTCCAATTTTATGAGCAAAATGGCTTTGGTTCTCTAGTCGCTCATGTCACGTACAAAATCGGTCATTGGATAAATGAATTGTCGGAAGACCTTGTGATCCATGCTATGAAGCAAGCCATAGAAAACAATGTGCTTCGTTGGAATTACGTTGAAAAGATTTTGCACGTTTGGACTACTAAGAAGTTTACAACAATTGAGGAAGTAGAAGCGGATAAACTTCGATTTGTAGCCCGAAAACAACAACAGCGTACTTATCACAATCTACAAGTGCATAAAGAAGTTGTCCCTGATTGGTTCCATCAACGTAGTGGAAATTCCAATGATATAGAAGATGGACAAGCAATTGACTTTGAAGCGGAACGACAAAAAGTCTTGGAAACATTAAGGAATCTAACTGAGAGTGCAAGGTGAAAAATGCAACTACTGCGTGGTTGGAGAGTTAATTGGTCTAAAAGCAACTCCGATATCAATCCTAAACACCAATCGAAAAAAGATATGGAGTATCAAGTAGGAATGACATGAAGAATGAGGAAATTCCAATAACTATCAAAATAAATACAAAATTAACCAAAATAACAATTGAAATTTTTGAACGGTCATGCTAATTTTTAAATATGAATATAAATAATAATACGAACAGTCAAAAAAAACTTTCTTTTATTGAAGCCGCTAGGCAAACACAAATTGTGGAATGCGCAATCGAGACAATTGCCAGTTTGGGATTTGCACAAGCATCTTTAGCCCAAATAGCCAAACGTGCAGATATCAGTACGGGAGTGATATCCTACCACTTCAAAAACAAAGAAACATTGATTCGGCATGTCATTGAAAAGGTTTATACTTCTGGCGATTCTTATATGCGTCCGCTTATACAATCTGCCACTAGCGCAAGGGATATGTTAAGCGTATACCTCGAAAGTAACATTGCTTTTATGTCTACACATAAGACGTATATGCTAGCTCTATTAGAAATTTGGTCTGGAATTCGCCCTGAGGAAGGAAAGGAGTCGTTTGTTTTTAATCTCCAGGAGGCAGCCATTTACGATTTAGAGCAAATTTTGCAATATGGGCAAAAGAACGGGGAATTTCGAACATTTTCTCCCAAAGTAATGGCTATAACCATTAGACAGGCGATTGATGCATTGCCGCCGCAAATGATGATGAACCCCGAACTGGATCTTGATGCTTATGCACAAGAATTAATCACTTTATTTAAATTGGCAACCGATAAGAACGTAACTTTGTGAGCATAATCAGTAGGCAATTTAAGGAGGAAAATGTTATGACAGACGGGGATTCGGCCCTTCAACTGCTCGGGTTGAGCAAACAATTTGGAGAAAACACTGTTGTTAATAGTGTCAACCTGACTGTGCCTTGCGGTTCATTTTTCGGTTTGGTAGGTCCGAACGGTGCAGGAAAAACGACTCTATTATCTATGGCAGTAGGGCTGCTGCGCCCAGACAGTGGAGCGTCTAGAATATTCGGTGTTGATGTTTGGTCAAATCCTTTACATGCAAAGACATTAGTTGGGGTTCTGCCAGATGGCATGTCATTGCCAGAAAGGCTAACCGGGCGTGAACTTTTGACTTATATGGGATTATTGCGTGGACTTGATGCGAAGACTGTTGCCCAGCGTACAGAAGAATTGCTTGATATTTTAGAATTCCGTAATGATGAGCGTACGCTTGTTATAAACTATTCCACTGGAATGAGAAAGAAGATTGGTCTTGCCACGGCCCTTCTACATTCCCCAAAGCTTCTTGTGCTTGACGAGCCGTTCGAGGCGGTTGATCCCATCTCTGCGTCAACAATTAGAACCATCTTGCAGAGTTTTGTTGCCAATGGTGGTTCTGTCATCTTATCCAGCCATGTCATGGCGTTGGTCGAGCAATTGTGTGATCATGTTGCTGTTATTGCGAAGGGGAGAGTGGCTGCTGCAGGCCCATTGGATTTTGTGCGTAATGGTGAAAGTCTGGAAGAGGCTTTCGTTCAGTTAGTTGGGAATCGCCCTGGAGAAGGAAAGAGATTATCATGGTTAATGTAATGATTCGAATGAAGATTTCCTTGCTTCGCCACTCGATGAGCGGAGGACGAGCGACTCTCATGATTATCGGTGGGGTTATCGGTCTATTGCTGGCAGTTAGTACGATTCTGCTTAGTGTACTATATAATCATGAAATATCAGCAGATCTTATCTGTATCGCTTTTGGATTTTGGATGATTGGTTGGATCATAGGGCCTATGTTAGTTGTCGGAGAAGGGGTATTGAAAACGGAATACTTCACCTTGTTGCCTATCGCCCAACGAAGATTGGCTATAGGGTTGCTCGGTACCTCCTTCATCGGTATTGGACCAATCGTTAGCTTAGTCGCTTGTTTCTCTCTCGTCATTTATGCAGCAAGACTTGGATTTTGGGCTGTGATCGTTGCCGTACCTGCGATGTTGTTGCAACTAGTAATCATCATGCTATTGTCCAAAGTGGTGATGGGGGTGATTGGAGAGGCATCGAAATCCCGATTAGGTTTAGAATTCGGGGCGTTGATCATAGGAGCCGTTATAGCTTTTCTTAACGTCGGTTGGTATTTACTTCCTTCGGTTAGCTTGTTCGTAGAGGAACCGTCGCCAGCAATTTCTTTAGTGGCTCGAATATTGCCATCGGGTTGGGCTGTGGTAGCAATCGAAGCTGTAAATCGATCCCGTTACTTTTTAGCTGTCGGTGTTCTCTGTGAGTTGGCTTTATTGTGTGGATTACTATTGATTATATGGGCAAGACTGCTGTCAGGGAGCACGAAAAATGCGGCTCGTATAAATCGTTATAGCAGAAATAAATCATTGTTCCTTACTTGGGCCAACATTCTACCGACAAAAACTTCGAAAATTGGGGTGGTCGTTCTTAAGGAACTGAAGACTTGGATGCGCGATCCGCAGCGAGGGCGATTGTTGCGGATGGGGCTGTGGACGGGATTATTCTATGGCTTATTTGTATCGTTGAGCGGTGTTACTTTATTAATGCCCTGGGTCGGCATAGTCCTTGTGATGTTCACTTGCGTGTTCTCTAACAATCTTTATGGGTTTGATGGCGGTGCTCTTTGGATGTCTATTACTACACCGGGCTCAGAACGAAACGATGTGCGGGGCAGGCAAATTGCATGGATAATGGTTGTAGCACCCGTATCGATCGTAATATCTCTCCTATTCCTTTATGTCAGTAAGTTGGACTGGGCGTGGGCATGGGTTTTAGCCTTGCTTCCATCGCTGTTAGGTGGAGGAGCGGGATTAATCCTATTCCTCTCAGTTTACAAGCTCATACCTGTGACAGACCCGCATAGGCGTGGACGCGGAACCATAGTCTCTGGTGATGACATGAACGCAGGGGCATTATTTATAACCAATTTATTGTTGTTGATATTGCTGTTTTTTGCTTCGATACCTACATTAGTCATATTGACCTTAGGGACGTTGCTACATCAAAACTTACTAACATTGATTGGTGTTCCTGTGGGATTGTGTACCGGCTTACTCATCGCTTGGTATTTCGGACGCTTGGCATACCGTCGTTTGGAAGCTTTTGGTCCAGATATCCTCGCAATCATGCAGAGCGGCGGAATAGCTCAATCCGTGGATAACAAAGTAGCTCAAACAGACGACACATTTTCTAATCTATCTGCAGGAAAGTCCGCTTTGGTAGGTCTACTCGTTACGATGGGGATTATTTTCACATTACCACAGGGGATTGTGCCTATAATTCTAAAGCTTTCAGGCGTAAAGGTCCACAGTTGGTTTATTGCTCTATATCTTCCGGAAAACGTCCAATTACTTATTTGCATTTTCTTTGTTCTAACTGGTGTAAGTGCTTTGATTATAACTAGAAAAATAGTTCGTAAACATAAGAATATGTAGCGGTAAAACACAATGACGATTGATCTATTGGTAACAGCTTCGCTAATTACCCTAAAGATTAATCCTCCATTGCGCTTTTACAATTATGCCGGATTTCCTTAGAGTAAAGGAAATTCGGCTTTTTTTGGGGAGATTGTGTAGCATATTTTGTTCGTGTGTTGTTGGTAGGGCCCTTTTCCATAGTTAAAAGGAGAGATGAGCTAGGTAGGTATAGATATTAAGTTAATGGTCGAGAGGGCAGTTCATAGATTTTTTAAAGATGACAATTTTGTCAACTAACTGTCATGTTCCGAAATTTAAGGTAGTGGAGAATTTATCTATACTCTTGTGTAACGAGATTATTTCGTTATAAAAGAGGAGGCATAAGAAATGAAGATTATGAAATTCTTAGCAATGACAATTTTATTCACTACTTTCTTAGTTGGTTGTGGTGACAAGGGTGCTTTGATAGAAAAAGACTACTATGTTCAAATTAACGAGGAATTACAAACTCCAAATAGCAATGGCCATTTCGTATACGCACTAGAGGGCTATGATAAGGATGGAAATGAAAAGGTTGTAAGTTTTTTTGCAGAAAAACCTTATAAAAAAGGAACGATTGTCCGCGTCCCAAGAGGCTTAGAAGGATATACTGGTGATCCCAAAGTAATGAATGTGGATGACTTACCGGAAAATGTTAAGGGAAAATTTAATCAGAGCTAAACCCACGCCATTATAAAGCCCAATTTCTTAACATTAAAATTATGAAATTGGACTTTTTTCACTCCATTAACTTTATAGCTATTAATCAAAAATCGTATCTTTATGAGGGTTTCTTAAGAATTCGAAAAGCATTTTGATTTGAACACCTGTATTTCTCTCTAATGAAAGGTTTGGTAAATTATCGTCATGATAAAAGTGTACTCCTTTTGTTTCCAAACCATTTCTTGCATGCCCGCCAATAATCTCACATTGAATAAACAATTTATAATAATGATATGGTTGAGGTGGATGGGGGTGCTTATTCATATCCAATAAAGTACCGCAGCTAACCAAGAGAAGACCGCCGCTAAAACACCGAGTTCCGCCATTAACCAAGAGAAGGCCGCCGCTAAAACATCGAGTTCCGCCGCTAACCAAGAGAAGAGCGCCGCTAAAGCATCGAGTTCCGCCACTAACCAAGAGAAGGCCGCCGCTAAAACATCGAGTTCCGTCGTTAACCAAGAGAAGACCGCCGCTAAAACATCGAGTTCCGTCGTTAACCAAGAGAAGACCGCTGCTAAAACATCGAGTTCCGCCGCTAACCAAGAGAAGAGCGCCGCTAAAGCATCGAGTTCCGCCGCTAACCAAGAGAAGAGCGCCGCTAAAGCATCGAGTTCCGCCGCTAACCAAGAGAAGACCGCAGCTAACACATCAAATTCCGCCGCTAACCAAGCGTATTAAAGAATATGACCAGTCGTTAAAATAACACACATTATTTATTATTTGTTGAGAGGGGCCATCATTTGTAAATAATAAAATTTAAGCGTTTCATTCTTTTATCATTTTTAGGGGGAGAAGTGGATAACTGATAATATTCTTTGTAAAATAAAGTAAATATGGAAGAGAGGTTACTTTATGTTGAAATTTATCGGCTCTGGAAGTGCATTTAATACGAAATTAGGTAATAATTCAGCGTATTATAAAGTAGGAAATCAGATGTTGTTAATTGATTGTGGTAGCAATATTTTTCACCGAATTAAGGAAAATAGTTTACTGGAAGGTATCAAGCATATCCATGTATTGATCACTCATACTCATGCGGACCATGTTGGTAGCCTTGCTGATTTTATTTTTTATAGCTATTATTGCCATGGCGAAATGGCAAAACCTAATGTATCTGTTTATTCCGCTTATGATGTAAAAATTGAAGAATTGTTGGCCATTAATGGCATTATGCCAGGAGTTCAATGTTTCATAAAAAAATGTCAATCGGATACACAGTACACACTTAATTTCTGTAAAGTACTTTTCGAAAGGTCTAGTCATGTTAAAGAAATACCTTCTTATTCAATTGAATTATCTATAGATGACAAACTTATTTATTATACAGGAGATACAAATTACCTAAAAGAATCTTTACGAAATCCAAAGGTCTTCGATTTTGTTTATGTAGATACTTGTAAAGCTGATTATGAGGGCAATGTGCACTTGTCATTACGAAAACTGAGTGAGTTAGTGAGTTCTGAAGTACGTTCAAAATTTTGGTGTATGCATGTAGATGAAGGTTTTGACCGTCAAGAAGCTGAAACGTTAGGGTTCAATGTTGTAACGAACGAATTTTAACCTTTTAGAAAGCGAGTAGCGTCTTCTATTTCGTTTGGTTAAAAATGGTTAATCAACTCTCATAATGATAAAATTTAATTGTTATCTGAAAGGGGGAGAGAAGAATGGGATTCTTTATTGTAATTATCGGATTCATTATTTTAGTAGGTGTGATTAGCTTAATAAAAAAGGAATTCACTAATCATGATAGTTCAACAAGAAGTCATTCCAATCATTCGAGTACTCATATAGATTATAGTTCAACAAATACATTTGTATCCATGGAAGATTCAAATACAGACAATTGCTCGGATAGTGTCTCTAGTTATAGTGATACATCTAGTTGCAGTGATAGTAGTTCGTCGTCCGATTAAACGTCCGAATTTTTAAAAAAATAACAATTTAAAAAGCTGTAGCGTATGACAACGCTACAGCTCAGAATTGGTCTTGCCCTTATAATGGCTTAGCCATCAACAGCATTATAACACATAGAACGAAAAATCACAGTTCGAATGAGAATTTATTTCAATGAATTGAATAGATCGTTGGATAGCTGACACAAATGTGTTTTAACTTCTTTCATCATTATGCCAATACATCATTAATATCGCTATTCATTAATTGTTTCAGCAAATGTTTTTCGACCAGGATTAACTTTATTTACAGTAATACTTATTTTACTAAGAGTGTCGGCTGTCAATGGAATTTTGCCATCTTTCTGTACTTTTTTCCATGCCTTTATGTTTTTTCGGTATAGCTGCTCTGATAAGCGGAAAACATCAACATCCATTTGTAAACCTGCTTCATAGGATGTTTTTATATCTTTTTTAACTTCCTTAATAATACCTTCTCTTATTTGATCGGTAGTTACTTTCCCTTTGAAACCATTGATGATTGCATTTAATTTTATTTCCGCTTCAAATGTTACTTCATTGTTTTTTACAATTGGTTTAATTTTGGTACTTAATTTTTCTAAATCAACTGTTAAGTATTCTTTTTCTTTATTGTTTAATTTAATCGTTACGTCTCCCCGGGTTTTTTTATAATACATCCATTGGATACCCCTTGCCTCCCCATCATTTATATAGCCTTTAAATCCATCTTTTGAAACTACTCCGAAACCAGATAAAGCAGTTTCCTCTGTTGGTTTATCAGTCGTTTCCCAGTTTTTATTAATTGATACAAGTGGAATATTCACTTCATGACTCGGCTCATTTAAGTTGATAAGTAGTTTTCGCAAATCCACGGGCTCTACATATGTTTGTAGCTCTTTTGTATGCATTGGATTGCTTAGCTTTGAAGCTGTTAGTGATTTATTTAATATTGGTGTGACTAAAAGAATATCTTTAATAGAGTCCTTTGTAACATATGTCAATATTTGATATCTTGTTTCCCGATGACGTAAAAAACTGTCAATAATAGGAATGGAATTGCCGTTCTTTAAGGCATCCTCAGAAAAAAGAAGAAAAGTCATATGCCCCCAGAATACTTTTTGGTCGATGGAGCGATATAATTTAAAAAAGGCTTCTTCCATCGTTTTACCTTTAGCAAATCCAATTTCAGACGGTGCTGCTTGAGGAGTAGGCGCTTCTGATTTAGCTACATTCGCAAAATTAATGATTTGCATATATATTTCATATTGACCATCTTTATAATCGATACCAATTCCGTCAATATAGTACATTCTTTGTGGTTCAGTAACATCCCAACACCCGGAAAGTAATAGTACAGCTGCTAAACTTACTATTAACGTTATTTTTTTCTTCATTTTTTGATCCCTACTTTTAGAAATTCTGTGTAATCTTGCGGAGTAAAGGGGTTTTGCTTATAGTTTGGACAAAAAATGAAAGGATTATAAGTAGTGAAAAACTTAGAACAGCTATATTTAGCCATCTAAACAAAAGACCAGGACTCATTATTATAATGAGTCCTGGCGTATTTCTGAAAAAAGCGAAGAGATATGAAGAAAAATCCCTGATCACTTTATTCCCGTATTATCGCGAAGTTCTATAATAGTTCCTTCAGGTGCTTTTAACTTACATAGCTGGCCATTTTCAACCTTATAAAAAATTTCATCATTTTTGCGAATAAAATGAACATTCATATCCTTCAACCGTTCTACTTCTTGAGAGAGATAGTTCACCCATAAACAGAAATGTACAATGCCTTGAGCATTTGAATTGCATGTATCAAGGACTTCATTATACTTTCCAGTTTGGAGTTCGATATAAAATGCTCCAAGTTTTAACCAAGTATTAAAATGTCTATCGTGGAAATTTGGTGACTCCTGTGCTACTTCAAATCCTAATATTTCAGTGTAAAAACTTAAAGATTCATCATATGTATTCGTTTGTATGCAAATGTGGTGTACATATTTTTCAGCCATAAATTATTTCTCCTTTTATCTAATCTATATTAATGAAACAATCCGCATCGTTGAAATGGCACTTCCTAAATGATACCAGAATAGTTTATTACCGAGGAAATAACGTAACATTTAGCATATATTCTGACAAGTATAATTTACGCCAAAATGGATAATTTATATATCGGAGGTGATAATTTTGGCAAAAGAAAAACGCAATAAAAGTGAAGAAGAACAAGTAGAATTTGGAGCAGATTTAAGCCCTGATGATTTAGATGTGCGTGAAGAAAATGATCTAACTACTGAACAATTGAACAATGCATACAATGAAAAACAATACAACGAAAACACTTCCTCAAAACGTAATAAATAATTAAGGAAGAACGCATAATATTTTCTACCACAATCGTTTGGGTTGTGGTAATTTGAATTGAGCAAGAGTTATTTGTTCAGAACATATGAGGTAACTAAATTGCTAAAGTAAAACTCCTTAATATTAAGGCTGTTTTCCCAAGTTGCTTCTGATTTGGCTATCTTCTTCAACTAAAGCATTGTTAGTTTAATAAGGAAAGCTTACTTATTTACTCTCTTAAATCAATTTTCCATAAAAACTCATTTGAAATTTCCTGTGCAATTTTCAATATTTCATCCTCTAAATCACCATTAGAGTTATCTGGAAAGTCAATCTCAATTAAATTTATCTCCGTAAATTCATCTGCGGAATCATACGCATAATTACCTTGTAAATTAGCATTAATTCCTCTAATTATGATACTGGAGCCACTTAACTCCTTAGTAAACACTAGTGTACTTAGTTTAGTGCAACTCATATTTAATATTAAGAAATTTTCAATGACATCAGTTTTAATAAATAAGGCTAATTTATCTGAATGAATACTTATGTAATCGTACATACACTTCCCCCCGAATCAAAGTTACTTAAGTATTCGATAATCAGCATACTTATTCTTGTATCTTATTGAATTATCCTGCTAACTTTATTTGAATAGCAACATTCTTTTCGAAAACAGCCTTTATTAAAGTTATATCAATTATAATAGAGTAGAATTAAGATAATAAAAGTGAGAAAGGACAAATAGAATGACGACAAAATTTAAAATTGAACTTCCGCTTATTCCAAATGATTTGGCTCAAGGAACTTTTGAAGACATTTTTTATGATGAAGAACCTTATCTATCGAATCAGCTAATTACGAATACAAGTAGAGAGAATGATAGTATTGAGCGTTTAATAGTATCCAAAGTAATGTTTCAAAAAGTATCTTTGATTAACTCGAATTTCAATAAAATTGATATGACTGATGTCATCTTTGAAAACTGCGATTTATCTAACTCAAAATTCAACGAAGGAATTATACATCGAGTTACATTTAAAAACTGTAAGCTGTTAGGTGTTGATTTCTCGGAGGCCCATTTAGGGAATGTTTCTTTTGAAGATTGTGTGATGAATTTATGTAATTTTGGAGTAGCAAGACTAAAACAAATTTGTTTTGTGCAGTCATCATTACGTGGGACAAGCTATTACGACTGCCAATTTAAGAAAGTGAAATTTGAACACTGTAATATTGATGAAGTTGATTTTAGCGACACGCCTCTCAACAATGTGGATATTAGTACATGCACTTTTGAACGATTAAATGTAACATTGAATAATTTAAATGGCTGTGTGGTTTCCACTGAACAAGCAATTGGCTTTGCTGAAGTGCTAGGTTTAAAGGTTAAACGATAATATTGACTGGCTACTCAATTGAATCCCATTCTTTACTGGTATTCTTTGTAATTAAAAGTATGCTATATGAAGGAATAATTTCTATAATTAGTAAATCATTGATTATTAGAGGAGAGAATGAGCAATGGCAAAGTCTTTAAATTGTCCCAACTGTGCTGCAGCATTTGATCCAAAGGATAATAGTTGTGCGTATTGTGGTAGCTATATTATTACATCAAAAGCTAAACAAATCACTTATAATTTGGATGAACAAGAACCCAAATATAAAAAAATCTTTTTTCATGGAAATGAAATGCGTGAACATGAAATACCAATTCGCTCGGGCTTTGCAAATATGTTTTACAGTATAACTCGTTCTGATGGTGGGCGACTATTATTAACAAACCAACGATTAATTTTTTGTGCGCATGCTATCAATTTAAATCCTCATTTATATTGGGAGTTGGATTTAAAAGAAATAGATCGAACTGAACTCGGCTTAAATCTCTTCATATCGCAAAGATTCCATATTTTTGAAAGAGAAGAAAATGAAACGATATTTGTCGTTTATGGTGGGAAACATTGGCTAAATGAACTTACTAATGCTTTAGAGAAGATTAGTGAGTAACTTAGGAATGCAAATACATAGGAAAGAGGGAAAAGGCATGAACGTTTACGAGGATTGTATTACGTTTATGTTTTTTCCATAATATGTTTGTTGTTGTTCCGAATTGTATATATAGAGGCTGGGACATAACTAATTCGCTCTTCGCGAAAGCCGAATTACTTTCAAATAAAATAAGCACAATATTTAGAAAACCCGAACAATTGCAAGACACCGTATGAGTGTCTTGCAAATTTGTTCGGGTTTTACTTTAGGTAAAATACTTTTGTACCTGCCTCATTTTTTGTCATCCTATTATTTAGGAATAAATATTTACGAAATGGACTTAGTGAGCAACTTGTCCGCCATCTGCTACATAAACATAGCCGTTACAGAAGCTTGCAGCGTCTGAAGAAAGGAATACAACGACTTCAGCAATTTCTTCTGGTTTAGCAGCTCGGCCCAATGGAACGTTAGAAACAACTTCGTTCCAAACTTCAGGATTATCTTTCCACATTTGAGTCATTGGTGTTTCTGTTAAACCAGGTGCGATAGCGTTTACTCGGATACCGTCTCGAGCGTGGTCAATTGCAGCTGCTTTTGTTAAACCCGTTACGGCATGTTTTGCTGTTACGTATGGTGCCATATTTGGATCAGCAATGACACCAGCTACTGAAGCTGTATTTACAATTGTACCACCGCCATTAGCAACCATGTATTCAAGTTCATGTTTCACCGCAAAGAATACACCTTTAACGTCAACTGCCATTACTTTATCAAAAGTAACTTCTTCAATATCAACGAATTTTGCTGGTTTGTTTAAAACGCCTGCATTGTTGAATGCGTGATGTAATCCACCGAATTTCTCTACTGTCTTTTCAACAAGTAATTTCAATTGCTCTGGGCTTGTTACATCTGTTTTAAAGAATACTGCTTCTCCGCCTGCTTGTTGAACTAGTTCTACAGTTTCTTGTGCACGGTCATCAACATCGCCAATAGCAACTTTCGCGCCACGACGTGCAAAAGCGATTGCTGTAGCACGGCCAATACCAGTAGCTGCTCCAGTGATTAAGACAACTCGACCTTCAAAATCTCTAACATTCATAATATTGCCTCCCCATATTTGTAAGTCTACTTTACATGTGTAGTATAGCTTTCACTAAAAAACGTATTCAATATTTTTGAATGAATGAGCTTATTCCTTTATAGTAATAAGCATAAGAAGGTGACTAATAATGCAATTAACTCAATTAGAGTATTTTATAGTAGTAGCCCGCTTGGAGCATATGTCGAAAGCGGCATTGGAATTAGAGGTTTCGCAATCTTCATTAAGCAAAACGATTGCTCGTTTAGAGGATGATATTGGAGTACCACTCTTTGATCGAAAAGGGAAATCTATTCGTTTGAATGAATATGGACGCATTTTTTATGAGAAGGTGGAAAAGGCTCTAGATGATTTACAAGAGGCAAAATCAGAAATTCAAGAACTCGCAAATATACGAGAAGATAGTATAGCGATTAATGTAATGAATTCAAAACTACTGCCAAAATTATTTTATGATTTTTATAAAAAACGCCCAAATGTTAAAATCCGACAGTATTTATTACCTGATAAATTAGCGCTACAAAAATTAATTTGTGGTGAAATTGATTTAATGATCGTCATTAATCCAATTAAAGATGACAGAATAGAGTGGGTGCCATTATTTACAGAAGAAGTCTTTTTAGTAGTGCCGAAAGATCATCCCCTAGCTGCTAAAGAAAGTGTTTCACTAATCGAGGCTAAGGATGAATTGTTTATTTTGTCAGAAACAGGACAAAATTTCCGCACAACAGAAAATCAATTATTTGAAAGAGCAGGCTTTACTCCGCAAATTGCCTTTGAAGGTGAAGATTTATCGATTATTTTACAATTGGTGAACGAAGGAAAGGGCATCTCTTTTATTTTTAAATATTCATTTTTAGATCAGTATTTAGACAATGTAAAGATATTAAAAATTTCAAATCCTGATTGCTTTCAAACGGTAGGGATTGCTTGGAATAAAAAGAGAAAAAGTTCATTTGTCGCAAATAGTTTTCGTGATTTTGCTATTTCATTTTTGAAGGATAGTACAATATAAGATGTGGGGAAGGTATATGAAGCGGGGCTAATTACATGTTTGTTTTTGGGGGTTAAATAAAAAGGGTCACTTACAGGCTAGTGACCCTGAATAAAACTATATGGAGCTAGTAAACTTATGGGGTTTTTTCACCTTAATAGAAGCTATTTCTCCGCAATTCTGACACAGAGTGAAAATAAGTGGAGATCCATTAGAAAAAATTGTGTCAACTGGTCTTAAAGCAGCGTAACCATCAAGTTTCCCCTGAGAAAATGAATCACTACCACAAGACTTGCAAATCAATTTATTGTTTTCCATAATATCACCTCAGTATGTAATTTGTGTAAAGTGTAACATAAAAACGGCCGAGGCGTTATAGACGCTAGCTAGACAAAGTAGTACACAACAAAATAAGTATGAATGAACTAGAAACATTGATCATAACACCATACAAGGATACAGAGGTGTTACAGAATAATTTCTAAATAGAATATTGTGAAACTTATTTAAACTTAAGTCGTAGTAATATATAAGAGGGGAGGGATTAACTTGAAAAAACACTTATTATTTGCAGGGGTTTTTACGCTGGCTTTTGTCGTATTGCAAGTACTTTCAGGTATGCTATTAACAATGTTTTATACGCCTAGCAACCAATGGGAAGAGGCTTCGACTTTATCATCACAAGTGGTGTTTGGAAATACAAGCTTTATTCCGCCACTTGTTATTTCTTTAATAGCACTAGTAATTGCTTTTGGTAGTACCAAGCTAATCAATAAAAAGGTTGTGCACTAAAAAAGGAAGGGATTCTTTTCCCTTCCTTTTTGAATGAAATAAAGCTGTATTCAAAAATGATACTTTAGTATTGATAAATGATATGATAAACGCCTAAAAATGGCGCTATTTTTAACATAAAAATTTTTTCATTTTTACCTTAAAAATCTCTTCTTGTTGTTGATGGAATTAGACTTACTACATTTATTTCAAAAATGAAATCATGATTTTTTCTAACTCGGCCTTATTTAAAACATCATCAATGATTACTATTTGATAGGCACTGTCCTTTCCTTTTTCAGGAACAATCATCTTCATGGCTTTACTATTTTCTCCAGTACTTTTAGCAAAAGTGAATTGTGTACCTTCCAGTTCATAACTTTCTATGTTGTCATATATACGTTCATAGAAAGGATCTTTGCCAATTTCTATAATGCCAGGTTTTCTTGGTTTTTCTAAAATAGCAGATTGATAAATTTTAAAGCCAAACTTCCTCTCGCCTCTATATTCTGAGTGAATGACTGGATTCAGTTTCTTCGTCGTAATAGCTGTTTCAACTTCTTCCTTCTTTAGTTCGTAACCTCCCGGTAGATAAGCTGGCTTCTTTATCGGAAAATCAACTAACTCCTGTGCTTCTTCTATAGTAAATGTGAAATGTGAATAGATTTTTTTCCATAAGGGTCCAGCAGCTTTACTAATTTCCTCTAATTTTTTATGTTTATCCGGATCAAAATGTTCCGGTCCCCCTAAGGCTCTCATCTCTTTAGTAATAGTATATTCTTCTGTTTCCAAATTGATTAATTGATCAAATTCCTCTTTTGTTAACACATTACGTGCTACTTCAATTTCTTCAAGTATAGCTTCATATCTATTCTCTGAGGTATGAAAATCTGCAAATGCCTGTTCTTTTGTACCAATCATTTTTTCTACAATTTGCTGTATAGGAACTTCAGTTTTTGTTTCTTTCATATCATTACTAACTTCAATTTGTTCTTTCGTTGGTATATCTGCTCGTGCATTTACTAGAGATATAGAAGATACAGCAATTACAGTAGCAACTCCAAATAGAGACCAGCGATAAGAGTTCTTTTTAAACTTTTTAATCATCAAAATTCTCCTTTTTAAGGTTCTTTTATTTCTACTTAAGTTTGCTAAACTTGGTACTTGATAATAATTGGAGTAGTGTTCTAAAAGGCTAATAATAGTATGACCATATGCAAGTTGCTCTTTTGGATTTATATATGTAAGAGCTAACGCATCACAGGCTAGTTCCTGATCTTCCCGCATGCGAGAGTACGCATACCAAAGAATGGGGTTAAACCAATTTAAAATGAGTAAGCTATACATAAGCCAATTCACACCAACATCACTTCGTTTGATGTGGGCTAATTCGTGATGGAAAACGTATCGTAACTGTTGCTCATTTAGCACTTCCGTGTGTACGTTTGACAATAAAACTTTTGGCCGAATAAAGCCGAACACAGTTGGACTCGATATCTTTCCAGCTAAAAACAGTGGGATATCTTGTTGTACAGACATAGATTTTTTACAATTCTCAAAGATAGTGACAATCCTTTGATCTGTTATCATCGATTGTCCTTTTATGTAAAGAAATAAACGCCTGTTTATAATGATGGTAGTAAAGCCCAAAATGATGACTCCAGTAAGCCAAATGTATACAAGGATTGTATAAAAAGAAAACGGTTCATCATTTCGTTTTGTATTATTGTGTATTTGTTTTTTATTTTCCTCAGCTACTTTGGGTGAACTAGATATATATGAAACATTTTTTGTGGCTATCTTTGAATCGTCTATAACTTCTAATTCTTGCTCATGTTCTTTTGAAGTAGTAGCTACAGTTCCATTACTAAAGGAAAAGATAGAATAGATACTGTAGGAACTATCTAGTGACCAAGGCAATAAAAGTCTGACAATTAATATCATCCATAACAAATATTGCCACCGTGGAGTTAACTGATTTCTAAGCAAAATTTTCACACTTAAGATTAGAGCGACTAGTATACTTGCCATAATTGAGGTTTCTAACACCCAATCAAAAAAACGAGGTAGATAGAGATTTACGAAGATATCTATCATTATTAGCGATCCTTCCTCTGATTTTCCTCAGACTTCTCATCCAGAATACGTTTGAGTTCGTTAATATCTTCTGAAGACAGTTTTTCTTCTTTTAAGAAATTCACAAGTAATGGTTTAAATGCTGCTCCATAGAAACGCTTAAGTAAGGATTTTGTTTCTACTTGTAAATAACATTCTTGAGAAACTAAAGGATAATAAGCATACGCACGCCCTGTGTCTTGATGATAAGAAATAGCTTCTTTTTGAACTAACCGATTAATAAGCGTCCGAATCGTCTTCGGTTTCCAATCTGTTGTTGACTCTAGTACTTTAATAATTTCATTTGCTGTTTGTGGATATTTTGACCAAAGAACTTTCATAATTTCCAATTCAGCTTCAGATATTTTAGGTAATTCTTTCATAATTTGAAATTCACCTCCAAGTATTACAACTGTAATCCGTAATTCGATATTACATTTGTAATCCTTGGTTGTCAACTATTTTCCAATTGCTAAATAAATGCTCTTGAAGCGGAAATACAATTAAACAACAGTGAAGAAAGCAATTCTCGTCTTAAACAAGCATTTAAAACACAGGTATTATGTGAATAGTAGTGAAAGTAGGGGGTTTTACAATGACTGTAAAAGACATTCTGTTGAAAGGGGGCTGCAATTTGGCCTAAAGTGATTTCGTGAAATTACTCGCATTTAATACTGTAAAATTAAGTATTTGTTTATTCGGTGGACAGTTGTATAAATTGAAACAAAACCCAAATATTCTAATAAAAAAATTGGCAGAGCATTGTTGCAATAAATATGGTATAACATTCTATATTTTAGTATAATATTCTATGTTTTTAACAAAAACAAGTTTCCTTTATTAGGATAAAGGGCTGAAGGAAGGTATTTTATTGTTATATTTAGGATTGATCATGATTGCTTGTTTATTTTTATATTTACAAAGAGCTTCATTTTCATTGGTTGCTGATTCAAAATTACGATTACCAATTAAAAGAATGGATAAGTTAATTGTGTTTGCTCCTTTTGTTACAGTAGTCGTGTTTTCTATTCTTTTTTTAACTGTACTGAAGGGACAATTAGCTGATAGAATATCGCATGCTTTAATCGTTTTTAGTCTTTGGATTTTTTTCACTTATTTCATAAAAACCTTATTTGGTTATTGGAACAATAAAAATATATTATTGGCTTCTTTAGTTGGAATCCCTTTGACACTATATTATATTTTCCAATTGACTCCGTTAGACAACTATACAAAGATCGTTTTTCTGAAAATAGGGAATGTATCATTTATCGTAGGACTAGTATTAATCGTTTTATTTTATTCGAATTATTTACATAACAGGAAGTTAGAATTGGCGGAGGATAATTAAAGAATGGGGCGATTTTAATTTATTCGCCATTAGAAAATAGAAGCGTATTCGGGAGAAATCGAATACGCTTTATTAATTATAATTAGTTTTATGTTATAGAGTTTTTATACGATAGTTAATTAGTTAGTACTAAAAATGTAATAAAACTCAAACCATATATGCCCATAAATCCGAGACTCATTTTCGATAATTTAGTGCTGATTGAAAAAGCCTTTTGTAATCCTTCTTTAAAAAGATGCACAATGAAAATAGATACTGCTAAGAAAAACGATACCATTGCAATGATTAACGCAATTTGTTCCATAAAAATGACCTCCTGTGATGATCTGTATTGTAGAATAATAAGTATATTAATCAAACCGACAAGCAATAATACATTACTCATTCGAATGCCAAAAACTTCTCGTTCTTTTATTTCGATTTTCCAAGCATCAACTATACCTCTGAGTAAATCAATCGTCATAAAGAATGTCCAATCTTTTTGTTCTAATAGATCAAATAATTCATCGCCATATCGTTTTCTCCAACTTTTTGGATAGAAATAAATTAACCACTTCATATAAGCCCAAGCCTTTTTGCGCCAAGTGTAGTTATTGCTTGGATATCTTTAATTTGGTTGCTTAAATATTCACGTCCGGCATCTGTTAGCCTGTAAGGTTTTTTGCGATCATCTGATTCAAGCACTTGAATATAGCCCGCATTTTCTAAACGTGTAATTGCTCCATATAAAGTTCCAGCACCTAACTTAATACTATAATTCTTTTCAATATCCTCCATAATTGCATAGCCATGACAATCTTTTTCTGCCAGACTAATCAAAATAAACAGTGAAAGGCTCTGAAAATCTATCCTTTTTCATACAATATCTCCTTTTAAAAGTTTATTACGTTTGGCGATATAACGTATAACGTAATAACAACTGTTATTTCCAATTCGTGCAATAATAAGCTATTTAAAAGAGAGAAAAGGCCTAGCCTTTTTGCCATTAACTTTTCCTTGTCAAAACACAAACATTGCTGTTTCGAGTTATAACCCTAATCATAGAAGGAACAGGTATTTAATTTTATGCAAGACTTAAGGCTTAAAGCATTACCCGAAATTATACATAGTGGCATTAATAATACGTGATAAGGAATAGGAGTTAAAAGTTATGTTGCTCATGACTCTAACAGGAGTTTGGAAAATGAAAGATTATCTGCCAGGTCTCTAAGAATCATTGTGGAAATATAAGTAATATAAGGCCTATAATTGGAATAGGTGATTAAAAGTGAATAAACAAAATAAAAAGATAATCTATATCGGTGATAATCGCAGTCTGTATACGAAATATCAATGTACCAGTGCTCCGAGTGTCATCTTTATAGCTGGATTAGGCGATAGCTTTGAGACATGGAAAAAGGTCCAAGATCGAATATCGGATGTAACGTCAACCTTGTCCTACACAAGGGTGGGTATTGGCAGTAGTTCAGTAACAGCTGTCCCGCAAACTTGTCATGATTTGGTCGAGGAGCTTTCAGAATTGTTGCAAGAACTTGACGTAAAGAAACCATATATACTAGTAGGGCATTCTTTTGGTGGTTTAATCGCGAGATTGTCTGCCAGTCTCAATCCACTCGATATTTGCGGCATGATTTTGGTTGACGCTGCACCGGAATTTAAAGAACTTGCTTATGAACAGGTTTTACCGGAAAATCTGGTTGCAGGAAATAGAGAATATTTAGAAAACCCTTCGTTGAATAGTGAAAATATTGATAAAATGCAGAGCTATAAGCAAATTGTTGATCATTCAAGACAAACTGACCTTCCTCTCACAATTATTGCAAGAGGTTTACCTGATAGTGGAGAAGAGGGATGGCCATCTCAAAAGATATTGGAAATTGAACAAAATCTCCAAGCAGAATACAAGAAGCTGTCAACGTCAAGCAAGTTTCGGATTGCTAGTCATAGTGGACATTATATACATCATGATGAGCCAGAGATTGTGATTGAGGAGATTATACTTATGTTAAAGGAAATCGAAAAAGCACTTAATTGAAAAAAGATGAATGATCTTTTGAGGGCACTGAAAAAGTCTATATCTTCTCACATTGCGAGGTATTCATTTGGCACTGTGACTCTACTGTTGTTTTCCAAAGCATTCCGCTCGCTTTCCGCGGGCGAGCGCCGAGCCTCCTCCTACGCTTCACTTCGTGCGGGGTCTCGTCTGTCTCGCTTTCCCGCAGGAGTCGAGCGATGCTTCTCCAAACAACGCAATGTATCACACTATTATTTTAGTCACGCTTTCCTTTATATTAAAAGAATTAATGTGTAGGTGGTGCCCCCGATGATTTCAAATCAAGAAACCCTTAATTTAAGTCCATATATGGCGATCTACGATATTGTTGTGCCAAAAGATAATATACTTCGCCAAATCAATGAACTTGTTGATTTTTCATTCATTTTAGAAGAGTTAAAAACAAAATATTGTTTAGACAATGGACGTAAAGCCACTCCTCCAATTCGTATGTTACAAATGGCAAACCATATACCTACATAAAATTTAAAACACTTTAACTTTCATTAGAGGAAGTTGACGGTCAGGAAACACAGTAGATGGAGTAGAGCCAATATTCTTCGCTCCCATTTTTAAATAAAAACCTTCCGCGTTAGGTTCACTATCAAGAGTAAACTCGCTTATTCCTAACTCCTTCGCTTTATTTAATAAATGGTCCCATATCATTCTCCCTAATCCTTTACCGATATAATCAGGATCTATAAATAATGCATCCAATTTCAGTTCATTTATAGTAAAGCTATAAAATGCTACTATCTTATTGTCACTCTCCATTACGTAAACGGGATTTTTTTCTATGTACTCTTTTGTTACAGTTAAATCATCTTTACATTGTTGTAGAAAATCTTCTGTATATCCCCAATAGGCTTTTGACTTATAAGCTAAATTGCTTAATAGATAACAATCTTGAATTTTTGCAGTTCTAATCAACATTATAATTCCTCCAATAAATCATTTTTATGAAAACATTGAACTTAGACTCCGTTTTATTCATTTATTACCATAATATTAAAGTTGGAAATATTGAAAGTAAAGCGACTTATGGGCATCTACGGAGCATCGGGAAATGGCAAATTAATAATATGCGTAGATGCGCGAAGTGAAAATTCGAAGGAAAATGTGCAATAAAAAAGCCAATTAAAATCTTCTAATCAGCTTCTGTTTTTTAGTTTTTTTCCTGTTTCAATACCCGCACCAAAAACTACTGATACCATACAAATGAAATAGAGTATTTGTTGGAATCTATCTGCCGTCCAATATCCAAAAAAATTCATGAATACAAGGATGACAAATAATATTGCAGAAACAATGAGAGAATAAAAGCTAAAATTATGAGACATTTTAAATCCTCCAATATATGTTAATTAAACTACGATTTCAGGTTAACATAAATTAGGCGTTAAAACCAAATTATTACTGCACAATTTGAGGGAAAAGGTGTGCTTGATTTTTGTGGAACAATAGAGATATACCGTCATTAATCTGGGAGTATCACATTAAATATTTATTTAAAAAAATACAGCGCATTAGTAAGAATGGTTGTAAGATATTTACAGGTAGGTGTTTAGATTGAAAAGATTAGGTCTTAGCGACATTTGTATAGGTTGTGGTGCAAACGCGACTGACCATGACTGCGATTGGGTTACTTGTTTTAGTTGTGGTTATTCAGATAGCGGGGTTAGAGAAGATAGTCACATATCATTATTATCATTGTGATTTTGAATCTGATCAAAGTAGAAGAATGTGTGAATCGTTTTAGAGGATTATGTGTCATAACAAGTTTAAGGAGGAATTAGAAAATGGGATTAGATATTACTGCTTACAGAAAATTGGTAGTTGTAGAAAACCCTGAATTAGATGAAGATGGCGAAGTACTAGATTGGGATAACCAATGGAAACCTGGTGAAAGTATGGAATGGTCTGAAGAAAATTTCCCTGGTCGTGGTGAGGGTGTTAATCCACAAACAGTTTATACATGGGAAGAAGGTATTGAATTTTGTGCAGGTAGTTATAGAGGATATAACTGGTGGCGAGCAAAATTAGAGGAATTTTCTGACGGTAATGACTTCCAAGAATTAATAAATTTTGCCGACAACGAAGGAGTTATAGGCCCAATAGTTTCTAAGAAACTTGCAAAGGATTTTGCGAAAAATAAAGTAAAAGCAGAGGATTTTGCAAAGTCCCTAGATAATGGAGGTTGGTGGATAGGTCAGTACGAACTATGGCAAGATGCGTTCGAAATGGCTGCAGATAATGGAGCAGTAGAATTCCATTGATGAATATTTTGAAGAAAGAAACTATAAAAAGGGTCACTTGGGATGGAGTGACCCTTAGTAACAAGCTTCGGAGGTGTAAGGCTAAATTAGCTTTACATTACTATTAATATGTCGTGATAGTTTTTTTGTATAGTTCATAGCCTGAGAAATAGATTTTTAAAAAAACACTAATTCGATTTGGAGCTAAAAAATATCTTCTGGGACGATTTGGGGCGCATGCGTATGCACAATGGGGCTCGAATTTGATTAAATTTTGTTCCAAATAACCATAAATTGTGCTGCTTCAGATTCAAGTGCAATTAGATGATCTTCAGTAGAGGGTTCATCTGAAATTAACCTACCTTTTTGAACGTTTAAAATTGCTGGTTTTATATCAGGAGAATGCTCAATGGTGAAATCAGATTGTTTTAATAGTGTTAAAGATGAGCGGCATTTATTTTTATCAATTCGTTCGTCCTTCCCTTTGAAATATAACTTGATTAAGTGTGGAACGCCATCAATCTTTAATCCAAGTTCTGGTGATGAACGGACAGTTAAATAATCGCTATACCAATTGGATTTGCCAGGATCAAACCATTCAATTTTTTTATTTTTAATAAATTTTAAATGTGCTTTGACAGCTTCCAAGTAATTCTTTTGCTTAGCTTGAGAAACTTTGTTAGCAAGAGAAAGCAGGTAATCGTTACTAAATTCCTTCTCATGAAATTTTCGGATACCATCCCGTAAAGGTTTCCAGTAATCAAAGGCAGGATTGTAATCATCTTGATATTTTATTTGTCTAACCATTGAAGTCTTACCAGTAACGCCTTTGAAAGTAAAGTCTGTAAATTGCGTTAGACCGATAGATACTTTTTTTGAAGACACTCATAACAACTCCTTTATTTGTAAATATTCCACGAAATACCTTAGATAATTTTCAGGAGGTTGTAACATGAATAAATCAACGGTCGTGTATTAACGACTAACAAGCATCGTAAGGCAATCTACGAAGCTATCGGAGCAAGGGGAAACAAATGTGTTTTTGGAAAATTATAATGCAGACATAAAAGAGCATATGATATTATTCAAATTTTAGAAGCACTACAAATAAGTCAGAAAATTGTTTAGAGTGGATAGGATCATTAATGGACTGCAACAATTAGAGGGGCCAAATGTTCAAAAAAGTTATCGTTGCATGAACGCTTGGTATTAGTGGATAAGTGTTGGTTCAGAAGCTGAAACGGTTAGTGAATTATCTTTATACGCCAGAGGATGGCTGAGATCAAAACCATTTAGAATTTTGTGTAATATATGAGTTACTCATTATAGTCATTGGTGTATCAGTAATTATTGCATGCTGATAATTAAAAAGCTGCCTAACAGTTACCTGTTAAACAGCACATGGATATTGTAAATATAAAACAAAAAACAGGAAAAATCAACAAATTTTTTAAGAGAGTGTTGTCATTGAAAAAAAATGTTTATTATCCTTTTTATAGTTGTTTTAGGTGGATCCAGTACTAATAAAGATTTGTTAAATACGTAGTTACAAGAGCCTTTTAATACAAAGGCTGTTTTCGTAAAGATTGTTGCTATCCAACTAACGGTGCAGTTTAGTGAAAGAATAGATTGGAGGAAGAGTAATGACAAAAAAAAAATTAAAAGGTTTAGTTTCTTTAGGTTCTGTAATAACTGCAATTGGTTTTATATTGCTATTTTTCAGTGTTGATATTGCATTATCACTTGCTGAATATCGGATAGTTACACAAGGTGGGATGGACACTTCGCAATACCTAATTGTAATTGAAGGTTATACAAATAATTTCTTAGCTGCTGGAAGTATCCTTTTTGGGATTGGTATCTCCACCATCATTTTTGCTTATTACAAGATACTTAATATTAACGAATAGAAGTAATAAATATTGTTTTTCTTATTCTAGTAACAGGTGGTTTCGTATTATAAGGTTAACCAGTTTTTTAATATGTACCCTTTGTAAAGGACATTTTAAAAAAGGTTAGGCAACTTTTTGAAGCTGCTGTCTGTATTTTGCAGGCGGCAGCTTTTTTAAATTCCATTGCCCTCGATAATAATTGTAATAAATCATATAACTCTTAATTTCTTTCTTTACTTCTTCTAAAGTTTCACATGCTCTAATATTTGTTTCATCTTTAAAATGCCCAAAGAATGATTCTTGTGGCGCATTATCCCAACAGTTTCCTCGACGTGACATGGACTGTCCTAAGCCAATTTTCTTCACTAGGGCTTGGAATTTTGGATTCGTATAGTGGAAACCTTGATCCGAATGGATAAAGGCATCTTCCCTTAAATGATGGTGCTTCTTCAATTTATGTAACGTGTTGAGCGCAATTTCTATCCTCAATGTAGAAGATACTTCATAAGCTAAAATTTCATTTGTCTCGGCGTCTTTTATCGTTGATAAATAAGCACGTTTACCGCCTCCATATGTTAAATATGTGATATCGGTTAGTAATACTTTTCCTGCCACACCTTGCTTGAAGTTGCGGTGTAAATTGTTAGGACATGTGCGATGTTCCTTCGTTGCTTTTGCCATACGACGTGCTGGATTCGCCTTTCGAATAGGGCAGATAATATTAAATTTCTTCATAATGCGGCGAATTCGCTTTAAGTTGTACGTAATCTTATATTGATTTTCTAAGGTCATTTTAATTTGACGTGCACCTTTCTTATAACCTCGGAAGTGATACGCCTTTAAAATGATTTCTTTCACAACTTCATCTGCTTCATTCTGCTTTCGGCGACTTTGGATGGCTTCCTCACTAAAATAGCGATAAAAACCAGAACGTGAAACACCTGTGATTTCACAAAGATAACGGACAAGACGCTTTAGTTGATACTTCTCTATGACTTGGTGGATGAGTTCAAACTTTTGGGTTGTAGTTATTTGGATTTCTTTCTCATCATCTGCCTTTCGAGTTGATCTAGCTTTTTTAAAAGTTCGTTTTCAGCTTCTAATAATTTCATCTTCGCTTCTAAGCGTTCATATTTTTCTTCTAAACTTAATTCTCGTTCTAATGGACGACCTGAATGATGTTTTCTTGCATCCTCTAATCCCGAAATCCCATGTTCTTTATAAGCAGACCGCCAACGATAGGCTGCTTTGTTTACGCGCGTCATGCCAATAATATCAATATCAAAACCTGCTTCAAAAAAAATTTCACGAGGGTATTTTCCCTTCTCAAATTCATCTATAAAGAATTGTTTAAATTCATCTGTATACGTAATTGATTTATCGCTCACAGTTTTTACATAAGGGTTTAATTTTAATTGCGCCTGTTGTTGTTTGGTAAATAATTTTTTGGCCATGTTTGTACGCTCCGATAGTTGTTTTTTCTTATTATAAACTTAAAAACAAAAAGACCCTATAAGATGACCTTTTTAAAGTGTCTATCTTATAGGGTACATATTATTTACTGGTTGACCTTTTTTTAATAGAATGGATTATATCAGTAGCCAGAGTAGAACGTACGGGTGCGTGGGACAATGATCCCGTTAACTAAACTGTCCAGTTTAAGAAAAATTTACGAAAGCTCAAAACATAAAGACCGGATTAATCTACAAAATGTGTAGGTAAACTTGGTCTTTTTGTTTTAATATCAACAATCTATACGAAAACAGCCAATACAAAAAATACTACAGCTATAGATTTGAATGAAATAATAAAATTTGATTGGGAAAAAGCATATCTCTTTTCGCCATATACCCCGAGGGATAGTCTTAACAAGATGATAGGTTTGGAATTCAATAGTGATAGCAGAATAGATACGAGTGATGATATTTATTTAATAGTTTTTATGAATAAGGAGAAGGTGGTTCAATACTCTGAAATTGATAGGCATCAGTTAGAGTTTTCTGTCGCTAATGGTTCCTATCTTACTCCAGAGAACTCCTTGATAACAATTACACGGCCATAATTCATAATAATATTATGACAATGGAAAAGAGCGTAGGGGATATACTTTTAAGTTCATTATGGGAAAAAACTATAAAAAGGGTCACTTGGGATAGGAGTGACCCTTAGTAACAAGCTTCGGAGGTGTAAGGCTAAATTAGCTTTACATTACTATTAATATGTCGTAATAGCTTTGTTTGTATAGTTCATAGCCTGAGAAATAGTATTAAAAATAAAAAGTTGTAGCGTGGTATGAGCAATTAGTAAGCATATGAAGCTTTCCAGTACAACATATTTAGAGACAGAAACAAATTTGAATCAGATGGGGAAGTAGTCGAAAGGCTGCTTCTTTTTAGTTTGTCAAAAAGGTTGGATACTTCAACTAATGATGAAATTCAGTTTAGTTAGAAGGAATTTGTTGGAAGTGTAAAGAAGTAATAAAGAAAAATAAATTCTTTGTGGAAGGGGATAATTTGAAAGTGATAGACAAAATGGAGAAGTTTGATTTTGCAACTTTAGAAATGAATGATGAACAAAAAGAATTTGCCTCTGCTTTAACATTAATTACAGAAGGAAAAGAATGTTTGGCTGCAGAAATTTTAAAGAATCTGTATTGTGAGTCTCATGATTATTCATTGCAAAGTAGTTGTGCCAAGATTTTATTTGAGCTTTATTTTACTAAATCCGAATGGAAACAATTAGAGATGCTCGGCCTTCTTGATGATCAAAGCATTGATCAAAGCAATCGTTTAATTGCGAAAGCTTGCAGCAAGTCTGAAAAAACAACGTTCTCCTTCTTAAACGATGAAATACGTATTCCAATGAAACTAAGTATTTCTGGCTCTCCAACGGTTGATGTAATGATTAATGGAAATAAAAAAAGCTTTTGGTTAGATACCGGAGCAGGGATGACAGTCATCTCAAATGCTTTAGTGAGTGACTGTAATATTAACATTGTGAAAGATGAAGAATTGGAGGTTGGAAATTCAACAAGCCAAAATTTTAGTGCCGATTTGGCCATCATCGATACAATTGGCATACAGGAGCTAACAATTCATAATCAGCCTACATTGGTGTTAGCGAATGATTTATTAATGATTCAAAACCCTAAAACAGAAGAAATAATGCAGGTAGACGGTATCATTGGATGGGATATCATACAACATATTTTTCTGGAAATCGACTATGGCCGAAAACAGGTAATAATTCAGAAACCGCAACGAAAAGATGGTGTAGAGAACAACCTTTTCTTCTGTGGGTATCCGATTTTGAAAGTGAAAGGTCAGAATCAAGTTCCGTTGTATTTCGGTTTAGACACAGGTGCGAATAAGAGCCATTTTGGACAACCGCTCCTATCGAAAATCGAGAATCTTAAAATAGCAAGGAGAAAGGTACATTCAGGAGGCTTCGGTGATGTAAAAGAAAGAGAATTAGACAGCATAGAAAGTTTAATTGTTAATCTGAATGAGAATCAGTCGATCAGCTTACACAACGTGAGAGAGATGTTGACAGAGCTTGCTATTTTTTTCAAGCTAGATGGTGTTTTTGGTAGTGATATTGCTAAGGATGGGCGTATGGTGATTGATTATATGAATAGAAAGTTTGAACTTGTGTTTATCTAATGATGCTTCCAAGAGTCAAGCAATTATATCTTGGTATAAGGTTTTATTATTATAACTTTATAGGAGGTAATAGTTCATGCCCTTATTCAAATACGGAGTGCTAAAAGGTAAGGTTGTTGACGTGAGACCTGTGGATTCATTTGATAAGACGCCTCATTACGAAGTGCATATTCGAGCAAGAAAGAATAATAAAAGTGAGGAAGATTATAGGATTGCGATCAATGTTGCCTCTAAGGTAAAGCCTTCAGAAGTCCTATATTTTGTTAGTGAAGATTTCAACTCTAATCAAATAACAATTATTCCAAATTACGAAGAAGGATTTACAGAAGTTACTAATGAAAATCGCGAAATTGCATTAGATTATATTCGTGGTGGCTTATTTGATCCCTCAAAAATGATTCCTCTCCCTGCAACAAAAAACGGACCAGACAATGACTTAAATGAGAAAGTTAATAAATATATGCAAGAGGCAATGACTAAAAAAGCTATAGTGTATGCTTACGGAGAAAAATTTAAAACTGAAAATGAAAGAGATAAATATTTCGGGTTTTCTCCAGGCAGAGGCATTCATGATATTCATATGAATCAAGGAAATAGTAGGGATTTTAGAACAGACGACGGGATCTGGCAAGATGGTGGTGTACTTATTCATTTTGAGGGAGAGAATAGATGGGTTGGTATATTCCTAGCTTTCCAATCGCAGTCTTGGTGTACAGATGACTATGGACATGCAACTAAGCCAGTTAGTGTATGTAACCATAAGAATAGAAAATCGACACTAGAAATCTACAGAACATAAAAGTGCATGAGAAGGGGCTATTAAAGAAGGTGGGAAAAGCACAAATCCTACTGGTGCACTTACCATAAACAAATGGCAACAATGCTTAGAAGGTCAGTATGTAGCTAAATAAAGAACTTAGACCAAGATTGCTTAATGGCTATCTTGGTTTATTTTGTGTTCTGTATTTTTATTGCTAGTGAAATTATTCACAAGTATTACAATTAAATTAACTAAGCCTTTTAATATAGTGCTTAAAATACCAGGTTTCATCAATTGATACAACGTTAAACTGGAGCCAAATATTATTACTACACTCAAAAGGGTCTTTATTCATGTTTTCATTTAATACCTCTTTTATACTTTTATAGGTATATATTTAGTGGAGTCAAATGATAAAGTAAAAGTTAAATTTTTTGAAATGGTAGAAAAGGGGATTGGATGTAAAATATGCTTGACACCTAATTTATCTTATTTTATTATCAAGGTGTAAAGAATGTTTTACACCTTATTAAATCTAAAGGTGGCATAGTAATGGAAAATAGAATCAGGGAATACCGAGAAAAGAATGGTTATTCACAAGGTAAATTGGGGGATTTATGTAAAGTAACAAGACAAACAATCAATGCCATTGAAAATAATAAGTATGATCCAAGTTTAGAATTGGCATTTAATTTGTCTTATGTTTTAGGTATTTCTATTGAAAAATTATTTATATTTAAATATGAAAGGAATGAGAAAAAGTGATAACTGTAAAAAAAATCAGTTTAATCTGTTCTTTAATTCTTATTACTGCAACTGGATGCTATGGGATATATGAATGGTTTACAAAAGAAATAATTAATGCTACTACATTATTCTTTGTCTTCCTAGGTGTTGGTTTTTTATTCCAATCCCTTACCTGGGGTGAAATGGATGGAAAGTACGAAAGAGAAAAAGATGAATTAGAGAAACATATAACTCTTTTAAGTTCAAAAATTAGTTATTATCTATTACTTATATTAATGATAATCGTCTTAGTTGTCTCGGAAAAGGTAATTGCAATGAATGATATAAAGAATATTCCTCTTGTTATTGTAATTGGATTAGCTTTGATAACTATGCCAATCACTGAATTCGTAGTTTCGAAAAAATACCGTTAAAAATGTGGCTATATATAAATTAATTCGTGTATTAATTGAGAGGGCTTTATTTAAATAATCAAAATCAAGGCCAATCCATTATGAGTATTCTATTTTCTCCCTTTTTATATATTCGTTTTTATATTTTATTTGCTTTTTATCAAAATAGGTCAGATGTTGCTAGATGGCGTATTAATAAAGTATATTTACAGGTATGGATGCAGATCAATATTTATAGGCGTACATTATGAAATAAAAAGCAGACAGCCTATTTATACTCAATAAATATTGGGCCTATAAGGGTCAGTTTTGGGGGGAGTCTTGATATCACGTTTGTAGAGGATAAATGAAGCTGATTTTGCAAAAGAGCAACCAAACAGCAACATTTATCCTATTTTTGTTCCCAAACTAGTTTGAGAAGTATACAGATAAATTCTAAGTATATCGAATGCCTCATAATCCATTTATATCAATGTTTCATGAAATTACAAATAGATAGAAACGTATGATAAAGTATTGAAAATGTTATTACTTGAACCAAAGTGATTGATGTTAGTTGAATACAATATTAATCATTCATTTATTTTTAGTTCAGATCGGTTACATTACCTCTAAAAATGGTTTTTATTTTGAATCATTACCAATATGAGGATTTTTTGTATGTTAATATGGAAATATAAAAAAATCAGTATGCAACAAACGGGTCATTTTATTGAAAACACTATGTAGTGCTTTTCGTATGCAAGGTAGGGAAGGAGGTCAAGATAAATGAAAATTACTATGCGATATGGGGTTGACGCTCCATTTTGGGTTGCCTTTTTAATTATTATCGGGCTGGTATTTACGTTATCGGGTGTAATTGGTTTAGTCAATGGATTTGTATTGGGCTATGGTTTGATTTGTCTTGTGACGGGCCTATGGATGTTTACATACTCAACAACAATCAAAATTGCACACAGAGAGGTGATTTTGAGCCTTGCACAAGCTAAATCAGGTGATGAACTTCTTGATGTGGGAACAGGTCGCGGACTTTTAGCTATTTCCGCATCTCAAAGGGGTTGTAAGGTGACAGCCACTGATATTTGGTCAAAATGGGATTTGGGAGGGAATGGAAAAGCTAAACTACAAGCTAATATGGTTGCTGAAAGTGTGAAAGAAATCGACATCATGGATGCTGACGCTCGGGAACTTCCATTTTCGGACGAAAGTTTCGATATTGTTGTCTCAAACTTCGTAGTTCATAACATTAAAAGTGTAGAAGGAAGAAGGAAGGCGATTCTTGAAATGTGGCGAGTTTTAAGACCAAATGGTCGAATAGTCATTTCTGATTTCAGTAAAACTTCTGAATACATTCAAATATTGAATTCAGTTTCCAATCGCGTTGAAGTAAAGCGATTTTTTTATACATTTCCGTTTTCAAAAGCTGTTGTTGTGCAAAAGATTTAAGAAATCTATAAAAGAAAAAGATGTATTTTCTAAAAGGTTCATATAACAGGGGCAGAACGAGCAAATGATGATTATAAGTTTTCTTTTAACTAGTTGGATATTAAGCTGGTTTAAGTTTGACGAGTTGTTTATTCAAGCATTCAAGGAACTATTTAACAAAAAGGTGACAATTGCAAGTTATTATTTTATATTTTTTTGTATTGGGGCAATTGGAGACTTAATCTTATTTTTCAACGGAAATAATATAAATTTATTCAGCTAACAACCAGGTTGAGGAATAAAGAAAATATCTTATAACATTAAAAGCACAGAACTCTCTGTGCTTTTTAAAGAATCCTATTAATGTTTTGAGAAATATACAGATATATTCTAAGTGTATTGAATACATCATAATCCATTTATATCAACGTTTTGGGAATTGTTATATGGATAAAAATGTATGGCAAAGGATTGAAATTGACATTACTTAAACCAATAAGATAGATGTTAGTGGAATACATTTTGCCAATATATTCCACCGCTATGTGTACATTTAAAGACTTTTAATAATGGAGCTTATTAAAGTAAAGCACCCGTTGAACAAGAACCATTATTTTTATGACACATCATTATCCTATTAAGACAAAAGCCAGCATTAATGCTGGCTTTTTCACTTATCTAAAAATTATTTCCTTTTACATCATTTTTTTGAGGTATGGAATCTTTCTCCATACAAAATGACTTAGCAAAAAGCTTAGAATGATTCCTAAAAATACCGTTATAAGAAATTTAGTCCAGACTGATATTGGTAGGTCATTCAATGTATATTGAAGGAAGACAACTACTGGGACATGGATGAAATAAACAACAAATACATTGTTTGCTAACATCTTTGACCAACGATTAGCGCCGTTAACTTTCTCTCTAAATATAATTAGAAGACCGATTACAAGTGAAATACACAGTAACGTCTCAATTAATGATCGAGCCAACGAACCGAAGTTTTGTCCACCCTTTAAAAGAAAAGGATCTATCGTATTTCCTCCAAAATACAAAATGGTCACTATTAATATTCCAATAACAAGCCAGATGTATCCTGCTCTCGCACTCATAGTTAAAAACCATTTGCGATGATAAGCCATAATGCCTAAACAAAAGAAAGTCACATACTGTGGTACATGTGCAAATTCAGTTTGAATAAATCCTAAAAAAGCTGTCCAATGATCAATAGGAAACCATATCCTTGTAATAAAAGTCACTAAACTAACGACCAACCACAGGGAGAGAATCTGATAAACCTTAATGTTTCTATCAGACTTTTGTGTGAATTTCTTAGATGTAAAGAAGGTCCAGACCGAAAACACAATCGCATACACAAGTAAATGCTCTAAAAACCATAAATGGCCAAATTGCATATCAGGCCATGATGGCCCAGTCCAATTCGCGGGTTCATTACCAAGTCCAAAAAATATATTAACATAGTAAGAAAAAAATGGGATGGGTTCATAATCTCTGAAATTAATGTAATATAAATACATCAGAATAGGAATCATCACGAGAAATCCCAGTAGTAATGGAATACCAATTCTAATAAGCCGTTCTTTTAAAAACCGTTTCGGCCCTTTTCTTGAGATTGATTGGGGGAGAAAATAGGCTGATAAAAAGAAAAACAAACTCATAAAAAATGCTGCATTTACAGAGAAAAATCTGCCCAACCAATTGATAGATTCATCATCCAAAAAATACCACCAACCACCTGGTCCATAAGCTTGTCCAGCATGGTGAGCTACTACAAGCATAATTAAAGCTATTTTTAAATTATCGATGAAATATAAACGATCACTCTCTTTTTTCACCTATAAACTCCTTTCCCACTAGAAGTTACACTGAGATAATATCAATGTATTTATTACCACCTTAGGAAAAAATCTGTTAAGTTCTTTATGAGGTTCAAGCCGATTTGAACCAACTTGAACCAAAAAACCTTTGTAAACGTTGATACAATAAGAAATTGATTAACGTTTTGAGGATTAATCATCGAGTAGGGCAGTGAATTTAGAATGCATCGATGTAATGAAGGTCCACATCAGCTTCAGCCGAGGTAGTTATTCCTTAAAATAAACTCATATTATTCACCCTAACAGAATTCAAACTTTATCTCTCGCAAGCAATACCATCTTTGTCACGATCTTTCGAAGCATTTGCTTTATATAGTTCAGCTGATACAAAAGGTGCGTATTTTGTTTTTCCGCCTTTGTTTTTCACATTGGCATCCTTAGCAACGCCACCTTTGTAGTCCTTATTTAACTCTGTGCAATTTTTGTATGTTTTCGCTGCTGCCTCTATTGGTGTCGGGATGCTCATTGTTGCACCGATTAAAAATGCACCTGCGATAATTGAAGTAGCTAATTTTTTCATAAATGTTCCTCCTAGAATTATTTTTATTGTTTTACCATGAACTACATAATAACAATAGTAATTAAAGTAGATTCTCCTTTATTATTGTTAATTGATGTAATAAAACATTAGGTTTAATGACCTCGAGTAAATATTACTATTATGTTCATGAGAAAACAATCCATTATTGCTTTATATTTACAAAATTGTTTGTGTGAAATACATAATTATGTTTCTTTTAAAGCAATTTTTAAACTCAATTAATGTAAATGATTTAATCATATTATCATTCTTTATAATTTCTCATATCTTTTGCAAATTTTATTCATGTCGTTTGTCAATTCATTATCATATGATTTTTTAATCATTAGAACAAAGGAATCGCCAAATAAAATACTATTCAAAGTAAGGTTTTCAAATTGATGAAAACTATAAACTGAAATTAGTTCTCCAAAAATATTTATTTTTATGCATTCTACCGTTATCGAAGAAGGTAGATGAAAGGCGGTGTATTTTAATTGAGTGTAATAAGGAATGACTCAGTTTTTACAACCAATCTAAAAGAAGCCTATGAATTTGCACATTACTTATCTTTTATTAAAGGTGTAGATAATGTTGAAGTAGAACAAATTAACGATAATTGCTACGTTAGATTTACTATGGAATGCATTGATGGATTAGGTGAACAGATTTGGAATATCGTAGAGCAATTCAATTTTGAAAGTTTAGTTTTTTACGGTGTGTATTGGGACGTTTTACGAGGGAATATAACTGAGTAGAAATAAACATTATGCCTTCCGCAGATGAATGTGGAGGGCTTTTATTATGTAACAGTTCTTAAGCTAAATGGCGTAAACTTTCGTGATATAAGTGTACATTTTCCATTAGCCATCTCTCTATTGGATTAAAGTGATTATATCTGTTCGTTAAACTTTCGGAATTATTTGAAAATAATTCGATAAAATGTATAATTATTTAAAGGGAGGTAATAAATACCGTATAAATTGTTTTGGTGTCGTTCATTTCCAAATAAATTAAAAATTATCATTCGCGGTTAAACAAGTAGGAGATGTTTAATCTTCATAAGAATCTTCCACCTCTATGTATATTACCTCTACTTGAAATCTAAACTAGAAAACAATACTATTATATCTTCTTTGCCAAAACATTCTATGCAGTATCTTCATTTTGCTTATAGATTATTATTTCAAAACAATCTAGGAATGCGGAGGAGATATGTTATGGAAAAGAACTCAAATCTATGGAAAATTGTATTTGTAGCTAGTTTTATAGGTTTAACAGTTGATGGTATGGATATTCAAATGCTGTCATTGGCTATGCCGAGCCTAATTGACGAATTCGTCTTAGATACCAAGGCTGCTGGTTGGATCAGTACATTCTCTCTATTAGGGATGGCACTTGGTGGAATCCTAGGAGGTTGGTTATCCGACCGCTTTGGCCGTGTTAAAATGATGACCTATATGATGATCTTATTCTCAGTTGGAACCGCTCTCTTAGCTTTTGTACAGACATATGAACAATTTATTATTGTTCGTTTCATATCAGCAATTGGTATGGGGGCTGAATATTCATTGGCCACAATGTTAATGGCTGAATATGTAAAAGTTAAAAATAGAGCAACGATTATGGGCGTATTAGGTTCTTCCTATTCATTAGGATATTTAGTCGCGGTTTTATTAGCGGGCGCGATTCTACCTGAATATGGTTGGAGACCATTATTCTTAATTTCAATCTTCCCGGTTGTTGTGGCGATCTATATTCGAGTAAAAGTACCCGAACCTACTGGCTGGAAATTGGCTAAAAAACAAGCTAAGACATCGAAAGTTAAGAAATCAAATGAATGGCTTGCGTTGTTTAGAGATAAGAAAGTTTTTACAATCTTTCTATTATGGATATTAACTTCTTCTCTATTGCAATTCGGTTATTACGGGATAGGTACTTGGTTACCGACGTATATAGTGAAAGAATTAGGCTTTAATTTCAAAGAAATGACAGGATACTTAATTGGAACATATACAGCATCGATTCTTGGTAAAGCACTTGCTGGTTGGGTTGCCAATGTAATTGGTCGTCGTGGGGTTTTCGTCATTGCAGGATTATCTACAGCAGTCATGCTACCAGTCATATATTTTTATCAATCACCAGGAAACATCATTATTTTAATGACTATTCTAGGTTTCGTATACGGAGCGCCGTATGGTG
The DNA here is from genome assembly GCF_050280325.1 of Lysinibacillus sp. NPDC093216. Lineage (NCBI taxonomy): Bacteria > Bacillati > Bacillota > Bacilli > Caryophanales > Bacillaceae > Lysinibacillus > Lysinibacillus sp. NPDC093216. The sequence goes on along the minus strand of NZ_JBNNVB010000009.1, from coordinate 116,696 downwards.
TAAATGCTACTTATTTAAGTGAAAGCTTCCCGACTCATATTAGAGGAACCGCTGTAGGTGCAGCTTATAATACGGGAAGAATAGGTGCAGCGATAGCTCCTATCCTTATTGGAATTATCGCTACTTCACAATCAATTGGATTTGGACTAGCTGTGTTAGGTATTTCTTATGCAATCATGGGGTTAATTCCTGCACTATTCATTAAAGAGAAAATGTATGATACTTTTGAAAACGATACAAAAGGAGATGTATTAGAAAAAGAGGGGGAGATCGGGAAAGAAGGGGATCTAGCAAAAGAGGTTCTAGTGCAGAAACCTTAAAGAGATAAAAAAAGCCGCAAAGCGTTTCTTTAAGAATGCTTTGCGGTCGATTTATGTTTCTAAGCCTAGTGGCATAACAGTTGATAAGAATAAGGATTATCCGGTATGAATTGAGCAGTTGAAAAATGAGCAAAGTATACCTACGCGAACGGAGAAAGCTTTTTGTTATTATTGTTCTTTACCCTGAATTTCTTCATTGAAAAAATGGATACCTGTATGTCCTCCACCTTCAGCAACCATTTCGTTTGAAGCTATCTTTGTTGGAGATGTTCCTGCTCGTGTCGCTGCTTGAGCAGTTATCCGCTCTGATATGTTTTTGTCTATCTCCGTAGTATTTAAATAGGATCCTAATTTAGCTTTTGCGCTATTGAGCATACTTAAGGCTTTATCACGGTTTTCTTCTTTACTTAAATAAAATGCTGTTAAAGCTAACCCTGCAATTACAACACCTGTTCTTCGTTTTGCCATTATAAATCCCTCCCAAAAATATAGAATCTGACTCTATATTTTTTCTTTTCCCTACTTTTTAGAGGAATAAACATAATTTATATATATTACCTTTTCCTCTTTCATAAAAAACAAAATTCAGAGTTCTTATATAAGTATGAAGAACAAGAAGTATTTCAAAACAGGGAAAAGTTAAGGGGATTGCACGGTAAGGCTTTTTATTATGGAGTCATTATGTGACAAATGTTACCTTTTAATCTATATTATTAAATAGATTGGAGGTAGCATTGTTTGGATAAGGAAAAATTAATATTAGATATTCTAGAAGGATTAATTAATCAGGAAGAGCCTAAATTTTATGATTTTGAAATAGAAAAACAAACATTCGGAGAAATAGTTGAAATGATCCAAGAAAAAGGGTTCATTTCTGGTGCGAGCATTTATCGTGAATGTCTAGAGAATAAATTAATATCGGTTTCCTTGTATAACGCCAAGGTTGAATCGAAAGGATTAAATTACATAGAAAATAATATTATGAGTCACATCTAACTGTATGTCACCCCAAAAGATAGATTTTTAGTCTAACTTTTGGGGTGAAATAGAATTGAGTGACTATTTTTTATTTACTGGCACAACTACTGTTACTTTTTCGCCAATAAATCTGTTATCTTTTGAAGCACTATCAAAAACAAATTTTAATTCTTTAACACCTTCTAAACCTTCTTTTCCTAAATCAAATATAACTTCACCTTTTTGTATTACTTTGCCAATAAATTCGGACTCAAAATGAGAAATTTCAACAATAGAATTGATTTGACGTTTTGTATCAGTGGTCATTTTCGCTGAATTTGGATAAAAACTTAAAGTGTCATCAGATAAATTTTCTCCCGTTATAGATAGGATAAGTACATTTGTTTCAGCTTCTGTTTCAATCATTTTTGGATCACGCGCAACAAGTTTAGCTGTTTTCATACCATCAATTGAAAATTCAACATCAGCACTTTTGTATTTTTCAGTTGGTGCTTCATATAAATCCGTGATTGTATATGTACCTGCAAAATCATCTTTCACTACATCACCAACATTCGCTTCTGTTAAATTATCTACTTTATTGGATTTGCTTTCTTCTATTTTAATGTCAGTCGAACCTGTTACAGCTTTTTCTAGGGAAGATGCATACTTAGCAAATTCATTATCTTCCATATCACCATTCATTTGTAATAAAAATTTTCCACTTTGATGAGTGTGAGAATAAAACATAGGACTTGAATTTCCTAATTCATCATAATAACTCTTTGCTTTTTTTAGATTTTCTTCATTATCGAATAAAAATATTCGACCACCTGAATTATCACCGAGAGAAGGGATAAAAATTCTTTTACCTTCTTTTCGGATATTACCAAATTCATCTTTTGGTAAGTCTGAAGCTTCTCCTAGTTCTAAACCATCATCTTTAAAATGTTTAATTACATCATCTGTTGTTTTAGCTAGTACTTTTTGATGTTCTTCAGTTTTAGCACCATTCTCTTTTGGCTTATCGTCCTTTGATGAATCGTTTCCGCATCCAGTTAATCCTAAGCTTAATACTAATGCTGCACTAAAAATTAGTTTTTTCTTCATTAAAAATCCTCCCTTTATATTACCATTCTAGGAAATTTGGAGGAAAAAGTACATAGACAAATAGAAAACTGTAATTAATACCTATTAAATTAGTAACTGCTAAATTGTACAACACACTCTTTTTAATTTTGAAATCAAATATCATTTTTAATAATCGATTTCAATATTTTTTGTAATGCATTTATAATTTCTTTTTACCGGAATTCCTTGATAATCTATAGGTATATTAATATTATAATTTCGGATCGATTCAGAGTATTCCATTATTAATGTTTCATACCATTCTTTCGATATATAGATTACTTTTGGCTTTAAACTTTTCTTACGAACTTTTACAACTTCACTCTCTATCGTATATAGTATATCTAAGCCATTTAATTCCACTTATCTTTCCTCCATTATTTTATTCTTTTCTGAAATCCATTATATTCCTATTTCGCTTAATTTAAAATTTAATGCACATGTTACAAGCAAAAAATGAATAATTCATTGCTAACTTTAAAGAAAAAATATTCTTTTATTTTACTTGTTAAAACGCAAATACACGTTTGTGTATCGAGTGTTCTTGATTGGAGAGTGAGTAGGGTGATTAAATCGGAACAACGAAGCCTTATACACAAATTTGTTATATTGGATTTGGCAATACAATCATTACGGCGAGATTTCTCAGTGTTAGGAAATCTCAAATTGAGTAAGATTTATCTACAAATGATTGAAAACTATTTAAAGGCAATTAACGACTAAAACAACCTCAAAAGGGTATTAGCTAAAGAAAAAATATCAATTGACAATGGTATGGGGCATCAATGTAAGAAAAGATCGAAGCATGAAGCGGATGATGCAGAATTTTTAAAGATGAAAATGACAATTTTTGATCCTGAGTTTTCATGTGGAGGTGTAATTGATGTAAGTACGTTGCATACAGCACCTGAATAAAGGTGAAATATATTATTTGTATCCGCTCTTTGAAAGATTTTGTACAGGAGGTTGAAAGAGATGCAAGTTAAATTAGAAAACACCTTTGTTATTAGAACAGATGATAAGGCATTTGAGCAGGCTTTAATCGAGTTTCTATCCAATCATTGTGATAACAAAAAAGTTAATGCTGCTTATTTCAATCTAAACAAGGTTGGAACCGAAAAAGTAATGGCGATAGTGCAAGAAGATTAATCACACAGCGTATTAGAAAGAAAATGTGTAGCGGTGATGGTAAAAAATGTAAAAACACCATTTAAAAAAAGATTGATTAAAATGAAGTTTGATCAATTAAATGAGCCTTATTCAATTAAATCGACCGTTTAATTAAGTAATTCAATTTATAATGGAACATTAGATGGATTTTCATTTTATTTCTTTTTTTACTTACTATACAGCCAACAATAAATATAAGGATTGCAATTATTTCAAGTGGCACGAATAAAGTCAGAAATCCTATTACTTCAAATCCGTCTTTTTTTATGTCTGCATAAATGAATGAACCAGCAACTGTGAATATAGGCGTAAAAAATATCGCTAAGTACATGCCCCATATCACAAAAGTAAGTGACCAAGAACGTTTAAAAGTAAGAACGAAAGCCATTATAAAAAAATTATAAGAACAGCGGATAATGAAGTTATAATTTGAACCACGCTCCTTTAATTTTCTATCTTTTTATATATCTTGTTTAGCTAAACTGCTGTAGATTTCTTCACAATCTTCAAATCCATTTTAACATAAATATCCAATGGGGAATCATCTCTAGGCTTTATCATAGAAGAACAATCCTTCTTTTTTACAAAGCTACAACTGGAAAATATGTGAACTAAACAAAAATAGAGCGATTAAATCGCTCTATAATCCCATTATGTATTCAAGTAATTACTTATTTCTTTCAAGTTCTTCGATACGTTTTTCTAACTTTTTAATCTTAGCATCAGCTGAGACAGCAATGGCGAATGATAAACAATCAAAAAAAAGGCGATAAGTGCAAAAGAGTTCATTTAAATACCTTCGAATATTGCTGATAAAACAGGACAACTACAGTTTATTACCTGAATATTTCGAATATTGCATTTGGTTGTTAGCTAATCTATGATAATTGAATACTATGATACAGCTGCACTCTTTTATGATAATTTTATAAAAGGAGGTGTTTGTATGAATATTACAGGATTTGAAAAATTTTTGTCTCAACAATCTTCAATTACTAGCAAAACCAAAGCAGTTAAATCTAGGATTGCAAAAGCTAGCAAAGTTGAACGAGATTTGAAAGTGGATTTAGATGACGTTGTTAAAGACGATCAATTAACTTATGACCTTTTGTTAAGGATTCAAAATGAAATGAATGAACAAAGGGGGAATTATCAAAATGCAGTTAGAAAATATTACGAGTACCGAATTGGAACGAAATTTCCACAACTACGACGTTTTAAATAGTTAATTCAAAAAAGCCGCAGCATCATCACACGCTACAGCTCCGAATTGGTTTATACCCTTCTATTTAGGCTAGTCAGATAAGTAATTATACCGCAACCTAGGAGGACAAACCCATGTTAAAAGAAAGAACATTAAATTTTACACTTAATGCATTAGATGCAATAATTACAGACTACCACTGGATGGTTAACGCCATTAAGGAAATGTGTGCTGAAATGGTCGTTGGGGCAAAAACAGAAGCTGCATTATCCAAAGCAGTAGGTAGTGTAGGCGATCCAATTATGCAAGAGGTTATTAGACGTTCTAAAAACATTAAGCGTGTAGCAGAGTATGAGAGGAAGCTATTGGAGGTTCAAATGCTATTAGATCGAGTTACTGGAGAGAGAGAAATGCAAGTGCTTAACTGGATGTTAGTTGGTCATTCTATGCGATGGATTGGAAAGAAAATGAGGTTAACTCATACACAAATTCAAAACATTAAAGAAAATATTCTGAAGCAAATGATTTGAATTAATAATCATTTTTGATGAAAATGAAAAAATATACCATAAGTACTTTTGATATTCTCTCGTAACGTGTAATCTAGTAAGGATTACACGTTTTTTCAGTTAGGAGGTTATGTATTTTATGTTAGTAGCTCAAGACCATGATAAACAAAGATATTATGCAAATGAAATTAACTACCTTTTTGCTAAAAAAATTACTTCTGAGAATAAGTTGATATGCCCAGTATGTAATCATCCAGTATACCACGCAGGAAAGGAAACCCTTGGAGTGAAGGGTCGCCAAAGAGCTCATTTTCGTCATAAACCAGGAAGTTCATGTACTCACGGTACTGGTGAAACTTATGAGCATGTAACTAATAAACTTCATGTATATAATTGGTTAAAACAAAAATATCCAAATTACCAAGTAGAATTAGAGTATAGAATTGCAGAAACAAATCAAATTGCGGACGTTTTTTTGATGTTACCCAATGGTGATAAAATAGTGTTTGAATTACAATGCTCTGTTATACCTGTGATTACTTTTTTAGATAGGCACAAAAAATATAAAGATTGTGGAATTCAAGACATATGGATATTTGGAGAAAATTTTTATACTAGTTATTCAAAAACAATGATTATACCTAGAAATGCTATTTTGGAAATTTTACATAAAGAACATCAAGAAATTTTATTATTGGACTACAACACTAAAGAATTACGTTGGGTAGGGCAAAGGATAATTGAAGGTAAAACATCTGATAGAACAGAGTTTGAATTTGATATTGAACAAAAATCAGTCAGTGAAATGCTTGACTTTTGTTATATGGATTTTTCTATTGCACCTTATAAAATCAACTGTGAAAAATATCATCGTAATCAAAAATTAAGAAAGTTGAATAGGAGTAATTGGGCAAAAGAACTATTAGCATTAAGGGATATAAGCAATGCTGAAAAACGAAACTTAAGGGCAGCCAAACAAAAGGAAAGAGAAAGAAAAAGAAAAGAACTAGAAGAACAACAAAAAAATAGAAACATATATATTAATAATATTCAAACAGTTGTAAAATCTGGTGATGAATGTTTACTGTATAAAAAATATCTTAATACTTTTTCTTTACAAAATGAAATGTATCGTATGACTGATATAGAAAAACGGTCTTTTGAAGTTCTAATTCGTAAACACAATATAACAACAGTTAATTTTCCTGGTATATGTAAAGTGAAATTACCTAATAGCAAAAAAATTAATACTCCATTTACTTTATGGCAATTATGGATAATAGATCAAATTTTGTCACATTATCAAAATAAAAGTCTAACCATAAACAATCTTTATTTTAAAATGACTAAAACTAATATTTTTAACATTGAAAATCAGTACCAAAGAGAAGTAAAGGAATGCCTAGAATTTTATTTGAATTTATTAGAGGAAGTAGGTATTTTAAAACACCGTTGCACTGATAAGTTTTATGAACCATTTCCTGTCCTAATAAGAACAATACCATTACTCAATAATTTTAAGATTAATAGTTATGTAGCATTTTTCCACTCAGTATATAGTTTAAGAGACGATGAACATTATGAAAGGGCAGAAAATGCGAACCAAGAATATAAGATGCTTATTAAAAATAACAAAGAATAAACCTATTTCATTGTCCAAAGTTACCAAACTTTCTGAAATCGCGAAACTTTCAATATTAGGTAAGATAAAAATAATATTATAAAATCGGAAGTAGGACGGCGCGGTAAGGTTTTCCGCACTTGGTATTTATAAAAAAATAAATTACCAGGACAGACCGACTGACCGATGAACGACCTACGCCCCATATTTTTTAAGAGAAAATATAAATGGCTAAAAATTGCTGAAGGAAGGAGTCGTTTTTATGTGAACTTTGTCCATTTTTCATAATTCAGTCAACTTACTACAAGCATTAAGTCCACGGAAATGCACTATAAAACTAAAACACTTTTCTTCCTTACAAAACATGTCCGGCTCAACGTGTGTGAGAAATGAGCTAACTCGACAAAAGAAGATTTACCACAGTAACAAAGCCTTCATCATAGAATGGGGGGCTTTGTTTATGCTTTGAAAACCACATCAAACAGCCAAAATCTTACGAGGTGAAAAGGCCGAGTTTGGTGTGGTTTTGAAAGTAAAATTTGTAGAAAATTGTTCCAAAATATTATTATTCACCTTATGATTAAGATGAGGTGACTTATGATAATAATTAAATTTTTTAAAAAGTATCCTATAATGATTTTTTTAACAATCTTTTCTATTCCTATATTGATTTCAATCTTTATGTATTTACCTTGGTTTTCGTATTCGAAAGGCAATGTAGACGGTTGGTTAGGATTCTGGGGGAGTTACTTAGGAGGAACTATTGGGACATTGGGAGTAATTGCAACTACATATTTCATAATTAATCATGAAACTGAGGTTGCTAAAAAAAGTATGATAAATGAGGATAAAAGAAAAAGAGATTTAATGTATTTGGAAATAGAGATGAAGAAAACCGAAGAAGTTATTGAATCTATTTTGGATTTGAATAGAAAATGGGTAGACTTACATAATATATTGGTGGAATATGCTGTTTCGAAAGAAAGATTTATAGAGACACATACAAAATCAGATAGTGTTAGAGAAAATCTGTATAAATTTAACAATAAAAGAAAGGTTTTTTCTGATCAACTAAATAGAGTACTTTTACATAAGAATACATTTCATGATGACTTAGCATTAAAAATATTTATCAAAAGAAGTATTGAATTGGTAGAAAAATATATTCAAATTTCTTCTAATATCAATGCATGTAATGATATCAAAGAATGTATAAATCATTCTGATGAAATAGAAAACCTAATTGAAGAATTTGATGCATATGATGACATATTGAAGTTTTATAGTGAACAGTATAAATCTATTATTAGCAGTATTAATCAAAATGAGTATAGAAAATCTTAAAATCAATATAGTAAAAAATTTACATCCCTCGGGATGTTTTTCTTTTGCCATGAAAAGTGAGTATCGAGCAGTTACCTCTCCTTTAGCTGCTAAGGCAACGGTACTTATTTTTGAGAGCAAAAAGTTATTACATATATTTCACCTACTGGTTTATTATTGGATTGGAGGTGATGATAATGAAAAAAGGACAGTATTTAGAAGAAGTTAGTTTAGGTAATGGTAAATCACTTAAAACTCTTGTTGAAGAAGCTTTTATAAATTGTAAACTTAATAATAATAATGTAAAAGAAATTGAGGTTCACCAAATAGTTTGTATGAGTCCTGACGAATTCCTTATAATAATTAATTTTTACAACTAATCTTTCAAGAGGCTGGGACAAAACCCATCTCTAAACTAAAAAGCCAGTGAAATTTTACGATCAGTAAAATAACACCAGCTTTAATTTTTTTCATAAAAAAATAAGGACCACTTCTGATAAAATTAAGTCACCACAACAAAATTATACAGAAAGAAGAATCCTTATGTTTAAAGATTATAACATGAATCAATTAGTTTTGCCTTTAGATTTAGAAGTGAAGTTACAAAAAAATGATATTGTCTTCCATGTCCACCATCTAGTCGAAAGTATCCCGCCCGAAGCGTTTGAATCATTCCTTCGAAATGAGGGCTGTCCTGCCTACCATCCACGCATGATGCTTAAAAATATCTTATGTGCCTACACGCAATCTGTCTTCTCAGGGCGCAAAATTGAAGTACTTTTAAAAGATAGTCTTCGGATGTGGCTAGCCCAAGGGTATGAACCAACCTACCGCACAATCAACCGATTCCGTGTCCAACCAGAGGTGAAAGAGTTGATTCGTCACTGCTTCGTTCAATTCCGCTGCCAGCTGGTACAGGAAGAATTAATTGAACAGGAAGCTATTTTTATTGATGGAACAAAGATTGTAGCGAATGCGAACAAATTTACATTCGTGTGGAAAAAGTCGATTGAGAAATATCATAACGGACTAATTGAAAAGTCAAACCAGCTCTTCGATGAGCTGCCTGAAAAAGAAATCTTGCCAGAAATTGAACGGGAAAATGAAAAGGAATTAGCATTGGAAGACCTCGCTCAAATGGTCGGAAAAGTAGATGAATTGATTTCTAATTATGATCGGAAAATTGAGGACTCATCGGATGTAGCAGAGCGAAAGGCTTTAAGATTGAACGGAAATTCCCAAAGCAAGCTCGCAAAAAATTAATCGACTATATTGAACGCAAACTAAAATATCAAAGAGACTTCGAAATCTTTGACGAATGAAATAGTTATTCGAAAACAGACCCGGATGCGACATTTATTTATTTTTATAATTTTAGATTGCCGTCGCATTTCATCCCATTGAACACCGAAACTATTGATTTCTTCCATCGTAGGACCGACGGTTTCGATGTAAACTTGGTAAACATTAGTTTCATTATTTTTAGTAGATACTGTGTTAATTGTTGTCGGAAAAGGTTTCAATTTTTTAAAGATATTTACCAAAATTTCGAAAGCAAGTGAATAACGGTGAAATCGAATCATTATACAACGAAAAACCTTGCTTGAATGCTTACGATGAATATAAGCGTTCATTTTTTGTGGAAACCTTGATATATTAATGATTGTATAGAGTAATTGAGGGGATGGTTTTAAAAAAAGTCACCAAAAATAAACAATTATTCTTTTTTTAGGAAGGGGTAGTTTTGTGAATATTAATATTGAAAAAGATTCAAAGGGTAACTTTAATCCGGATTTGTATTATATATTAAAAAATATTCCGGAGGATATTCTATTTAATAAAGAACATAATAAGAGGTTACCTCTGGGAATTTATAATGTTTCTACTTTAAGGGTCTATAATGCCTTTGATACACTTTTAGAATCTCTAAATGATGCCAAAGTTAATATAGAGAAACTGTCGGAAAAACATATTGAGTTGTTGGATTCCCTAATGGCATTTTATGACGATGTTTATTCAATAATGAAATGCTTTTTTCCAAAAGAAAAAGTGAAGAAAAATATAATTTTTAATGATAAATGGTTAATGAATATTGATACATCCACAAAAAAAATAATTTTAAATTTTAAGTCTGAAATAGCACCTTTTAGAGAACCAGTGGCATCAATCATAAATAGAGTTAAACATGATCAGGCTAGGTATTGTCATATCGAAGCTAAGACAATAAGGGGAACAATTAAAGGGTTCTATGTAGAAGGTGTTAATTCAGAGGGTACTATTGTACCTGATATCAATATACATCCCCTATTTGGAGAAAAATATACTGCGATTTCATATAATCGTGATATAAAAATAAGATTTATTGATTTTATCATTGTCAACTCTATTGTTGTAAAATATATTAATAAGTTAATCTCATCTCACTATGGGAAAATTATTAAATTGAATAGAGAGAATGGTTCAGATAATGATAGTCTTTTAAAATTGAGTAACATGTGTTCAACAATTCCTAATAACTATTTTCCAGATGAATATCAAAAAGAAATTCCTCAAATAGATTTAAAAGAATCAATTGATTTTAGGAGTAAAGCTTACGCAAATTACTCACAGAAAATTATACCAATAAATAAATATTCTATAAAAACTACAATGCAAGCTGATGGGGTTTCAGATTCGTGGGCTTTACCATATTTTTGATAATTTATTAAAGGTTGTATAGGGGTTACAATTAAATGATTTATGGTATCTCCTTTCTAACTTTATCCCCATAACAACTCCGTAAACTTAGCATGCATTTTTTCGGTAGCAACTGCTCTCATTCCAGAAGTAACATGTAAATAAATTTTCGTAGTTGTCTCAGAGTTTTTATGGCCAACTCGATTCATGATAAAATTCAAATCGACACCAGCCTCGGCCAACAAACTTATATGTGTGTGGCGGAGGATGTAGGTGCGGAATTGTTTGTTGATGTCGGTAAGGGCGACGAGTCGTCGGACGGTTTGGTTGAGCATCTTGACGGTAGGGGGGATGCCTTCCTTATCACCGAATACAAAGTCGGATTTGATCCATTCACGATCCTCAGGCCATTGGTAGAGCTGCTTCAATTTCTCCACCACAATATCGTCAATATCCACGGAGCGGACGCTGCCAAAGGTTTTTGGTGTGTGAGCTCGAAGTCGCCACGAATGCTTTTTTTCGCATAGACCGTTTTGTTAATGTTAATGATTTTTTTGTCTAAATCGATGTCCCAAAATTTCAGGGCAATCGCTTCACCTGGACGTATGCCTGTGAAGGCGATAGTGTAAATGAGGGTGCGGTACATAATGTTGCGGTGCTTGTCCACGTAACTTAAGAATTCCTTCAATTCGTTGGTTTCTAAATAGAGCTTTGCTGTTTCCTCATTACTAACATCCTCTAACGTCAGCTTTTTTTTCGGTACAAATGAAACTTCAACAGGGTTCATCTCAATTAAGCCAATTTCCTTCGCATAGGCAAACATCATCTTCGCCGCATTGTGTGTGCCCCGCAGCGTGTAATAGGCTGTGCCATTTTCAAATAGGTGATTGAGGGTGCCTTGTATTTCAATGGTCGTGATGGCGGTCATTTTCTTTTTCGCTAAGTAGCGATTCAGTAGAGAAATGCAGTAGGCACGATGCTCGTTGGTCGTTTCCTTGTTGCCCTTCATGCGATAGAGCTTCAGCCAATCTTGGCTAAACTCTTCGAATGTCACCTTCGTATCAAAGGTATATGCTTTTTTTAGCTCAGCGATGGCTCTCTCAACTTTTTCCCTTGCATCGCCTTTACTTTTCCCACGACGAGTAATTTGGCGTCGTTTGCCAGTGGCTGGATTACGTGGTCCTTCACCGGTACAACGCCATGTCGTCTTATTGATCTGTACGAAATGCATTAGTTGTCACCACTTTCATGAATTACTTCCCAAATCGTTTTTAGTTTCTCAACGTCCTTTTCGTTACGGTCAGGTAAAGACTTATACCATTGCTGTAAAGAGGAGTTATGTGCAAACGGCTCTTTTAATGCAGGGTTGTAAGCCGGATCAAGCAAATAGCCCGCAGCCTCAATCAGCTTCATGTAATCATATTTATAAGCACTGGCGATTTGCTGTAGCGTTTCAGGTGTTGGCTTTAACGGTTTACCTGTGCGCCGATCAGTGCCTTTTTCTAACATGGCCAAGTAAGAATACGTGATTTCCATACGTTTCGCTGCATTACGTAAGCCCTCGTCACCACGAAGCTCCTTCAATAACTCACCTAAGCTCAAATTCTTCACCTTCATTTCATCAGTTTTGAATGCCTATTTATGTGCATGTCTATCTTTTCATGAATATAAAACAGCTGCATCCCATAGGCTATTCCAATTCAGAATAATTGCTTGTTGCTTATGTATTGTTCCAATCGTTTTACAGCAAAATCGTATTCGACATTAAATAGTTGTTGCACATGTTGGACAGTGAGGCTGCTCGCATCTAATTGTTCCAGTTCTTCTAACATGAAGGAGGGAACACAGGCATGATACATGAAGTTGTTTGCCTTATTCTCTTGATACTCACGGAATAGGGGAAACGTACGCCCTTGATGTCCACTATGTAAAAGTACATGCGCTAACTCATGGCAAAAATCTTGCCATTGTTGCTGATTTGTCAGTTCTTCATTTATAAATATGTATGCCTGATTTTTCAAAAAGAGGGCTTGGTTTTTATCCGGCCAGTAAAATACTTGTATTCCAAGCTGCATTGCAATCATTTGAAAATCGAGCTGCTGAGGTGTTATAACACTGATTCTAGTGTATAACTCTTTAATAAAATTTTCTGTGAGTGTTTTATAATTCATAAGAGAACATCTCCAATATTCAACGAATTAGAACTGGTGTTCTTATACAATTCTGTGATATAATTAACTTATATTAAATAGGTATATAGTAATAACACTTCCAATAAGATATAATATAGAGAAATTTATGTATATAAGGGAGTTATTATTGTGAATAGAAGCAAACACTTTGATGATATTATGGAAAGGATTACAGTACTTTTTCTGAAAATCGAAACAAATGGAACATTGAATCTTTTACATTTTAATATTCATGCAGAACCTTTTTTCCGAGACTTTCTGAATAAGTTATTAAATTTAAATTTGATAAATGCGAATAATTTGTCACAGAATATTGAAGCTATTGATTTAATCGATGAAGAAAATAAAGTAATTATTCAGGTGACTTCCTCTTGTACGAAAGAAAAAGTAAATTCAACTTTAGAAAAATCTATATTAAAAGAATATAAAGAGCGTGATTTTAAACTCCGTTTTCTATTTATAAAAAAGCCTTCTTCGAGTTTGAAAAATAATAAATTTGATAACCCTAATAATATAAAATTTAATCCCAAAGAGGATTTTCTAGATCGAGATTTTATTGCAAGGAAATTAATGGATTTGGAAATTGAAAGGTTAGTAGAAATAAAGGAGTTCGTGGATTTAGAGCTAAGGACGGTATATGATTCATTAAAAATAATTTCAAATTTAACTATGCTAATAAATATTTTAACTGAGAGGGATTGGAGCATTCCTAATCAACCTCAAAATTTACATGAATTTAATATAAATAAAAAAATAAATCATAATGATCTAGAACTTATGAAAAGAAGGATAAATAAATATAAGGTATACTATTCTAAGCTTGAAACAATATATCGAGAATTTGACCTTCTCGGGGTCAATAAAAGTATGTCAGTTTTCCAAAAACTTGGCGACTTTTATGATAAAGAATTAATAAAAAATGTTGATGCTCCTGATTCGAAATATAAAAGTAGTGATATTTTTTTAGGAGTAATTAGTAGAGTTAAAACTCAAATTTTAAGTAGCGAAAACTATATAGAAATGCCGGATGAAGAATTAGATCTCTGTGTGTCTATTATTGTAGTAGATGCTTTTATCCGCTGTGAAATTTTTGAAAATCCGGAGGGATATACATATGTTACTACCTAAAAATCTCAATCCTTTAGATAGTATTTATTTTAATGGTGCTATTGTATTAAAGAATTTGCAAAATCATGATCAAGGTTTAGATATGATTCAGTTGTATAATAATGTGAAAAAAGATAAAGAAATGACATTTCCTGTATTTGTTCTTTGTTTAGATTGGTTGTATATTGCAAATTTAGCTAAAATTGATAACGAGGGTTGTGTTCATTTATGTTCATAAAAAAATTAAAAATAGAAGACCGATATAAAACAATAAGAGATATTAATTTTCATAAAGGGTTAAATTTGATTTTAGATGAAACACCGATTAATTTTTCTAGCGAAACTAAAACTACTGCTACAGGGAATAATGTTGGTAAAACTACTGTGTTAAAATTAATAGATTTTTGCTTGGGTAATGATGCAAGAGATATATATATAGATAGTGAAAATAATAAAGAAATCGAGTATGTAAAAAATTTTTTACAAATGAATGAAGTATTAATAACGCTTATTTTGAAGGAAGATCTAGAAGATGAAGATAGTCAAGAACTAGTTATCCAAAGGAATTTCTTGCAAAGAAATAAAAAAATAATGAAAATTAATGGCGAAAATTATATAGGAAATTCAGGACAAGATTTTATAGATAAACTAGAAAATCTAATTATTGGAAAAAGGGGAGAGAAAAAGCCTACGCTTAGAGAAATAATAGCTCATAGTATACGTTACTCTGATCAGAGAATAAGTAATACTTTAAAGGTACTTTCTTCATTTAACTCTTTACCAGAATATGAGGCGCTGTACTTGTATTTATTTGGGGTTGACCAAACAAGTAGAGCACCAATTATAAGTAAGATTGCGACAGAAAAACAATATAAATCAAGACTTGAAAAACCTTTGGATAAGACGGCTTTAGAGTTGAAGTTATCATTAATAGTGGATGAAGTTAATAAGTATGAAAAAAAAATAAAACTATTAAATATAAATGAAAATTATGAAGAAGATTTAAAACTTTTAAATGAAGTAAAATATAGAGTAACTCAAATCAGCTCAGAAATATCTAGATTATCTCTAAGGAAAAATATAATTGTAGAAGCTACGGATGAGCTACAAAAACAAAGTGCAAGTATTGATTTAATGCAGTTGAAGCATATTTATCAACAAGCATCTCAAAATATGGATAATATTCAAAAAACTTTTGAAGAATTAGTAGAATATCACAATAAAATGATTGTAGAAAAAATAAGATTTATTAGTGATGAAATTCCAGAAATAGATTCGCAAATACAAACATTAGAAAGTACTTTGGAATCTGAATTGAAGGTAGAAAAAGAGTTAGCCACTAAGGTTACAAAGGGCGATACTTTTAAAGATATAGAAGAATTGATAAAACAATCGAACAATGCATACCAAAAAAAGGGCGAGATAGAAAAATTGATAAGTCAAATAACTCTTGTTGATGAAGTCATAGAAGAATTGGAAAATGAACTTAAAATTGTTGATGTAAAACAATTTGGTGAAGAATACCAAGAAAAAATAAAAACTCAATTGAAAAAATTTAACAAATTTTTCGCTGAAGTGGCTAATGAACTCTATGGTGAAACTTATGCTATTACTTATGAGATAAAAGAACATCAAAAATCTAAGCGAGACGTATATGTTTTTTATTCTTTTAACGCCAATACAAGTTCAGGAAAGAAACAAGGGGAAATATTATGTTTTGACTTAGCGTATATTCAATTCGCAGATTCTGAAAATATACCTGCTTTACATTTTATTTTAAATGATAAAAAAGAGTTAATGCATGGCAATCAGCTAATTAATCTTAATAATTTTATTAAAGATAAAAACATTCAAGTCATTATTTCAATTTTAAGTGATAAGGTTCCTTCAGAACTAAATACGGATAACTTTATAGTTTTGAAATTGTCACAAGAACAAAAGTTATTTAAGATCGAGGACAATTAAAATTAATAATTTAATAAATATTAATATAAAAATAGGACATGCCATTACAGCATGTCCTATTTTTTTTCGTTTTTTATGATTTCCCAGATGTTGCGAAGTTTACGTACGGCTTCTTCGTCTTTTTCTTGTGCTGTGAGTGCAGGGGTGTCTGTGCGTCCTAGAATGTAGTCGGTGCTTACTTCTAATACATTTGCTAAATTAAGTAGCTCACTATCTTTAACGGGTCTCTCATTAGATTCAATTCGATTCATAACACTAACATTTAAATTAACGCGAATTGCTAATTCTCTTTGAGTCCATCCTCGTCTTTCTCGCAATGAGATTATTTTTTTCCATGTTTTCACCGCTTTCAGTGAGTTCATAAGTTAAATATATCAGGTTTCCATTTTGGAAATAAAGAAATTTCTGAAATAGAAATTTTGAGTGAGGTGAATTATATTGAAAGTCTTTAATTTGGAGTATGTTAAGCAACGAAGACAAGAACTAGAAATGACACTCCAAGAAGCTGCGGAAGCTATGGAAATGAAGAATGCATTTACTTATATGAAATATGAAAATGGAACATATTCATTTAAAGCGGAGCAACTTCCTTTGTTAGCCAAAGTATTAAAATGTAGTACTGAAAATTTTTTTGTCAAAATAATTACTGAAACAGCAATTTTGGGAGGTGTTAGGATTAGGGAGCAAACAGTTAAGGAGTATTTATAAAAAAAGTTTCTGCCGAATGTTGCAAATTTGGAAAATGCTTATTAGCGGTGAATGGCGTGTGCGTGAGTTGGAGGAAGTACAGCAAATTTCTGATAAGGTCATTGACCTTTTCAAGGAATCGGACATAACGTACACAGATGCATACGCCATGCTAGGATTCATTCGCTTAGATCTAGATTATCGTTCAGAGCGAATGAGGTTGTAGTAATCTTTAGTTTAGGTACTTCAATAAGTGAAATGACTTTTACTTTTTCATCACCAATGTTGATAAATGGTAGCTCCAATTTACCGTCTAATGATTTGGCATTCAGTAGGTACGGGTAGATTTTAGAGTCTGTTGGTTGGATATCGGCTTTTTTAACAATTTCAAAAATTTCCGAATAGAGTAATTCTAAGCATTTATGTTTTAGTAACAGATTAGAAATAAATGGATTCGCATTATATTTAGCCCAAATTTTACTGATGAAAGTTGAGTTGCCGATTTCGTAAGTCATTGGACGCGGGTTTTGGATATCAAGCTCATATTGAAAGACATAATCCTCTTTGAAATTTACAAAGTCACCGTACCAAAGAGAATTGTTTAATTCGATGATGAATTTTAGATTTCTGAGCTCTTTATAATCATTTTTTTCTTCCAGGACAATTTTTAAAAAATAATCCGCAGCTTGTAATTGTTGAACGGTATGCATTGTATCACCTCCTTTGTTGTCATTATTCGACAAAGGTAGTGGTAAATCCTACTAAACATTTGAAGGAGGTGAGAAATATGGGATGGATTATGACAAAACCAAAACGTAAGAAAAAACAGAAAAAACCTTTTCCTTCAGATGAATTTCGACATGTAAAGCCCAGTGGTGATATGTCAACCATAAAAAACATCGGAATTGGAAATTCTTAAGCTACCAAGCATCTAAAAAACTGTTTTTAAGCACACTCAAATAAACCTCGCATTTTTCGCGCAAAAAAGGGCGTAAATGGAAGTCGATTTAAAAGTTTGAAAGAAAGAGAATGGGTAAATTTACTATCTCCTTTCGTTTGGTATGTACAGCTGATTCGTGCGTAGTAGCGAATGCACGAGGCGTACAAGTTTTCTAGCGGTTAAGACGAGAGCACGTTTGTGTTGATTTTTCGTAACTTCATTAAATTTCTTTTGATAAAAGGCTTTATATTCAGTGTCATGTTTTCGTATGGCATCAGCGGCTTGAACGAGATAGTAGCGTAAATACTTATTCCCGGTTCGCACACGATGGGTGTTTTCTGATTCATACTCACCTGATTGATATTGTGACCATACAAGTCCTGCGTATTTCGCTAAAGCGTGATGATCATCAAAACGCTTAATGTCACCAATTTCAGAGAGTAATCCCGCTGCGTACACGGGGCCTATGCCTTTTACCGATGTTAATGTTTGGGTGAATCCTTTCATCATGCGCTCGATTTCTTATCTAAGCGCTTGACTTGGGCTTCCATATGGCGAATTCCGCAAAACGATTCTTGCCCTTTTCTTGTAAGAACTCTACTAGCTCTTCTAGTGGCATTTCCGCAATCATTTCAGGGTCGAGCTCTTCAATGACGGCTAAACTTGTCGTACCAAATGTATTAGAGAACGGGTTATCTTGGCGTAAGCCACTAAATTTTAAAAACAGTTGATTCAACATGTACGTTTTATTACGCGCAATTTCATGCATCATGTGAAAACGTGTACGTGTTAAACGGCGAAGCGCCTCGTGTTGAAGGGTTTCTTGCATATCATATGGCAAGCGTCCAAAGCGTAAATGATCCGCAATAACCCAGGCATCAATTCGATCGTTTTTCGGTAACGTATCGTAGCCTTTTTTAAAGCGTTATTTAAGCAGTACACAAAAAGTGCCCGCAAGGGGGAATAGCTATTTCCTGCGTCAACCTTGTCCGTTCCATTGTCTCATGGGCACAGTCTGAGTGAAATAAAGTTGAAATAAAAAAAAGACGAAGTACTAAAATGGAGCCTCCCCCATCCTTCGCCTAAACGATATAAAATTGGATAACACAAATAAGCAGGTAAGCACCTGTTAGCTATACTATTTTGAATGATTGAAATGATAGAAGTTTCCTTTTGGTCCCTCGCGCGAACCAGGGTCAAACAGGTAAAACATAAAAAGAGTGAGGGAGCCAAAAGGCAACTATCTCCTATAGGAAATCCGACAGATCCCCAGCTGTCCGGATCAACTGATTCTATCGGAAAGAGCTCTTACTACTATTATACGAGGGGAAGCTATTGTGCGTATGAAAAAAATTAGATGTGACTATTGACGGGATTCTTAGGGTTGATACAATGGAATTACCTGATAATTGTGTAATAATTTTGTCACAAAGAAAAGCAAAAAATAGCTGAGCTTCCTGCGTTTGCAGAAACAAAGATAGTTACACATCAAGGTCAGGTAAAACGTGTGAAATGGGATGAGGGTGAGGAGTTTTGAGTCCTGATAAGAAAGATTATTATTATTTGTTGGAAAAGGGTATAGATAAAATTTCAAAAGAATTTTTTGATGAAAACATACTTTTAAGGAAAAAATTATACGGTCGTAAAATAAAGATTCGAGACAAAGACTTATACAAGTTTTATTTTGATAGACTATCTAAAAAGTATGACAAAGAAGAATTAGAATATATTTTGTTTCTATTACGTGAAGATAGAGAAATTTATCAAGGCGGTTGGAATCGTCTTATTTCTGTAATGGCAATATTTATTGCATTTATCGTTGGAATTGTTCCAGTAGTAGATATTTTGAATTTAAAAGAACATTTGGGGGGATTGCTCTTATTTTGGTACAAATTTTATTATCTGTGTCAATTATAGTCATTCCTGGTTACGCGATTATTAAAGAAACAAAATATGTCCGCAATATAAATAAATATAATAGAATGATTGAAATTATAAAATTCTATAATACATTCATAAAAAAATAATCACGATAATCTTCTACAAACAGTAACATGCAACATTGTTTGAAACTGTTGTCCACTTCTTTTTGTGGATATTGGTATTTGAATCGTGGTGCTAAATACTCTTACCAAAGGGGGTGAAAAGTTTTGATAAAAAAGATATTTATGATAATAATGAAGATTATTTTATCTTTGCTTGTAGTAGTTGGATGTGGGATGATTGATGAATTTTTAGGAACATTGATTGCAAGTTTTATAATTTTTTACTATACCCTAATAGTACTTGTTTGGATGAGGAATAAATTTAATAAAAATGAGATAGAAAACAGACTCTATAAAGTCAAAAATAGAAAGATGCATTATAGCATGTTTACATGGTTAGGTGAGGAAATTGATACTGATCTAATTCTGTTCGATTTAATTGGTGAGGAATTTGAAAAAACAGATTCAATCGATACTATGAAGAGGGTAAAGGAAGTGATTGTAAATAAAATGGGAAATGATTTAACAGACTACTATGTATTAAGGGATTTTGTTCAAGCTGGATTAAAGAATAATTTTAGTGAATATCTAAAAGGTTCTATTAGCAAAATTACTGTAAGTGCCGCATTTTTAGCTATTCTCCCGTTAATTTTTAAAAATATTTCTATTTCAAATTTAAAATTTGAAATAAATGATTATACAATTATAAATATCATTTTTATAATACTTTACTTTTTTATTTCTATTACATTTATTTCGATTTTCTATAATATGTTTATAAAGCCTAAAAGAAGGGCTAAATTGTTATTAAACGTATTAAATATAATTATAAAAAATATGGAATCTGAAAAATCCAAGAGTTAAGTTCTAAATTATATTAATTGGAAAAGTAAGATTTAATGTTAATGTTAGATATGTATTGTGATTGTATGCTAATTTTTTTTACATAGAAATTTGATATAATTTTAATATTGATTAATTAAGTTCTACCAGCTCACTGGAGGACAACACTTGATAGTAGCAAACGCTGTTGTCACTTGTTGTCCTCTTTTTATTTCTCTGGAAGTAGATTTTAAAAACAAAAGAAAGGAAGAAAAGTATATGAATTTTGTACAACCAATACGTGATCCAGAATATATCCGTGTAATAAAAAAGTATAAGCGGTAGCCGATAATATGATTCTAATCCATGACAAAGATGTAGGACTAGGAAGTACGTACGATGTCATCACCAGTCTTACCTGAGCCCTCACTATAGACCCAATTGAACAGCAAGAGTCTTCGATACAAAAAGTAGGGCAATTAGAATCCATCATCGAGCAACAAAATTTAACGATACTAGATGTCAATTTATCATTGTATGAAGAAATACTTGCTTTGCGTGAAGAAGTAGCGTAATTGAAAGAAACAAGCAATGATTAAGTTATTTATAGCAAGATTAAAATTAACGTTTATGGAGGAGTGCAGAAATATAGAAGGTTATACAATTTTAATTATGAATGGATTAGCGACTATTAATCGAGTGCCAGTACGATATAAAGAAGCTGTGTTAGCAAACTTAGGAATGTTAGGGCTTAATGGAGATGGTAAACCAATTAAAGAGCAATCGAAGAAAACGCAAGCAGAAGTTTAGTGTTATTTTTATTACCAAAAAATGTAGATAATTAATAATCTTTTATGAATGATATTGGTATATTGAAAGGGTTGGTTATATGGATTTTTGGAACTTTATTGATAAAAATTTTACAAATATAATGGTGCCGCTTAGTACAATAGGAGGTGCAATTATTGGCGGCTTTATTACAAGTAAATCTCAAAAAAATACTATTACATCACAATTAGAATATGAAAAAAATAAAGATCATGAGAAACAAGTAAGCGAAACTTTGAAAAATTATAATAAGGTATTAGAAAAGCATGGCTCTTCATATATTATTGAAGAGAATTCTGGCTTACTTACTGAATTTATATTAGATGAATACTCGGAAAAAATAAGAACCATTATTATATGAAAAATTTCATCTAGTGCATCAAGACGTTGCAGATAAAGTTATTGAAATAGATGAATTAATCGAAATATGTAATTTTAACAGTGATGTAAGTGATGAAAATTCAGAAGAATTAGCTGATTTATATACAGGATTGATTGATTTAATTAAAAAGCATCTAAAAGATTATAGAGTTAAAAACATTAAAAATTTATAAAATTTTGCCTTCCATAGATAATAATAATTGTGGAAAAGACAAATTCAGATAAAAACGGATGGCGTTATATCAGTGGATGGAGTAACACCTTGCCTGAAGCTAAACAGATTGCTGAGCGTGTTATTATAGCAGGTAAATTAAGTTATGGTGCAATTCGAGGTACAACTAAATAATTGAAAAAACCAGGTACTCAATTAATTTTGAGCCTGGGCATTTTTTAGTTGCAAATAAAAAGCTACTCTTTTAAGTGACCTAATTTTTAACTAAGTTTTCTTCATAACAATATTTATACAATTCAGCAGTTACATAGCAATCGTGTAGTGCATCGTGTGATTTTAAATGATTCAATTTTAAGAAACTTTTCAATGTAGCCAATTTGTGATTTTTCGTAAAGTCAATATATTTACGAGAAAGTGATAACGTGTCAATAACTCGATATTTTACATAAGATAATTTTTTCATATTATTAATATTTGTAAGTAAAAATTTCATATCAAAAGGAGCATTGTGAGCTACAATTGTTTCACCTTCTAAAAACTCCACTAATTCATACATTTTATCGAATATATAAGGTGCATCCTCAACATCTTCATTTGTTATTCCAGTGATACGCGTTATCTTTGCTGGTATATTCTCAATCGGATTTATGTAAGTAAAAAATTCATCTACCTTTTCAAAGTTGCGATATTTAACTGCTGCTATTTGAATAATAGAATTTTCCTCTGGATCAAGCCCAGTAGTTTCAAAATCAAGTACTGTAAAATCAACAACGAATTTTCTTGTCTTCGTGTACTTTAAGTATTCTTTACTATCATTTATACGTTTTGGCTCATTAAATTCAGCCCTTAATGTAAGTGTGGAAGGCTCATTCATTTTTAGTTTTATAGGACCAAGTTCATTTTCTTCCTGTACTTTAAGTTCCTCTATAGGTTCTTGTTTTTCAACAGATTTATTAATAATTGGTTGTTTTTTAGAAAATAATTTTTTTAACCAATTCATTTTAACAACCTCCTCTTATATTACATTTTAGGTAATAAAGGAATAAAAGTACATAAAAAAACAGACAACTGTAATTAATACCTATTAAATTAGTACCTGCTAAATTGTTAGTACAAATTAAAACCCATTTTTTAGGTGTGTAACGAGCATTAACCACACGAACCTCTGTTACACAAAAAAGTCACCAAAATCACGAAAAAGTCACATTTCCCCCGAAAACCCATGAAATCAGGCAAAAGGCAAGTCTTTGTACATTCGTGAGAAACCTTGCTATAATAACCATTGCGAATACATATGAAAGAGGGTAAAAGCATGAACGCTTACGATGAATATATGAAACAGGTAGTGAAACCGATGCGTGAGGAGTTAGTGGGGGCTGGATTTACGGAGCTTACGACGGCTGATGCGGTGAATGAGTTTATGGCGGAGACGAAGGGGACTTCGTTGGTAGTGATTAACTCGGTTTGTGGTTGTGCGGCTGGGTTGGCGCGTCCGGCTGCTCGTGAGGCAGTGGAGGCGGTAAAGCCTGATAATCTTGTGACTGTTTTTGCGGGTCAGGATCCCGAAGCGACTGCTGCAATGCGTAGCTTTTTTGAGGATGTGCCACCAAGTTCACCATCAATGGCAATTTTAAAGGATGGGCAATTGGCATACTTTATTCCACGTGAACAAATTGAAGGGTTCCCAGTGGAGCAAATCGTTACACATTTAACAGGTGTTCTAGAGCAAACATGCGAGAAGTAAAAACCATTGTTACAACAGCGGGCAGACCAGACGATTTATCGTTGGCGCTCGCTGCTTTTGCGTGTGAACATTTAGGTGCTTCGTTTGAGCCAAGAAAAAAGCGTTCTGTTCGGAAGATTTCTCAGGAATTGCATGCGCATGTGATCGTTGCTGGGAAAAATCGGTTTGAGTATTATTCTTTTGGTGCCAATGAGCCATTTTTCTTCCATCCAAATTCTGCAGCGTTTCGCTTAAAGCGTGTAGCTCGTGGGGAAGCGGAGCCTTTTTTAGAAGCGGCACAGCTTGAAAAAGGAGATTCAGTGCTTGATTGTACATTGGGGCTTGCTGCGGATGCTATGCTGGCGGCTTATACAGTTGGCGAAGCGGGGAGAGTCGTTGGGCTAGAAGCGAATCCTAATGTGGCCTTTATTGTTGAGCAAGGAATGCAATCTTACGATACGACTGAGTTGCCATTAACTGTATGTATGCGCCAAATTGAAGTGGTGCAGGCTGAAGCAGTTAACTATTTAAAAACTTTACCGGACAATACTTTTGATGTCGTATATATGGATCCGATGTTTGAAGAGATTATTGAAGAAGCCAATAATTTTGAAGCATTACGCTTAGCTGGGGAACATGTGACATTAACGGATGAATGGGTAAGTGAGGCGAAACGAGTGGCGAGAAAACGGGTAGTGTTAAAGGCTCATTTCCGCTCAGAATGGTTTACCAAATATCAATTTAGACAATTAACAAGAACAACAGCGAAGTTTCATTATGGTGTTCTGGATGTTGAATGAAGTAAATATTGTGTTTTCAAGAGGTTTGTTCATTGTGAACGGGCCTCTATTTTTTTATCTAAAATTCAAAATATGGTAATATAAAACAGTGTTGGATAATTAATTAATTAGAGTGATATCTATTCCTTTTTAAAGAGAAGAATAGAATTGATTCCAAGACAAATGAATTTTCTATAAAAAGGAGAACAACAATGAATCGAAAAGAAATAGCTCAGGAGACATTGCGAATTCAGGAGCAAGGCTATTATAAATATGGCAATGAGCAAATAGATTTTGCGGAAGCACAAAAATTTTCGGAGAAGAATAGTGAGTTGATTGACCCGAAACAGGGGAAAGACATTGTCAAAGAATATCTTAATCTTCCTAAACTGCAACAACAACCTGTATATTCCTTGGGAAATGAAGCAACTTTAAAAGCAATTATTGACTTTGCTGAAACAGGAAAAGAGAAAATTGGGGTGTTAAACTTTGCGAGTGCAAAAAATCCTGGTGGTGGATTTTTAAAGGGGGCTATGGCTCAGGAGGAAAGTTTGGCAGCTTCCAGTGGGTTATATAAAACGCAGCTTTGTAACGAGGGCTATTATAAGGCAAATCGTTCGAATCGATCGATGATGTATACGAATTATGCAATTTACTCTCCAGATGTAGTCTTTTTCCGTGATGAGCGCTTTGCTCTGATGAAACAGCCAGTGACAGCCTCGGTGCTAACTTTACCTGCTGTGGACTACGGACAGGCTTTGCGAAGGGAGAAGATAGTCAGGAAGCAGAACGTGTAATGAAAGATCGAATGCGATTGGCATTAGCGTTATTCGCATATAAAGGAGACAAGCATTTAATTTTAGGAGCATATGGCTGTGGTGTCTTTCGAAATGATCCACAAAAAATTGCTGCATGGTGGCGTGAGCTTTTAGAGGATGAAGGCTTTGGACAATTGTTCACAGAGATTAGGTTTGCCGTATTAGACACCTCTAAAAATCTCAACTGCATTAGTGCGTTTACTAATATAGTAGAATAATTTAATAAGCAAGAGAAAGATGTGGCGATCTGAAAAAAATAAGAACATTATTTGAACTTGATTTATTAAAAAAGGCACAGTCAATGGAACTTACGAAACCCTCTAGTCCGTGGGGTCATGAAACAGTAATCCCTGCATCTGGTGTAATTGCGTGTGGATGGGATCAAGATGAAAACGTTGTTCTGATTAGCGGTTCAGGATACAGCATGACAGAGCCAATTACTGGTTCTCGCATACATAGAGCTTATGATGCTAATACGGCTTATGACAGTATAAGTGAAGATAATTTATTTTTTACTATGGGTAAGAAAAAGTTACTTATTATTTTGCACCTCTATTACATGACTCGGTTATGTTTGAAATGGATATAGAAAAAATTTCTGATTTGTTGGAAAAAAGAAAGCAGAATGTTAATTTAGGAAAGGAGATTTTGCACATGATGGCAGACAAAATTCCTCGTTAAGCTCGTGGTCCTCCGCGGCCAATTATAATCTCATTTAAATAATTAACAAGGAGAGACAAATATGATTGGTCCGAAAAAAGTAACGAGAGAAGAAAAAATGGAAATTGCTTATTCAATTGCTAACCAAGTTTTAGAAAGATATGGTTCACAGGTTCAAGCTATAGGAATTTACGGTTCGTTAGCGCGAAAAAGTGATGGACTATTTTCAGATATAGAAATTAAATGTATTTTAAACTCTTTAGATGAGAGTTTTAACTATGAATGGACAGCTGGTGATTGGAAGGCAGAAGTGAACTTTGAAAGTGCAGAAGATATTATGGAAGAGGCAATTACAGTTGAGGAAGATTGGCCATTGACACATGGGCAATTTTTCGACATTCTACCTGTGTATGACCCGGAAGATTTTTTCCATGAACTAAAAACAAAAGCCAACTCAGTAGCTCGTTCAATATTTAAAGAAGCTATCTGTCGAACGTTAATAGAAGAAATGTACGAGTATATCGGTAAATTGAGAAATATTGAAATGAATGGTCCTCATACATTTTTACCGATTTTGGCGATGGAAATTGCAACTGCTGGTGCAATGATTTTGGGATTACACAATAAACAAGTTTTCACAACTTCTGCACAAGTATTACCTGAAGCATTGTCGTTAACAGATAAGCCTGAAGGGTTTGAGGTTCTATGCGAATTGGTGATGTCTGGGAATCTCTCGAATCCACAACATATTATTGCGATCTGCGAGAACTATTGGGATTCATTACTAAAATGGTCTTCTCAACATGGGTATCAAATTGAATGTTCAACTGTTATACCTTTGTAACTTAAAATGAACTGTTTACTTTTTAAAAACTCTATGATATAATATGAATCGTGCTATTTTAGGTGGCATATTTACGTAATCTGGAATTCTGCTTTTTGTTTTTGTAGATACTTATTCACACTGGCGCATGCTATAGGGCTGCAAGGACGCAAAAGAAGGTTGGGTTTGCGTTGCTTAAGTTAGAAAGCACACAGTGGAATTTTACCGCGGTGATGAAACATTTACGTTTCAAGATAATATTCCCCAGATGATTGGGTTGAGACTTTACAATTTACGAAAAATGTTACCTATTAAATACTAAAGGGGTGGTTTCGCAAAAGCGAGGCTGCCCCTTGTCTAATTTGCGGATAGAAAAGCTGAAGCGACGAAAAGAACCATCGAAAAGACATATAGAAGAGCCATCTGATAGTAGACCGAACTTTGTCTACTCTTTTTTATATAATGAATTCCCAACGGTTACATTCTATATAGTTCTTTTTGATTATTTTTTCAGATGAATATTTCAATATATATGAACTTATGTAACAATGTTAATTAATATTTTAACTTAAAAATACCTATATAAAATTTGTAAGTTATTTACAATATTACTATAGTGCAAATGTTGAAAACGAAATCGCTACCGACTGTCGTATTCGTTGGTAACAAGTTAATACCATGTTCAAAAGCGAAGCCGTCTGGATATGGGATGTTATGGAAAGTAGTAAAGTGACATGAATTGAATTAGAAGATATCAATTGATCAAAGTGCAAAATAGCCTTACTGAACCTTTTGTTTTCTGAATATTTCTACTTTTATTACAGAAATGATACTAGCTAAAAGCTGTCGTGCCAAAAGTATAGAGAAAAATTGTGGAGGAATAGATATGGCGGTAAAGCAGATATTATTGATTTTAGATGTATTAGATCAACCAAAAGTAGGGGTGACTATGAATGAATAAAGTCGGTTTTTTGACTATCGGACAATCACCTCGTTCAGACATTACACCAACATTTAAAGAAATATTTCATAAAGATATAGAAATTGTTGAAAGAGGAGCATTGGATTCCTTAAATGAAGCACAATTACTATCAGTTATTGCGAGAAACGAAAAGAATATATGTGCTTCGCGATTGCGTGATGGTAGATCGATAATCATGAGCAGAAGAAAACTGCTACCATTATTACAAAATGAATTAACGAAGTTGGAACAAGCGGTTGATATGGTCGTCGTATTAAGCACAGATGATTTGCCGACTTTAACATGTGGAAAGCCCGTTTTTTATCCAAATCGAATCGTAACCCAAGCTGTTAGTGCAATGGCCGAAAAACCGAAGATAGGTTTAATTATCCCATTAGATGAACAGAGGAGAAGTAAGCTTAAAAAGTGGCAAGAGGTTTCGGATGATATCACAGTTGCTGTTGCCTCACCATATGATTATGGAAACTTTAAAGAAGCAGCTCGTTATCTTAAAGATTACCGGGTGGATTTAATTATTTTAGATTGTATGGGATACAATGATGAGCATAGGCAGTTTGTTAGAACAGAGAGTGGTATTTTTACAATTTTGCCACGTACTTTAGTAGCAAGAATGGTACTTGAATACTTATAACAAGACTAAAAAGAACGTTCCAGACTGTAGATGTTATAGATAAATTTACTCTACAGTCTTTTTTATTTTGTCGAAACTTAATGATCAGAGAGGAGGTCTGGGGGAAGATTCGCAAGTAGCTCAAAAAGTTCAGGACTGTGAGCGGAAGAATTGGCTATAAAAGTAGAAAAGTCCGCAAGCTCGCGGACTTTCTTTGTAAAAAGGAATTGTATTAGTTCGTGAAGCATAAAGATGATAAGTAACCTAACATTATTAAAAGACCAATACCCATTGCGATTTCCATGTTCTGTACCTCCTTTTAAAAAAACGACACATTTAACCAGCATACTGTTAATAAATGCCCGATTAGTTTGGGGCAACAGGATGATGGTCATACAAACGTTTTCACAGGATGTGAAGTTTTTACTTTATACATAAATATTGTACAATGAATTATAGAAATATGAAACCTTTTATAGGCTTATGCGTATATATAAGTAATAGAATTACCAATTTGTACATAAAGAGAAGGTGTTAATTAATGAAGAAATGGGTTCAAAAAAGTATCGTCATTATGGTTGCGTTTTTAACTTTTGGATTAATTACGCCAACACATGAGATATGGGAAGCATTTGATCAAAATCCATCAAATCGTGCTTCTATCGGACCATCACCTGGGACAAGCACTGCAGAAGCGGCTGCTCTTCCGATAGAAACAGAAATACAAGAAGAACCAGTCGACTATGGCTCATTGCTCGTTGACGCTGCGAAAGAGCAATCCTATAAAAAATTCGGCACAAAAATCGGCCCAAAAATTAGCAATGAATTTGACTCCATTATCTTCCCGAAAATGGAGGAAGCTATTGCGATGACAGTAGCAAGCTTAGACGATTCATCATTAGCATCGTTAACAATTTCTGAAAAGCCAAGTGGCAACTATGGCGAAAAAATTTTCAATATTAGTAGCAATGAAACAGGCATGGATTTAATTCGCTTCCATGTCCGCACAGAAAAAAGACCACAGGAAGGCTATTATTACAACTTCCACTACCATAGTGCCGAGGACGACTTTATGGCACATAACAATTTAGGAGATATTTACTG
This sequence comes from Lysinibacillus sp. NPDC093216, assembly GCF_050280325.1. Taxonomy (NCBI): domain Bacteria; kingdom Bacillati; phylum Bacillota; class Bacilli; order Caryophanales; family Bacillaceae; genus Lysinibacillus; species Lysinibacillus sp. NPDC093216. Next base: position 87,207 of record NZ_JBNNVB010000009.1, on the reverse strand, counting down.
GGAGAAAAACACACCTCCAAAATGGTTATCCTAAAAAATCACGAAACACTCGTTTAAAATACGAGTGTTTTTTTGTTTGAAAACATGGATATATCAACATTTATACCGATTTGTTGAGTTATTATATTTACACATTATCTGGGTAGGGGAGGGAGAAGAAAAGCAAGTGCTCCAAATTCCAAGGGCATATCATCATATATGCACGAAGATGACCAATCAGGGAAAATTTCATCCCATGATTTGAAGTTCACATTCGTTGTGAAAATCGTGCTACGTTTCTCATAACCGGGCATCAATGAGCTGAAAAAACAGTTTTGATGGGACAATATTTGTTATTCAACATATAATCCACATTTTTTAATTTTTCCCCGAACGCTAGTAACTTTTCTTTAAAGTCAAGGTCTCCCCATTGAGGTCTAACGCATCACATTTTCGCATTCCAGTATAAGAAAGCAAAAGTAGAAAGGAATAGTACTTCTCATCCTCATATTCTTCCGCATAATGTAACATTGTGCTTTGTTGGATCGATGAGTACTAATAACCCAGCTTATTTGTTCCAAGAGAAGGTAAACTTACACCTCTTAATTTTTTTCGATGAAGTATTTCATCTTCAATAACTGCATTAATGGTGATAAAAAGTGTGTTAATAAATTCATATTGATAAATAGCTAAGTTTATAGAAACTTAATAACGGTTTAAACAGATAATAATTTCTCGTTGAGTTATGTTTTTAAGGTTCGGTGGGGAATTTCTATACAAAATACACCGTTTAACATGATTGCAACCGTAAGTTGACAAAGTGCAACTGCAACATTGTAGAAGTAAGAGCAATGTTTTTCTAAGATTTAGATAGTATTTAAGAAAGGAGATTCATGTTTAATCGAAATTAAAAAACAGTGCATTATTGAAAGTAATTAGAGAGGAGAAACAATGAAACAATTATCGGAATTATTTTCACAATAGTGGTATTAATTTTTTAAAAGATTTTTCAGGACTCAATCCCAAGAGTTAATGAGCCAATAACAAATATATTCGTATTTGTAGGCTTTGTCTTTGTTGCTGTTATATATGGCATGTCTCGATTTAGAAAAAAATAGTGAACACGCCTTGGAAAAGTAAAAAGGAATGTTCTTTAAAGAAGGAGAGTATTACATGTTTCGTCAAATGGTACAAGAGTTTGTTGGTCAATTATCTGAATTAGATTTATTTTTACAGTATTTGGGCGTTTTTTTTATATCTTTCATTCCGTTCGTAGAATCTCCTGGTGGGGCTGTAGTCGGTTCTCTCATCGGGATCCCGATTATTTTTGCAGTAATTATTAGTATGATAGGAAACTGGATTTCAATCTTGTTCGTTATTTTACCCTTTAATGCTTTGTTTATAAAAATTCGTAATCGTAATTCAATAAAAAAAGGATTTATTCATAATCGCGCAACGAAAGCGAGAGAAAGGTACGATAAATATGGAGTTCCAGGACTTGCACTTATTGCTCCATTAGTCGCTTCCGCCCATATTGCTGCTTTCACTTCATTAGCTGCAGGAACAAATAAAAGAAGAGTTATCTTCTGGCATTCCGTTAGTATAGGTTTTTGGGGAATCCTCGGTGGAGTATTAGGATGCTATTTAAACTATGATTTAATGAAATAATATTTTGAGTCGTTTACTACATTTGAAATTAATCAAGATTATTAAGAGAGGATAATAACAAGATGAGTTTAATAAAAAAATGGATAATTAATCTTGGAGGCTTCTTAATTCTTAACCTCATCTTTTCAACTTTGGATGGTACATTTGTAGTTACTAATGTTAATTTCGGTGATTTTGGAAATAGGATATTACAGACTGAATTTTTTACCGAGAGGTTAAGTTTTTATGAAAATCCCTTTTTCAATATAGTTGCAATCTTCGCTGCACTCCAAATAATAGTTGCTGCTTTATATGATATATCTAAAGTGGTAACTGGTAAATGATATCTTTCAATTCTAATCGAATGAATTGAAACAAATAGATACCCGTGTTATCGTGATGTATAGGAATAAAATGGAATGTGAAAGTTCGTAAATTGGATAAATATTCATTATCCACTACTTTTTAAAAGATAACCCGCTAGATGTGATATATATTCCCTGTGTAACATTTGTTGAAGTATTATTACTAACTAAACGTTTAGCTGTATGAAGGTAGCGGTATTTTTATCACTTTTTACTAATGGAAGGGGTTCAAAGCAAGTGACATTTGGTGAAAAACTTTTTAATTTGAGAAAGGAAAATGGGCTTTCTCAAGAAGCTTTAGCTGAAAAATTAAACACGACGAGACAAGCCGTTAGCAAGTGGGAGAATGGTCAAGGGTATCCTGAAACTGAAAGACTTCTTATGATTGGAAATATATTTGGTGTTTCTATGGATTATCTGTTAAAGGACTCTGTCGAACCAAGCAATGATAAAGAGTCAGGATATTATGTTAGCAAAGAAATGGCAGAAGGTTTTTTACTCTCTGTTCGTAAATCAGCTAAATATTTCTCAATGGGTTTATTTTTTATTGCTTTATCCTTGATCCCTTATTTTATTTTTAAACAAGACCCATCAACTTATTTAGTACCAACGATTATTCTTGCAACCATAGGAATAGGCTTACTTGCGTCAACATCTTTTTTTGAAGAAGATAAATATAAAGTGCTTAAACAAGAACCTTTATTGTTTGATGAAAAATATCTCCAAGAGCTAAACATTAGATATAAAAGTATGAAGAGAAAATACTCAATTATTATGATAGCAGGATTCGGATTATTTGTAGTGGGGTTCTTACCAATTGGATTAGAAAGGAAAAAATTTATTTCCGCTGGTTTTCTGACACCTTATTATCCGATTTGTATTGGGCTGATTGCAGTCGGTATCTACATTTATACCCATATGTCCAATATCCTAGATGCATATAAACTTCTTGCCAGGAATGAAGTATATACTAATCGATTTGGCTTTATGTTTCGAAAGAAAGTGAGAAAAAAGTTTGATAATTTTTAAACTAATACAGATGAAATTGATCAAAACATATACATTTTACAGCCCATGATTAAAGTTGTTTTATGCTTTGCATAGTTTGAAATTATGATAGTTATCTTTGTGCATTGAATTATCAATGTCTATAGGCAAGATTAGATAGAGTATCTATCACAGCAAATTTATTTGGGAGAAAATACACCACCGAAATGGTTATCCTAGTCGAAACACTCGTTTAAAATACGAGTGTTTTTTTGTTGGAAAACATTGATAAATCACCGTTTGTAGCAGATTGTTCTAATGGTAGCGAAGAAAAAACATGTACCCCAAAATGCACCCAACATTAAAATTTCATTATTTTTCGATTTCATGTATTAAAAAAGATGCGTGTACTCCATCTTTTTAATAGTTTTGTTTAAATGAATTGAATTGTTTCAATAGGTAAATTTGAGAAATTAGCTCCCAGCCACTACATTTACAATTAAAAATAAAGTAGGATTCTTTCTACAACCGTCTATACAATTGTTTTTGGATTTTAATAAGATATACAGAAAGTAATATCTTTTTATTAGGAGGTGAATCTTTGTCAAATCAAACATCAACATGTCAAAATAGAAAGTATACAATTACTACAGGACCATTTCTTGTTCCATTGGATGCTGCGGTTGGACAGCCTAATAATCGACTTGTGATTCTTATAAAAAACCCTACAAGCAAACCACTAGAGGCTGATGTTGTGATTGAATATTGCCCTTCTTTACAGCTTTCAATGGAAGGAATATCACTTCCTTTTATAACGAATGAGAATGAAAAACCTTTTTTAGAAGGTCTTCCGTCAACTGTTATACCTCCAAGGAGTTGTACTCGATTGGAGTTTGATATTAGTTCTCTTGTAAATGGAATTCTTCATGTTAAATCTACAGGCGATTATTTAGTAGGAGAACGCCCGTTACGTGGAAGACTTGAAATCGAAGTGGTTGGTGGATCAGGCCTTTCTAGTCCTACAAATCCTGGTCTTGCTGTTGCAGATCCTTCCATGGTATTCCATTACGGTGATATGAAGGTTATGCTTCTCGGAAATTAAATTATAAAACCTTAAAACGAGTACAGGAAGCACAAAAGCGCCGTACTCGTTTTCGTTTTGGATATTGATAGCTATAGAATTTTTTCGTGCACTCGGCATGCGTATCCCGAACAAAGACAGATAATACTTACTAGGCTTTAAATGTTTAAATTTACTAACAAAAATAGTAAGTAGATATGCAAAAAAATCCATTGGTATGATATACTATTGTTGTTTTACATAATTGGAAATTAATATAAAGTATGGGGGAGAAAGTGTTTTGGGGTGTGAAAGGACATGAAACAATTTTTTAGAAAATTAAATAAAATCGATACGTTTTCGCCGTATTTCTTTTTACCATTTATTTTACTGCTATATTTCTTTACGAGCATGTTTGATTGGCATAGGTTTGAAATGTTCAATATACATGTTTCCATTTGGCCAACAGTTATTTTAGCAGTTATTTGTTATTACATAGGTGTTTACGTTATAGACAAGATGAAATGGACAATTCCTTCATTTGGTCTGTCGTTTTTAGGCAAATATGTGATTCATTTTATCGTGTTTCTTACGTTACTTGGTTTATGTTCGTACATATGGATGGTTTTTGGAGGCGGACTTGGTATTTCGGATGAGTCAAATCGCCGAAACCTAAATCCAAAGCTGAACTTCTTTAGTCAATTACTATGGTTTGGAGTTTTATTGCTGCTATCCTATAAAATGATTTTAGAAAAGCATATGACGTGGAAGAAAGGGTTTATCTACGGTCCTATCTATGTATTTATCATTTTTTTATTTGTGTTAGTTGCCTATCGAACGCCATTAATTATTATCCTATTTACAGGGATCATCATTGTCCACTACGTAGTAAAACGAGTGAAATTAACGTGGTTTTTAACAACGCTGTTAGTTATTGGTGTAGCTTTCTCTACGTTTAGTTTTATTCGTGTGTTAACGGAGGATCGGTCATTAGAATTTAATAACCGAGACCAGCCTGATGTGGAGCTAACGGAAGAGGCAAGAGACCAACTGTTAACGGCTGAACAAAAGGTAAATCAAACGCCGTTATGGGTGCGTGCATTAAATGAAGAAAGTGTAACAGGGCATATTGTGTTAAGTACAATTATTGAGTATACGCAGGAAAACGGTTATTTAAACGGTGAAGTCCATAAAGGTATCTTTAGTACGATATTACCTGGTAAACAAATTTCACCTCGTATGGTGGTAACTGAAGTTGTCAATTCCATAAGTGTGGAGAAGGGTAAGGTCATTACCCGTGGAAATCGTACAACTACACCAACTTTTATCGGTCAATTATTTTTAGATGGGGGCTATTTATTAGTAGCAATTGGCTTCTTTTTATATGGTGCTTTAATTTCACTTCTTTATAATAAAGTGAAACAGGAGGGCATTCGTAGTTTCCATTCTGTCGCCTATGCATTTACTATTACGGTATTTACGGTGTCTATGCATACAGGTTTACTCGATTTAATCTTTGTTTTAATGCTTGGCTTTGTCATCATTGCTTCGTCGATTATAAAAGTGGATCAAAATCAGCTTCGTTATTAATTAATAAAAACTATTTATAGAGCCTTCCCCGCAATGGAGAAGGCTTCTTTTTATTCCTCTATAACTGTACATTCAGTGAGATTGGTGAAAAATAAAAATCAGTGGGGATGATAAAACCCCACTGAATAATAATGTTTCACTTTATTGAGTGATGCGCTCGAAAAATTCCCTTGTTTTTTCGATATCCGTTACATGTCGATTGCATGTTTGGCTGTCTGCGCAAATGTAATTACTATAATTCGTGAACGTTCCAACGATTTGCCCTTTTACAGATGTAGTAAATAGGCCTACATCGGAATGGCGGTTACATATTGCACATATTCCACGAATAGTATCATTGGAGAATGTGCCTTTAATCGATTTGAACTTTTCATCTTGTTCCAGCAAGACATATTTTCGATGTGTTCCAGGATCATCCCATGCTAAATAACAAATCTCCTGAAAATCCATTTCTTCAAGCTTCGGTAGTTTTAGCTTTTTTTCCTTTTTAAAAAGGCTCTTCAGTGTGTTGGCAGTGACTGCTTTGAAAGGGATGACGTATGGTTTTAATCGTTCAATATACTCATCACCCTGTGCACGATTTGTCACTTCGAAAAGCTGTTCAATTAGCTCAGCTTCCTCAGCGGACAACGCTAATTTTGCTGTGATCTCGTTTTCAATGATACCGTGTACGGCAAGGATGACGTCCTTATCTTTCGTCGTTGCAAGTGTTCGTATGATTTTATTCATTTGCTGTTCAAGTAAATGATAGTTTGCCACCGTTAAAAACGGCTGAATTGTTGGTTTTTCCATTTGAATTCACTCCTGTATTGTAGGCTTTTCATAAAATTTATGGCCTAAAGAGATCATTCAATTATGTTATTTGCGTTAACTTTTCTAGACCTCTTTGACCTGTAAAGTGTTTGGTCTAGAGCAAGCATTACAAAAGAATGCGTCCATTTCGATTCCTCCTTGAAAAGAAAACTATCTTTATCATAACATTTTTTAGGAAATAAATAAAGTTACAATATTCAGATTTTTATATTAAAATAAATGGTATAATTGTATTTATTGGGATTTTCATCATGACATGGGGTTGGTTTCCATTTCGACGGGGTGCTTTGTCGCTGACGCTTCGCTTTCGCGCAGAGCAAAGCTTCCTGGGGGCATCTGATAAGCCGATTTGGCCTTGAAGACGTTATCACAGGAAAAGGGATGGAACCCTTTTTTAAAAGTACTGTTACCAGAGAAAATTTTTAAGAAAAGAGGAACGTCTATGATTCAGTTTGAAAAGATGAACACAAAGCATTTTTTGCAAAATTTAACGGTAAGTGATTTTGCGATTAGTCCTGATGAAAAGCAGATGGTACTAAGTACGAATTTTAATGGATATTTTAATCTATGGGGAATGGATTTAGAGAAAAAATTTCCTTATCAAATGACTTTTAATAATCAAACTTCGAATTTTATTAAATATTCGAAAACAGGTGAATTCCTTTTAGCAGGATTTGATAAAGATGGCGATGAAAATAGTCAAATTTACGCAATCTCACCTGAGGGAGGAAGCCTAGTACCAATTCGCTATAAAGAGGGAGAGCGTCATTTCTACGCACATTTGACTGAGGATGGTAGACATCTTTATTACTCAACTACAGCTGGAAATTCGACGTATTTAAATAGTTTAGTTTATGACATTGAGAGTGAAGAGGAAAAGTTACTTATTGAGGGTAGTAATGCACCTACTTTTATCGCTACAGTTAGCCCAGAGGAAAAATCATTTGTTTATATTAAACAGTTTGGTAATACGCATTCCTTAGCATATGTACAAATTGATGGTGAGGAAATATTGCTCACGCCATTAACGGATAAGCAACATACAGTTTCCGATGTTGTGTATACTTCTGAAATGGAAATTTATTTTTTAACAGATTACGATGAAGATTTTAGCTACTTAGCAAAATTTGATATTCAGTCGAAACAATTTATAAAGTTGCTTCAATTAGTAAAAGAAAACTTTACAAGTATTCATTATTCGAAAGAAGAGCATGCACTTTATTTAGTTGGTTCCTATGGTGTAGAGGATCGGCTTTATCGTTATACAGTGGCAGATGGGAAAAATGAAAAACTAGAAACACCTGTTGATATTATTGAGAAAATGGTTATTATGCCAAGCGGACATTTATATTTGCTTGGAAAATCGGCTACGAAGCCAAATAATATTTTTGTTTCAAAGGAAATGGGAAGCTCGTGGTTGGAGTTAACTCACTATAGAGTACCGGGTGTTCGGGACGAGGATTTGGTGGAACCCGAAGTGCTACGTTATCCATCGTTTGATGGTTTGGAAATTGAGGCACTCTTGTTCAAGGCGAAGGAAGAAAATTCGAATGGCCATGTTATTTTATGGCCACACGGTGGTCCGCAATCAATTGAACGCAAATCATTTCGACCGATGTTCCAATTCCTTGTGACCCAGGGATACACTATTTTTGCACCAAACTTTAGAGGCTCATCGAACTACGGTCTAGACTTTATGAAAATGGTTGAGGGCGATTGGGGTCATGGTCCACGTCTTGATAATATTACTGGGGTTGATTGGCTTATTGAGAAGGGCTATGCGGATCGTGATAAAATGCTGCTTTCAGGTGGTAGCTATGGTGGCTATATGGCACTGTTATTACATGGTCGCCATGCAGATTACTTTAAAGCAGTTGTCGATATTTTTGGTCCAAGTAATTTGTTTTCATTTATTGAGTCTGTTCCGGATTTTTGGGCGCCATATATGAAGCAATGGATAGGAGATCCAGAGAAGGATAAAGAAAGATTAACAGTCGATTCACCAATTACGTATTTAGATGGTATGACGAAACCTATGTTAGTCATTCAAGGGGCGAACGATCCACGTGTTGTGCAAAAGGAATCTGACCAAATCGTTGCTGCTTTAAAGGACAAGGGGCGAGAAGTGGAATATATTGTGCTAGAGGATGAGGGACATGGATTCACGAAAAAGGCGAATGAAATTTACGTGTATGAGAAAATATTCGAATTTTTTAATACACATATCAATTTATAAACGAGGGCTATGATTATTCATTTATCAGACTAGTAATCGATGGAAAACATAGGAGGACGATTATGCTACTAAATCAACAAGGATTTGATTTATGGGCTGATGGTTACGATAAAACGGTTCAGCTAAGTGAAGAAAGCAATCAGTATCCATTTGCGGGATATAAAGCAGTATTAAATACGATATTTAACGAGGTCATGTCCATTCCAAAATCAACTGTATTAGACATTGGATTTGGCACAGGGGTGTTAACGGCAAAACTTTATGACAATGGCCATTTTATCAATGGACTCGATTTTTCCTCGAAAATGATCGAAATCGCCAAAGAAAAAATGCCTGATGCAAACTTAATGGAGTGGGATTTGTCAAAAGGGCTGCCAGTAGAGTTTCTTCATCAAAAATATGATGCCATTATTAGCACCTATGCGCTGCATCATTTTACCGATGAAATGAAGGTGCAATACATTACAGCATTATTGCAGCAACTTACGCCTGCAGGCAAAATTTTTATCGGTGATATTGCGTTTGAAACTAGAGCGCAGCTTGAAAAATGTCGACAAGACAGTATTGATTATTGGGATGATGATGAATTTTATTTTGTCCATGAGGAAATTAGCGCCTTGTTAAAAGGCGTATGCCAATTAGAATTTCATCCAATCTCGCATTGTGGTGGGATTTTTGTACTTTCGAATTTTGCATAGGAAGAAGCTTACATGATTATTTCTGATTATTTATATGGTGAATTTGAGATAGATGATGTGTTAGCGGAACTTCTTTTGAGTAGACCGGTACAAAGATTGAAGGGGATTCATCAAGGTGGGGCAAGTTATCTTGTAAATAGCCGATGGAATGTAACACGTTATGAGCATTCGATTGGTGTCATGCTGTTAATTAAACAGCTTGGAGGCTCTTTAGAGGAGCAGATTGCAGGATTATTGCACGATGTTTCACATACAGCTTTTTCGCATGTCATTGATTTCGTCCTTGAAAATAAAGCTGAAGATTATCATGAAGAAATATTTATGAATGTGATGATGAATTCTGAAATTCCTCTTATTCTTAAAAAGTATAACTTTGATTATGAACATCTATTTAGTAATACTGCGACATGGAATTTACTTGAACAACCAGCTCCTGATTTATGTGCAGATCGAGTAGATAATACTTTAAGAGATATGTACACATATGGGCGAGCCTCACTAGAAGAAATAAAAATATTTTTAAATGATATTATGATTCATCAAGGGAAGATGTGTCTGAAAAGTATTGAAAGTGCAGAATGGTTTGTGAAAACATATTATCAAGAAGTACTTGATTTCTTTATGGATCCGTTAAATATTTATGCCTATCATAAACTTTCACAAACGCTAAAGTTAGCATTGGATAAAAAGATTATTACGCTCGCTGATTTTCTTAAGGAAGATGAAGAACTAATTGTACTGATGAAATCTTCAAATGATAGGCAAGTGCAGAGCCTATTAAAACAGCTTCATTCTAATGTAAAAGTGAGCGTGGATCAAACAGAATTTGATATTCATCAAAAGAATAAAACTAGACTTATTGATCCTTTGCTTTACCTTGAGAATCGATTAAGAAGGGCAAGCGAATTATCTGAAGATGTTAGAAAAATGAATGTAGCTGCTGAAGAAAAATTTCTACAGGGTGTGTTTGTGAAAATTCTATGAGTATATCGATAAATTAAAACTTTTTCGGTAGAACAAGGAAGGGGTTGTCAGTAGACAGCTCCTTTGCTTTATGTAAACACCCCAAAAATGGGGTGTTTCGGCTAAGTTTGAAAGGGTTGATACATGTGTTTTTTATTTCTTGTATTCTTTTTTATGTAGTCGGTATACCACTTCATATTCGGTGGGGATACTATGGCAATGTTATTTTGAAGAAGGCTTGGATGGTCCATTTTCAAGGAGTAGCCACTAAATATCTGGATAACTACTTATATTGGTTTCGTTGGCTTGCTTTAGGAAAGAACGTTGCATTTGAAAAACGAGTGGAGCAAATGCTTGTTTAAGCGTGTCAAAAATTGAATAACATAACTGTCAATTCTTTAAGGGGAATAGCTGAAAGAAAAAAACGTCAAAAGACTCATCAGAAATACATTTCTAAGGAATTTAGTGTGTTCCGATATAGCAATACATTAGAGAAAAGATAAAAACAAATGTTAAGGCAATCCCTAACACTGTTTGGTTATGAGTGCTTTTATCATTTTTTAAGTTCTTTAGAAAAGTAGTGAAGTTTACAAACCATAAAACACCTAATAAAGGTATAACAATTAAGAACATAATTAACATAAAATACCACCCTTTGTTGTTTTCTGATTATTTTTCTATATATTTTAGTATATCATAAGCTTTTCTATCACAATAAAACAACAAAGCTTTTAGAAAAGAAGAGCTCTTTAACACGAGTTCAGACAATATTTTTTTCCCTCGGGGGTCCCGTTATATCTCTTTGTCTAGCTGTCCTATCTTATATTGCTATGAATACGTTCACTAACGAAGCACTTCGAAATTTTCTTAATGGATTTTTTTATATGAATGGATCCCTTTTTCTTTTTACAGCTATTCCGATCATCTATCCAAAATGGTTAAAGCCTTATGCTGGATTACCTTCGGATGGTTACCAAATTTTTTATACATTGAAAAAACTGAAAATATAAAATTTTAGACATCTCTTTAAATATATCGCAAACTACGATATAATCGATTTTGACGATATATTTAAAGGGGCAAAATTATGATTAAAGAATTAAATAACTATTTTACAACAATTTATTACCATCTACATACAACGCATGAAGAGTCAATTTCGCATCAAAGCGTGCGAATTTTACAGATGATTCAAAAGGAAGATGAAGTAACTGTACGTGATATTGCTGAGTTATTGAATATTTCTCAAAACACAGCGTCTGAGCATATAAAAAAGCTAGAGCGTAATGGCTGGGTGAAAAAGGAGCGATCTATCGAAGATCAACGCAAAGTACATCTACATCTTACAGCAGAAGGGTTTCACGTCTTAAAGAAAAACACTGAATTAGATGATGAAAAACTGCAACATGCGCTAAGCCAGCTTTCAGAAGAACAACAACAAACAATTTTACAGGCATTTCGTCTATTAAGCGAGGTGTCTAAATAATGTACACATTAGTAAAAATCCTTTGCTCGGCGGCCGTTATCGGTATTGTTACAGAGGTTGCTAGAAGATTTCCTTCCTATGGCGGCATTATTGCAGCTCTACCACTTGTCAGTATTTTAAGTATCATCTGGCTTACTGTGCAAAGTGAGCCGAGTGAACATATTCAGCGCTTTACGGTTGGTGTAATTGTTGGATTACCAGCTACAATGTTTATGCTGTTTGTTATTTATATGGCGATGAAATCATCGATCCATATCGTGTTTGCCATTGGACTAGGAATTGCTTCATGGGCAGTTTTTCTAGGTGTTCAAAAAGCCATTGCTAGTGTATTTAATTTTTCAATTTAGGAGAATAGTAGATGACAGTAATTCCAATTCAGCAATTACATCAAAATGATGTGTTACAGTTTTTTAAAGAGCATTGGGGAAGTACAGAAATGGTCATTTCCAGTGGGATATATGACTGTAGTCAATTAGATGGCTTCGCCTATGTAGATAAACAAAACATGATGTTAGGTCTCGTGACGTATATCATTCGTGATAAAGAATGTGAAATTATTTCCCTTGATAGTATTGTGGAGGGGAAGGGGATTGGTTCATTGCTTGTACAAGTTGTTGAACAACATGCATCCGAACAAGGCTGTACAATGATTACCCTCATTACGACAAATGATAATTTACATGCGTTAAAATTTTATCAAAAGCGAGGTTATTGCTTAATCGAAATCTTACAAAACGCAGTAGATCAGGCAAGAGCATATAAACCTGAAATTCCTTTAATCGGCAATGAAGGGATTCCGATACGTGATGAAATAAGATTAGCAAAGCAATCTGACTTATAATGAGTCAGGTTGTTTTTATTTGTATTAAAGGGTAACGTAGCGCAAAGAAGTAAATTGGCGTAAAAAACCCTCACTAGAACTTGAAGCAACGGATAGAACGTCCAAAATCGTGGATAGAGTCTTCGGGATGATGGATAGAACGTCCAAAGTCGTGGATAGAGTCTCCGGAATGATGGATAGAACATGCAAAATCGTGGATAGACCCTCAGGAGCGACGGAAAGAATCACTGTTTATTTTCGAGGTTTCATCACCTGCGATTTCTCGCTATACTTATGGGTAGTAAGAAAGTGAGGAATGAAATGAAAAAATTACTATTTGTTTTATTATTTAGTGTTCTAGTGGTGGGAGGAGCCTTCATCATTTATTTAAAAAGCAATCCACCACTTGTCATGAACAGCTATACGAATTCTACAGAAGATTCAACTATAAAAATCGTAGAAATAGAGAATAAAGGACTACGTGACATCAAGCTTCAACAAATACTCATCAATGATAAAGTGCCTGAAAATGTTGAGCTTGTCGTGAGTAAGTCGGAACCGTTTGAAGCAGAAACGAAGCTAGTAGGTAATCCGAATATTACATATCATAAATTAAGACAAGTAAATATTTTTCCAAGTCAATACATAGATCGTAAGGCCATCGGAAAGCAGCCACAGCATTATGCAGTGAAAGTTGAGGCACCTAATATTAAAAAAATAACAATTAAGTACGATTATTTAAATATGCCATTTACTTTAACAGCTGAGTTACAAGCTACTAAATAAAGGGAAGCTATTATCAATGGGGGTTTTCTTTTTCAAAGTTGATTAGGCTGCATGCATCTTAAATCAGAAAAGCGCGAGAAATCAACGTTTCTAAAATTGATTTCTCGCGCTTTTTAAGGCTTAGACCAGTTTTGTCTCAACCTTATCATTTTCTTTTTTTTATTTGTAAATTGCCCTTATTAAACATAACAAGTCCATTAAATCGCTCATAAAAACCATATAACGGATATAACAGTCCAAGGAATACGATAAAGGAAGGGATTTTTTCGATAACAGGGATTATGCCTGATAGTAAAGATCTTAATGTTTCTGTTAAGAAAATAAATAAAGGAATGATTGCAATTGTACCAATTAATAGAAATGGGGTTACTTTTGTCTCTTCTAATTTGACGTGGCAGTGTGGACATTTCATGGTAAATGGTGATGAAAAATCCTCAAAGTCTTCAAGCGTTATTGCTTTTTGACAATCTGGACATGGTATAGATGTTTTCATAAATAAAGCTCCTTAAAACGAATTCTCTTTAGTATAGTTGAGAATTATTACCAAAGTAAGCGGGAAATATTGGGGTTAAGAAATTGGAAATCCGAAGAAAAAGCGTAAATAAGAAAAGGGTCGGGCTGTTATGTGCAGTTTACCTCCCAACTAACGTCATTACATCCATAAACTTTGATGGGGTAGTCCATTGCCCGTTAAACCTTAGCTATAGACTCGTTTTATGTCTTATCATTTATGCCCGTGTCATTTCATAAGATTGTTTGATGAAAAAATACTATCTCTCCTAAAACATGGTAATCTAATAGTAACATTCGTTGAAATGTTAGGAGGGACTAAATGGGGTTTGTCGTCATCGGCATAGTACTTGTTATCTGTATTTTCACTGTGACTTTAGTGGTTATTCGGAAGCATTCGGAGGGGGATATTAAGCTGGAAGTAACAGCTGTATGTGAAGGGAAAAACGAATTAAATCAAGTTATTATGAAGATATATTTTACATTTTCAATTGGCACACTGGCACAACGTAAAAAAGAAATAATGGGCAGTATTGATTGGTCAAAAGGATGGATGCCTGTTTGCTATAATTTAAAGGAATATGGAGTCTATCAGGACGAAAGAATACTCCCTGCTACAAATGAGAAAACGTATACAACCTTCGAAATCAACGCTACAAATGCTACAGATCCTCTGGGACGGGGTGAGGGGTATGTTGTACTAGTATTAGAGGATCCTATTTCTATAGATAAATTCAGAGCAGGTGTGATTCTTGCAGTAACCGCCAATATGGTGACCTATCAGCTATCTGATTCAACTAGCTGGAATAATGACTTTTAATCTTAATGAAAATCAACAAGATAATCCACATACAACACGTTAATAACTTCCATCGCCGTTTGAAAGGATGGATGGAACGATTTCAAGGCGTAGGTACGTATTATTCGGATAGTTACCTCTACTGATATCGTTGGCTTGAGTTACATAAAAACTTGGCATTTGAAAATCGGGTAGAGCAAATGCTTATTTCCGCTAGTCAAAAAATCTATATATTTCACAGTTGAAGCATTAAGAAAAGATAAAGCGCACCATTTATCAGATGCTTTTTAAAGGACCCAATGGTTTACTGTTATTCAAATAATGGAGCAAATTAGTTGAACTAGAAAGTTTAAGAACAACACAAAACTGCTAGAGAAGAATTACATTCTCTAGCGTTTCTTGTTTCTATGTTAATTCATTATAACAAATTATTCCACAAATCACCATTCTGTTTTTCACCTTATTTTCTAGGTAATATAGAGTGATGAAAAGGAATGAAAGGATAATGAAGAAATCATCCTTTAAAGAATTAAACTTTGATGAGGAGGAAATATGATGGATTACCTATATCATATGGTGCCAAAAAAAATGACGGGGGAGGATCTTATTTCTCTTAACGAGATAAAATTGATACATCCTGAACTTTATAAGGCCTACTCAAAAAAGTATTTTAACCATCCAGAAAGGCCGAGCTTATTATTGAAAAGCATCCCCAAATTAAATTGCTTATGGAATGATGTGATTTTTTTACTACCTCTTCATCCTTACTATGTTTACGAAGCTTTACATTCTCTTGGAGTAAGTATTAAAAAAGATTTGATGTTTTATGAAATACCAACAGAAAGATTGGTCAAAAATAAAAATGCTGTGTATTTCTATAATAAAGAGAATTATATGGGCCCAGCTTCGGATATACCTTGTGAAGAAATACAAATCATTGATATCATTTCATATCCAGAATGTTCGGCTTTACCATCAGACACATTTGCCTACTTCACAGAAGAACATAAAAAAGGTGTTAACTTTGGGATGTTCGCACATATTCCACATATTTTGAGTTTAGGATACATTAATATTAAAGGTGTAAATATGATTAATTGGAGTGTTGCTCCAGTTCAAACAAAATTGATTTAATATCGGCGTTTAGATAAATTAGCGACCTTGTTGAACTAACGGGTTCTAAGTTACATTTTGAATCACGAAATATAAAAACCAAAAAGACAGAATTTATTCTACACGTTTTGTAGATTAAATCGAACTTTTTGCTTTAAAAAAGCTATTCGTTAGGAGGAAAGTACCTAATGAATAGCTTTTTTGTTTGGTAGGGAAATAATGGAACCTATTCAATTGGATTTCGTAGAATATTAAAAGGAAGGAGTGTCTTTGTTGTATTCGTTACTATACTATAAGGAAAAACCTTGGGAGATAGACAATGAAGAGGAATTATACAAATATGCTGCTGTGGTTCAAAAGTACATCGCCATCTTAACCTATGGCAATCAGTTAGATGAACAAGCCTTAGATGAACTTATTGCAACATATCTAACAGAGGAAAGCTGCGATGACTCAAATAAATTTAATATAAGGTATGATACATATGATGCAGATGTGAAAAGTCCCCATAGGAATCATTGGATTTTTGGAATTCAGATGGATGATGAGCAGCTTTTAGAGTTTGAAGCGACTATCCAACGCTTAGATGGTACGCATGTCCGAATTCAACATAGGAGTCGAGGACATTATGAAGTTAAAATTGATGGTAAACTATATTCCACAAAGGTATATCGAACTAGAGAGTCCTTGAAGGTTTACAGAGAGCCTGTTGAAGGGGAATATTTACTTTTTATCGACGAGGAGTCAGAAGATAATGTCCTACTAAGAAGTAAAATGCATATGATGCCAGAAAAATTGCAATCGCTTTCTCTATCAGCGACAATTCCTCGTGAAGAATGGGAAGTATATGTACGAGATTGGATCAAACGATTACTAAAAATCATACAAGAGTGACGACCAATCATCAACCGAAAAGAAGGTAATAGATTTTGGATATTTTGACAGATAAATTAATAATGATTGGTTTGTTTATTCTCATCATTCATTCGATAGAGACACTTGCGTATGCAGTTCGATTATCGGGTGCACGTGTAAAATTATTAGCTTCTGCACTATCACTGTTTAATGTCATGGTCATGTTTTCAAGGCTAGCAAATATGATGCAGCAGCCTTTTACAGGAAGTCTAACTGACACAGCACCAAAGGAAAACACATTGCCATTTGTGGAACAGCAATTCCGCATACTTATTGGCGCCGCTTCACTAGGTACATTGGTAGGCATTCTACTATTGCCGACTTTTGTAGCGATATTTTCAAGGGCTATTATTCATTTGTCTGAGGAAAGAGGCTCGATCCCAGCATTATTCAAAAAAGGTTTTAGTATTGAGTATATCAAAAGGGGAATAAAACATATTCATTTGCCAAGCTTTTCATACTTAAAGGGGATTAGCTTGCGTGATATTCCTCTAAAATTATTTATCGTAAATGTCGTTATAACGGCCATCTATACCATTGGTGTACTGTCTGCACTTTACGCCTCTTTATTAGTTCCTGAAAGATCGAATACTGCTGTGATGTCATCAGGGCTTATTAATGGTGTAGCGACGATGTTACTAATTATATTTATTGACCCTAAAATTTCCATTCTAGCAGATGATGTTATCAATCAAAGAGGCAGCTACTTAAGCCTTAAACGAGCTTCTGTGATGATGATGGGATCAAGACTGCTAGGCACATTTTTGGCACAACTATTATTTATACCAGGAGCAAAATATATTGCATGGTTTACACAATTCATGTAAGGGGGATATACATTGATGATAACTATTCCAGCCAAATAACAGGTTTCTTTAGGAATTAAGAAGGATAGATTGAAGTTGATATTAATATGATAACTTTCAAAGAAAGGAAAATCGATTTCTAATGAAAAAAATATGCTTCCTAATTTTAATGATGTTTGTGTTAGTTGCTTGTAGTACGAATCAACAAGAGGAGGTCCATTACATAGCGAAAAGTGAGCACTGGAAGGCCGTATATCATAGTAATATGGAGGAGGGCTTGCGGCTTTTCTATCTTGGTGAAGGTAAAGACTTGGGTGATTTACAAATAACGATTGAAGGGTCTAAAGAATCACTAACTATTGATGACGCCCGAGTGAATATAGATAAACAATTTGCCTTAAAGAAAAAAGAAAGTGCGAAAATTTTTAAAAAGGATGCTGCCCCAATCATTCAAATACAATGGCAGTCTCACAATGAGACTTTAGAAGTGCGAAATAGCTGAAATAGATGAAGACATGAGCATAGGAGTGCCCAGACACCTTCGCTCAAAAAATTCAGTGATCGACATCGCTACTTTCCTGCTATGCATTTGCAATAAAAACACCTTAAATTGTTTCATAAAAACGAATTTTCGGACATTGACAAGTATTGGAGCATTCGTTATAGTAGATAACAATTTCACAAAGCAATGAAATTGGCGATGAGAAGGACACGAGTTTTGAAGAACGATTCATAGAGAGGGAGGCCTTGGCTGAAAGCTTCCTAATGCAGCTAGCAAAACTTACTACCTTTGAGCAGTGCTTGGAAACTTGCACCGTACTTGCAACGTTACTGCATTTCAATGAGCCACTAGTGCATCTAGTGGGAATTTGGGTGGAACCACGGGTAATCAACACATGCTCGTCCCTTTATGGGGCGAATATGTGTTTTTTTATTTTAAAATAAAGGAGTAGAGAACATGTCAAATCAATTAATTAACATTCAATTTCCAGATGGGAAACAACAAGCATTTTCAAAAGGTGTTACACTAACCGACATTGCACAAGCGATTAGTCCCGCTTTACGTAAAAAAGCAATCGTAGGGAGTGTCAACGGAACCATCATTGATTTGACGCGCCCGATTTTGGAGGATACACAAATTTCCCTTTATGATGCTAGCTCAAAAGAAGGAATTCAAGTAATTCGTCATTCAACAGCTCATTTACTAGCTCAAGCAATTAAGCGTTTATACCTTGATGCTCGATTTGGGATTGGCCCAGTGATAGAGAATGGTTTTTATTATGATATCGACATTGAGCATTCCTTTGCGCCAAGTGATTTGCAACAAATTGAAAAAATGATGAAGCAAATTATGCAAGAAAATATACAAATACAGCGTAAAGAAGTAACAAGAGCAGAGGCACAACAGCTATTTGCTCATGATGCGCTAAAGCTAGAGTTATTAGAAGATATTCCAGAACATGAAGTTGTGACGGTTTATGAACAAGGAGATTTTTATGATCTATGTCGTGGACCTCATGTACCTTCTACAGGTAAATTACAACATTTTAAATTAATGAATGTGTCTGGAGCTTACTGGCGTGGTGATAGCAATAATCAAATGCTTCAGCGTATATACGGTGTAGCGTTTGCCTCAAAAAAAGAGCTTGAGGAACACTTTGTTTTCTTAGAAGAAGCGGAAAAGCGCAATCATCGAAAGCTAGGAAAAGAACTAGATTTATTTATGTTTTCAGAGGAAGCACCAGGGATGCCATTTTATTTAGCAAATGGTCAAATTATTCGTAACGAATTGGAATCTTATTTACGTCATGTACAAGCAAAATTTGATTATCAAGAAGTACGGACACCATTGATGATGAACCAGCGACTATGGGAGCAATCCGGACATTGGGATCACTATAAAGACAATATGTACTTTACACAAGTAGATGACCAAAGCTTCGCATTAAAGCCGATGAATTGCCCTGGACATATGCTAATTTTTAAAAATGATTTACATTCGTATAGAGAGCTACCGATTCGTATGGCTGAATTTGGTCAAGTTCATCGACATGAATTTAGTGGTGCATTAAATGGCCTTTTACGAGTTCGTACTTTTTGTCAGGATGATGCACATATTTTTGCTACGCCACAGCAAATTGAAGATGAAATTGCACTTGCACTGAAAATTATTGATGAGGTATACAAGATTTTTGACTTCCAATACGATATTGAATTATCAACACGTCCAGCTGATTATATGGGCGAAATTGATCTTTGGAATGAAGCGGAAGCTGCATTAGAAAACGTACTAACTAATCAAGGTTTTCCTTTTACAATTAATGAAGGCGACGGAGCGTTTTATGGACCAAAAATTGATATTCATATTAAAGATGCCATACATCGCAGTCATCAATGTGCAACGGTGCAACTCGATTTCCAACTACCTGAGAAATTCGATTTAACATATATCAATGAACAGAATGAAAAAGTAAGACCTGTCGTTATTCATCGAGCGGTATTCGGTTCAATTGATCGCTTCTTAGGCATATTAATTGAGCATTTCGGAGGGGCGTTCCCAACGTGGCTTGCACCTCAACAAGTAAAAGTAATCGGGGTAGCAGATACACATCAAGATTATGTTCAGCAAGTAGTGGATGCTTTACAAAAGGAACAAATCCGTGTAAGTATTGACAATCGGCAAGAAAAGCTTGGTAAAAAAATTCGTGAAGCTCAAATGAAAAAAATACCGTATATTTTAGTGCTTGGTGATAAAGAAATGGATCATCAACATGTCACTGTTCGTAAATATGGTCAGCAAGCATTAATTGAAAAACCATTGCAACAGTTTATAGAGGAACTAAAGCAAGAAATACAGCAAAAAACCTTATCTTAAAAGGGGATTAAACCATTCCTTATATTAATATAGCTCGACTCCAGAGGTAAGTCACTACTCCCTCGAGTCGAGCTAATAACAGCCATGAAATGTATGTTGTAATATATGTTTTTCTAAATTTACTGGAAAATATTGATTTTTTCATCGATTTTGCTACTATTATCAAATTTTCAAGCATACAATAAACTAAACAACAAACAAAATAGATTTAATTGATGGAATCACTTTGATAATTACTATTTCCTAAAAGGATAGTTTGGGTCTCAGCGTCAATGACCAGGTATTTATAATAAGTCTCCTGATTATTTTGCTTAAAGGATGCTAAAAAATATACTTGTCGATTGGGATGAATAAAAGTATGTTGAGTGAGGTCTATTTTTTCACGTATAAAATTAGTTTTTAGATGAAATGTCTCCTCAGCCTTAGGTACGTCCTTAAAGGCTATTTTTTTACGAATGTTTAAGGTAGCATCGTTATACTCCTCATAGATTGTCTTGTCTATTTGATGATAAAAATCATTCTCAGTACGAAATGTCTGATATTGATTATTAGGATATTTATAAGATGTTGTTCCAGAAGATATGCAAAGAATAGGTGCTGTATTTTCTACTGAATCTTGAGGCTGCTGTAGTAAAAAGCTCGAAACGACCAATGATAAAAAAAATACCTGCATTTTTAGGCCTCCTTTTCCTGTCATAAAGAAGATATCCCATTTTTATGTTATTTATACGTATCTTTACAACATCAATAGGAATTTGCTATCTATTCTATAATCGGAACCTAATACAGGGTAAAACTAGTCGAATCATCGGAAATCGTTTCAGCTGGCTTTATTGATCGCTTTTGAATATTTATTTAGTAGGACATCTAATTCTTGACTACAATCTACCACGCTAGGATGGGTGAAACCTAAATCCATAGCCTTTTTATACATATCTTTCCTTTTATTTTCAATCTCCATCTTCAAGAATTGTTTAAACGATATCTTAACCAAAATCTTTTCCCCCTAAAATTTTTTCTTCATATTCTTGAAATACATTGACCTCGATTCAACTTTTTCATTGTATCTCACCTAAAACGAAAAATATGTCACATTGTGTATAGGTTGAGAAATTCGTAATTTAGTCATAGAAAAATATAATCATAATTATATAATGGGAAAATAAGAAATTTTAACACAGGGTATTTCAGCCTATTTAAATATCCTTTTATTGTATGAATTATGTGTTTTATCACCCTCTACATTAGAATATTAGGGTTTTTTTTTGGCCAAATATAAGAACGGGCAAAGAGTGATATTTAATAGTTTTACTCCTTTTTTACTATAAAAAACTAATGTCGAAATCTACTGTAATTTTAATGGTCTTCGTATCTTGTCACAATTTATCAAATAAACTTCTTTGTTGTTTGTTATTGAGGAGATTTCATGTTGGTTCATAATGTTGAGAATTTTCGAAATAAACGGAATGATGGGTAAATAGAGTTTGCATAATTGATATGATAGGGGGAGGTTATGGTGTTGAAGTTAAGGTTGCCTTTAATAAGCATTATGATTGTTACTAGTTTAATATTATTAGCATCTTCAGAAGTGAAAACAAAAGAAGGAGAATCTTCAGAATCAACAGTGGTTACTAACCATTCCATTCAACACGTGGAAGAATCAAAACAAACGCCTCCAACTATCGATAAGCATTATGATTTTACATATTTAGAGAAATTGTCAGAGGAAAAAAGAGCTTTATATGAAGATTTCTTGAAAAAAGGGAATATTAATAGTCTAAAGACTTTTACACCAGAGGAAATGGTGTTAATTATGATGAATTTAATATTTGAGCATAATTTCGATAAACTCTATGCAATTACCTACAATAACAATGAACTTCCAGATAAAGAAACTTTTATAGCAGAGTATATAGATTATTTATTAGATGAGGATATACAAAATTATTTAATGTACAGATACTACGATAGTATTTCTTTGAATAAAGATTCTAGTACCGAAAGTATAGCAATTGTTCAATTAGAGATAATTTTCGGAAGCTCGCACTACCTCAAGACATATGCCTTATTAAGAGAAGATAGTATGTGGAAGGTTGATCTATACAATTATATGAAAGAAAAGAAGGCAAAATCTGAAGAAAAATAGAGGGAACTATAATGACTGTCATATATTTTGTAAGACACGCGCATTCTCATTATAGCGCTGATGAGTACAATCGCCCACTTTCTAGTAAAGGGTTTGAGGATAGGGATCGTGTTACTAGATTATTTGAAAATAAAAATATCCATACGATATATTCAAGTCCATATAAAAGAGCCGTTCAGACGGTGGAGGGCATCGCACAAGAACATAAATTACAGATAAAAACGATGGATTCCTTTAAAGAAAGAATATTATCTAATGGAAATATACTTGATTTTGACGCTGCCATTCATCAAGTATGGAGTCACCCGAATTTCGCATTTGATGGTGGAGAATCTAATGAAACCGCAAAGGAACGAGCTATTACCAGCTTACAAAAAATTATACTTGCACATCCAAATGACAATATAGTGATTGGTACACATGGCAATATTATGGTCTTGATGATGCAGTATTTTGATGCGCAATGTGACTACTCGTTTTGGAAAAAACTTTCAATGCCTGATGTGTATCAATTAACATTTCAGCATTTTGTGTTAAGTGATGTTCGAAGAATTTGGGAAGAATAGGGGAAGGGGCTGTCTATTGACGGCCCCTTGGTTCATTTTATCGAGAAGTCAGAAGTATTTCTACCACCTGCGGAAAATTACTTATCCAATTTGATTCCAATCTTCTCGTAATAGACCAAATAAAACTACATCATGAAATTGACCGAAGCGGAAAATCTCATTTCGTAGAGAACCTTCTTTTGTAAAGCCACACTTTTCGTAGGAACGAATAGCGCCTTTATTAAAGCTAAAAACCTGAAGCTTAATTTTATTAATGGAAATATAATTAAAAATAAAATGAATAAGAGTTTTCATGGCATCGGTGCCAAGCCCTTTGCCGTGCCATTGTTCGCCAATTGAGATACCTACAAAGCAAGTACTATTTTTCCAGTTGATTCCATAGACGCCACAGGAGCCGATAAGCTCATTAGACGACTTTTCGAATATACCGAAGATAAATTCCTCTTTTTTTCCACTAATACTTTGAAAGAATGAAGCATGATCCTCAAAGGTGTTTGGAAAGGGAATATCGTCATTGGCAAGTAACAACGTATTCTTTTCACTTTCGATTTTTACAAATGCTTCTAAGTCGGAAGAAGTCATTTGCTGTAAAGTAATAGATTGTCCAGTAAGAAATTCTTTAAAATAATTTTCCATTTGTTTTCTCCCTTGTTCAAGGGCTGCAGTTAGAGTTTACATCCCTTGGATTATTTGTTGTATAAACAAACATCTACTGCAATCTCTGCGCTCATATGCCCAACTCCTTTAGTTTAGATATCATTATAGTAGCATTTTTGGTAATTAGTAGAAACAAATATTTCAAACTCCATAAAGTGAGTTGATTTCCGTTCTGACTGAGCGCTTTCTGAAATTGTTCCGATAAATCTTCAAAGTATTCATACAAAAATGAATTCATCACAATAACGTAGGGTGGTCGCTGACGCTTCGCTCCACGGTCACATCTGTGACGCTGATCCCCAAGGAGTCGCACAGTCTCCACTTTAATCAACTTATATACAAGAAATACTTTTTAACAAATGTCATCTCTAACTTTTAGTGATGAAACTATATAAATTATAACTTTCTTGAAGGACGCCAATTGGTTTGGCTATCTACATTTTGTTTCTCCATCCAATTTAGAAAATCGTCTATGCGCCGAATATCGTAATCTAACACTGCTTCATATACATAAATCGAAGGAAGTACCATGGATTTCTTTAGCAGTTCTTCTTTTATATTTAAAATATACTTTCGACTCTCTATTGTTAAGGAGTCGTTCATTAACGATACTAAATCCCTTGATAGAGGACCTTTTCCTGTTTCGGAAAACAGCCACATATCAATATTCCAAATTTCTAATGGGGCATGCTCATATTGTATTTTAAAATAGTAACCATTAAATGGTGTTTCCAAATAATTACGATACTTTAATTCTAAAACCTTCGGATTGCCAGTTAAGTCCGCTAATATCGACATGGCTTCCGCTACATTCGGGCGAACACAAAATGTTTCGATATCGATATCTTGATCCACTAGTAAATCATACGCTGTAGCGCCGACAACATAAGCTTGACCAATTGTATTCCATTTTTCTAGTAGTGCCAATTCTTTTAGAATGAGCGAGGCAGTTTCTTTTCGCTCTTGTGCTCTCTTTAGTAATTCCAAAATTTACACCTACTCCACAATAAATTTCTAAATCATGTTAGAATACATTATATTTGTCATTTATTCAATATATTATCAAGAGATTCAACTGGGCCAAGACCAATCTAGGTAGATTACGAGGACTAAAGTTGAAAAGGAGAGCTTCGATGAGATTAAAATTTTACGAAGAAAATGATGATCACTTAATTGAACGATACACAATCACAGAGGAGCAGCTTCGCTATACGATGTCTCCGAAAGAGAGCATTGAACTTGTGAAGCAGGATAAAAATCGTCATGCCATTCTTGTATTAGATGAAGACAAGCTCGTAACCTTCTTTGTGTTACATGAAAATGATGGTGTCAAGCCATATTCCTCAAATGAACACGCAATTTTAATCCGCGCCTTTTCGACAGACTTTTATGAACAAGGGAAAGGTTATGCAAAAGCGGCATTACAGATTTTGCCGGACTTTGTTTTGCAGCATTTTCCAAATATCAATGAGCTTGTGTTAGGGGTAAATCAACCGAATACTGCCGCGCAGTCACTTTATAAAAAATGCGGTTTTGTCGATGAAGGAAGGCTGGCAAAAGGGTTCAGAGGTGAGATTAAAGTGATGAGTTATTACATGGGTAAAATTAAAGGAGAAAAACTAGATTAGAAATGGTGTATTTTAGAAAATCTTTTCTTCGTACAACTAATTTAGCTATAAAAGAATGAGGTGAACAGAATTGGTGGAAGCGCGTATGGACCATTTCGATGAAATATGTGGGATTGATCAAGAAGTAATTGGAGATTTTTCGAGAAAGGAATATTTGCGTACTGCAATTAACGAGAAGCGTTGTATCATTCAACAAAGTGGAAAAGCGATTGCTGGCTTTCTTATTTTTACGAATGACTTTTTTGACAATAGCTTCATTTCATTAGTTATTGTTAAGCCATCTGAAAGAAGAAAGGGCATTGCCACAGCATTATTAGATTTTTATGTAGAGAAGTCTACCACTCCAAAAATCTTTTCTTCTACTAACCAATCAAATACTAGTATGCATAAAGTATTTGAAACGGCGGGATTTATAAAAAGTGGGTATATTGAAAACTTAGACGAAGGCGATCCAGAAATTATTTATGTGAAATTAAAGCAGTAGAAAGCAAGTCTCGGGCAGTAGGGTACTGCTACGAGACTTGCAATTATGAAAGGTTATTTTCTTGCGCGTATTAATAAAAAGGAAGGGCGACGATACTCTTTTTCTAAGGAAGGCAGTTTTTGACTGGCTTCTGAATCAGGAAGAGGCTCTAGCATTTTTTCTATTGTTAAGTCATGTTCGATTAATGTATTGATGATTGTAGTGATGCTACGATGATACTTAACAACACCATCTACAAGCCAAGTTTGCTCACGCAGACCCTCATCATGGTAATTGTCAATTGCGTAATGGCTCCTATTCCCGCTGTCATCATAAAGCCAATTATCCTCCATTGTTTTACGGGCTGTAACAATCGGATGCTCTACAGAAAAAACAAAAACGCTACCCGGGCGAAGCATGCTCGCAATTTTACCAACCACTGCACTAAAATCCTTTATATAATGCAAGGAAAGGGAGCTTGTTATACAGTCAAAGCTATTAGGTTCTGCATGATAATCTTCTATTGCTTGCAAATAATAGTCTATATTCGGATGGGCATGTTCATGTTGAGCAATTGCCAGCATATTTTTTGAAACATCAATAGCCGTTACATGTTGTGCATTGTTCTCTATACAATAGTACGCGAATTCTCCCATTCCACAGCCGATATCAAGCATTTGTAAATTAGTTAAATTAGGAAGTAAGGATTTTAACGCTGGCTGTTCAAGTAAATTATTGAAGTTGTATGGTGCTTGACGTAACTTTTTATATTGACGGAAAAATTCCGCATGGTCATAAATATTTTGTTTCATAGTAAACCTCCACTTGTCTTACATAACGTTATGTAACATTTGCGCATATTTATTGTCACATAGCCACCTTAAAAGAAATAGACTTTTATTTCAATTTTTAGTAATATGTAGATAGAGGCATGCCAACTTTTGTAAATCCCCATCTATATAAATTGTATAGATGGTTTTTTGACATGAGGACGTTTTTACGCCATAAAATTGTAACAATTCAAAAAAATAAAATTATCTAGAGGTAAATGATGGCACTTATTTTAATGAATGACGTTATTTTTATTGGGAGTAATTATGCGGTTTCCCAAAAAATACATTGGAGGATGTTACATTGAGTAAAGAATCATTATTAAGTTTAAGTAGTAATTCATTGTTCTTGGCATTTATTTTACTACTGATCGCCATTATACCGATTGGGCTTGCCGTGAAATCAAAAGGAAAGATGTTTGGAAAAGTGGGGCTTCTACTTACATATATTGCTTTTGCTTTACAGCTAGTGTATTTCATATTAAGGTGGATTGCTGTTGATCATGCACCTGTAAGTAATATGTATGAGTTTATGACGTTCTTTGGCATCATGCTTACTGGTAGCTATTTGATCATTCATTTCTTATATAAGCAAATTGTGGTAGGTTTGTTTACCATCCCTGTGTCATTAATTATTCTCGGTTATGGAAGCGTTTTTACAAAAACGGTTTCACCACTTGTTCCATCACTGCAAAGCAATTGGTTAACGATTCATGTGATGACAGTTGCATTTTCAAGTGCTATTTTATCGATTTCGTTCGCAACGGGTATTATTTATTTATTAAGAACATTAGATGTTTCTAAATTTTCGATGAGTACAGTTGCCTTGGAATTTGTTATGTATTGTTTAATTGTCGTGATTGGCTTTATCGGGGTGGGCACTTATTTTAATTTAGCAGGAGATAAAATCGAGGTTCAATTTGAAAATAAGCTAGAGAAGAAAGAAACTGCCGTTTATACGATGACACCGCTGATTGTCAATAAAGATGCAGTTACAACTAGTGGGGATCAGGTTGGCGCTTTGCAGATTACTAATAAGTTAGATGCGAAGAAATTGAATTCTATTGTATGGTCATTTATCGTTGGAACAATTTTATATGGGGTGATTGTACTTATTACGAGAAGACGATTAATTGTTTTATTAAAGCCATTAACAAACCGTGTACAACCAGCATTAATGGATGAAATTACATATCGAGCAGTTGTTATAGGTTTCCCATTGTTTGCTTTAGGTGGGCTTTTGTTTGCCATGATTTGGGCTCAGATTGCTTGGAGTAGGTATTGGGGTTGGGATCCTAAGGAAGTGTGGGCACTTATCACATTTTTATTTTATGCCGCTTTCCTTCATTTCCGACTTTCTAAAGGCTGGGAAGGGGAAAAGACAGCTTGGTTAGCGATTATTGGATTTGGCATTATCGTGTTTAATCAAGTATTTGTAAATTTAGTCATTGCAGGGTTACATTCTTACGCATAGGGGCTAAGTTGAATATAGTTAACTAAAAAAGAGACATCCATAATTGGATGTCTCTTGAATTTTGCACTCTACATGCTAAAGCTATAAATTAAAGCTTTACAACATTAGTAGCCTGAGGTCCGCGATTACCTTCTTCTACGCCGAACTCAACTTTTTGGCCTTCTTCTAAAGTTTTAAAGCCATCTGATTGAATAGCAGAGAAATGTACAAATACATCATTTCCACCTTCTACCTCGATAAAACCAAAACCTTTTTCTGCGTTAAACCATTTTACTGTACCTTGTGTCATGTGAACAACCTCCCAAAAAAATTAAACAATCATATTGCTTCGATAACTTGCAAAAAAATCACATATTCAAAAGCTCGTATTACTTTTGAATACGTGATTTTAGCGGTTAAGATGAAGTAATGTAATTATTGTTTTGATTATATAACAGTTCCAGACATTTATCCAGTATATTCCGATTTTAGTAATATAAAATTTACATTAACGTAATTTAACGATAATTAGTTGATCCATGCCTTCTCTTTTGCGACGATTACAGCCTCTGCACGAGATTCTACCTTTAGTTTGACAAAAAGTTTGGATAAATAATTTTCTACAGTGCGCTGTGTGACCCCAATGGCTGAAGCAATTGCTTTATTCGTACAACCTTGTGCGACAAGCTGTAATATTTCTTGTTCCTTGTCACTTAGTAAAATCTCTTGCTGCATATTTGGTAAATTGATGCGCTGCTGTACAAAATCTAAAAAATCAGCTGCTAGCAAGATCTCACCTCTTAGTGCGGCTTCAATGGTTTGAATAACTTGCTGTTTCGTGGCAAGCTTTGATAATAGTCCATCGACCTTTTTTTCAATAAGTAATTCGTAATAATCGGAAAGCTCATAGCCAGTGTAGAGTAAAATCAGTGCTTCTGGTTGCTTTTTCTTAATCATTTCTGAAAGCTGGATGCCATTGATTGGCTTCATATTTATATCGATTAAAAATAATTGAAAAGCTTGAGCATCCATTCTAGACAGAACAGCGGCACTATCCTGCTCTGTGTCGATATGAACATTTATTAAATCCTGTAATAATGTTTTTGTACCATCTAAAACGACAGGATGGTCATCTACAATAAGAATATTAATCATATGATTCCACGTCCTCTTGTATTTGAATAAATATTTGCATTCCTTCATTATGATTGGAGGTTATCGTGATGTCTCCATTAAAAGCACGGACTCGTTCTCGAATACCGTTAATACCCATTGAAGCTGAAGATTGCATTAAATCTTCAATATCGCAGCCAATACCATTATCTTCGTATTGTAGGATAAAACCGCAATCGATCACTTGTAGTTTTAGCGAAACTTCAGTGGCCTCGGCATGCTTAATGGCATTATTTAAAAGCTCCTGCACAAGGCGATAGACGACTAAATGTAAGGTTGCATCCTGAAATTGGACGCGTTCTATTTGGGCGTTTAATAAAAAGTCGGCACGTATTTTCACCTTTTGAATCAGTTTTTTTAAGGCGATTTGAAGCCCAAATGTGTCAAGCAATGGGGGGCTTAGATTTTCACAATACTCACGTAAATCCTTCGATGCATTTAGCAATTGCTCTCGAATATCTAATACCTTATCTTTTTTTATATTAGGTGAGCTAGCAAGTACATCTAACTCTCTCGCTAAATGAAGTTGTTCCTGTAATATAGTGTCATGTAATTCCTGCGCTAAAATACTTTTTTCCTTTTCAATGATATTCCATAATAATTTATCGAGCCAAGGAAGCTGTGTATCATTGTGATCCTTCATAAGCCTTATTTCACATACTAAATCTTCTATGAGCTTTAAATTATCAATAAACATTGAAACATAGAGGGCAAGTAACTCTAACCAAAGAAGCTCTTCTTTTTGTAATGCATGTTGAATGTTTAACATGATTTTCTCTTCACCTGTATCATGTAATAACAGGTGAGTCATGTTATTCCCAAAGTTGACTTCACCGCGAGTGAATGGCGTATCTTCCGTTATAGTTGTAATCGTAAAAGCTGTAGTACCAAGCTTTTCTGTTATCTCATATTTAAATTGATCCAGCAATTCTTGCTGATCTTTTGCTTTACCCATTCGATTAACGGCAGCATATAAATTATGTACATAATTGCCAGAAGATGAAAAAATAATTTTTCGATACTTAAAATCAAGCTGCTCTTTTATATAAAAGCTAGCAATAATAACGAGGAATATAAGTATAAAGACGCTCGTAATTTGAATAATCGATAATGTATCAATAAATAATATGGTAATACCTGTAGTTAAGATTAATGCACTAAAAAAAGCAAGTGTTGAATAATAGCGCAAACGAGATAATTGATATTCAATATCGAATAATCGTTCGTTCACTTGAATGAAAATAAAAGAAAAAGGAATAAACAATAAAAATAATGCAGCTACCTCACCATGAAAAATAGGGTTCTGACCTAAAATTACGGGTATAACGAAACATAGTAAAAACGGCAAAAAAGGCGTAATAAATGCAATGGAGATCAGACGGATTTTTGCCAGTTTAGTTCGTAAATAACTCATTAGTAAAATATAGATGGCATAGAGAACAAGTACAGCAAATATGCCTAAATAAATTAATGCTGTTATTACCCTAAAATCAGACTTAACTCTCATTATGAAATTACAGCAAGGTATAAGTAGTAGTAATAAATAAAGCCATTTGGTATTGAGGTACGACCATTTTAGATGGAGGTATCGGAAATAAAATTGTAAAAAGTGAATAAAAAGTAACATGCATAAAACGATACCAATACCTATTACTGCTTCTCCAATTAAATTTCCTCTACTTGAGGCTCCACAACTTATATAAGTCAAAGAACAAGTTAATAAAAATAATGTTAGTAAACTAGTTAGTTGATTATCTTTATTTCTTTGCCATAAATAGATGGCAACTACAAAGGATAGGACAAAATAAAACAGCGGAAAAATAATTTGTAAATAAAATTCTTCCGGAATATCTTTATGCTTAACTTTAACAGTATGAACATCACCATTAGGTTTCATAAACGTCAGTTCTTTAGCACCTCTAACGAAAGAATTGAGTTGGATAGAACGAACATTTTCTGCAGGCTTGCCATCGATTGTCAGTAAAAGATCGCCTTTTTCAATGTTATTTTGCTCGGCCCATATTGAGTAATAGAACTCAGTTATGACCGGTTTTTGACTAGTTGTGTCCACTAAAATACCAATTAAAGGGATTCGCATTGCCACTACGAGCACATAAATACCGAGGAGTAGGTAGGTTATGAAAATACTATATGTCCATTTACTCATCGTTTTCTCTCAAATATTTGCATGATAATATTGCCCCATTTCAATCTTAATTACCTATTTATTATCCATAATTTTTAGTAATTTTGGAATACCGAAATAAGGTGTTTCGGAAAACCACTATTGCTTTTTCGGAAAAACGAAGTGGTTTTTTCGGTATTGCCTATGATAGTGTAAATCTAGCATATGTGTCGAAAAGGGGGATCGTTGCGTGAAAAAGAAAGGATTGCCACTAATCCTTTTTTTTCTAGTCGTCATAATGTCGTACCCGAGTACAATAATCGCTAAGAACTTTGAGAATGATGCGGTGAAAGTTGATATTTGCATTATTGGGGGTGACAATCGTTTTGTCTATAAGATTCCTAAGCATTTACATAATGATACGCCGTATCCTGAAATGAAGAATAATATTGAATCTTCCTTAGAAAGTCATTGGAAGATCGGGGACGCTCGTTATGAAGCTCACCAGACAGATGTTACGTATACTTTTCCCATTAAAGATTTAATTAATGAAAAGCAAAATGGGCAAATGAAGGTAGCGATACCATATACTTTTTTAGTAGGAATGTTTGGTGAAAATGATGCTATTCAACTGCGTATTTTGGCAAGCAAATTAATCGACTGGGAAACCAACTCAAAGGATTGGGCAACGCTCGGCTTTGTGGAACCGCCCACATATTTTAGTAAGCAGGAATATGTTTATGAGGGAGCGGTTAACAAGCTACTACAGCAGCGGGTAGGACATTTTAATGGCACGGTTATGAAAGGGCAAATGGTTTTACATAGTGTTATTTATTTAAGCTTTATTATTGCACAGCTTATCGCCTGTATAGTTTTATCAAGGCGCTTAAAAAAGAGAATTATAGAAGATCCAGAAAACATGCATCAGTTCCGAAAGCTTAACTATATGTACCAAATCATTCCGTTAATGATTATCGGTGTCCAAATTTTATTTTTAGTCATATCAGGGTTACTGACTGCTTTTAGTGTCTATTTTTCCCCAGGGATGGATCTTTTACTGATTATCGTTCCTATTTTATTTAATATTATTTTGTTACCAACGTTTTTTTTCACAATTGAGAGTGAAATCTCAAAAGAGCTAGAAAACAATTTTTTTGGCTCAGAAATGTAAATATTGTTTTTATTTTTGGACGTCCTAGATGTTATAATGGTCAACAGCATACTTGAAGGAGCTGTTGATTAACATGGCGCATCCAGAAATCGCGTACTTAAATTTACTACAACATATACTAGAGAATGGCGTGAAAAGAGAAGATCGTACAGGTACGGGTACATATAGTGTATTTGGCTATCAAATGCGATTTGATTTAAGCAAGGGCTTTCCTCTTTTAACGACTAAACGTGTACCATTTAAACTTGTAGCAAGTGAGCTACTTTGGTTCATTAAAGGGGACACAAATATTCGTTATTTACTGCAAAATAATAATCATATATGGGATGAATGGGCTTTTAAAAAATGGGTCGAGTCTGATGAATATTCAGGTCCTGATATGACAGACTTTGGCCGTCGTTGCTTAGTGGACGAGTCTTTCAATGCTGACTACAAAAAAGAGTTAGCTTCATTTTGTGAGCGTATTTTAACAGACGATGAATTTGCACGTAAATACGGCGAGCTAGGTAATGTTTATGGCAAGCAATGGCGTAATTGGACAACATCAACAGGGGAAAGCATCGATCAATTGCAAGATGTAATCGATCAAATTAAACACAATCCAGATTCACGACGCATTATTGTCAATGCATGGAATCCAGAGGATGTTATCAATGCAGGAGCAAAAGGCAGTAAAGCTGCATTACCTCCTTGTCACGTGATGTTCCAATTTTATGTCGCAAATGGAAAATTAAGCTGTCAGCTAATGCAAAGAAGCCTAGATACATTATTAGGCTGTCCATTTAATATTGCCTCATATGCATTACTGACACATTTAATTGCACATGAATGTGGTTTAGAAGTTGGCGAATTTATTCACAGCATTGGGGATGCTCATATATATTTAAATCACGTGGAGCAAGTAAAAGAACAGCTTTCACGCGAGCCTAAGGACCTACCAACCTTAAAAATTAATCCAAATAAAACGTCAATCTTTGACATAGAACTCGAAGATCTTTCGATTGAGGGCTATGATCCACACCCAACAATTAAAGCTCCAATTGCCGTTTAAACTGAAGCAGCAGCCGTTTTGGTTGCTGTTTTTTTAAAGCGAACTAACTGCGAAGCGTCGAGTAGAAGAGTTGGGACGACGGAAAGAACTGGCGGAGCGAGGGATAGAAGTCAGAGCGATGGAAATTTGAGGCAATGCGAGGGGAAGATTTCAGAGCGAGGGATAGAATGGCCAAAGTGACGGATAGCGGAGGCAAAGTGATGGAAAGAGATCAGAGCGACGGATAGAATGGCCAAAGCGACGGAAAGAACAGTCCAAGTGACGGATAGCGGAGGCAAAGTGACGGAAAGAGATCAGAGCGACGGATAGAAGGGTCGAAGCGACGGAAAGAATGACCAAAGTGACGGAAAGAACAGTCCAAGTGACGGATAGCGGACGCAAAGCGACGGAAAGAATACAGAGCGACGGATAGAAGAGTCGAATTCGTGGATAGAACTGGCAGAATCGTGGATAGAAGAACCGAATTCGTGGATAGAACCGGCAAAATCGTGGATAGAATGGCCAAAGTGACGGAAAGAACAGTCAGAGCGACGGATAGAAGAGTCGAAGTGACGGAAAGAACCGGCAGAGCGACGGATAGAAGGGTCGAAGCGACGGAAAGAATCGTCAAAGCGACGGAAAGCAGAGGCAAAGTGACGAAAAGAGATCAGAGCGACGGAAAGCGGAGGCAAAAGTGACGGAAAGAACAGTCAGAACGACGGATAGAAGAGTCGAAGTGACGGAAAGAATACAGAGCGACGGATAGAAGAGTCGAAGTGACGGAAAGAATACAGAGCGACAGATAAAAGGCCAATGTGATGGATAGAAGAGCCGAATTCGTGGATAGAACCGTCAAAGTGACGGAAAGAGATCAGAGCGACGGAAAGAATGGCCAAAGTGACGGAAAGAACAGTCAGAGCGACGGATAGAAGAGTCGAAGTGACGGAAAGAACCGGCAGAGCGACGGATAGAAGGGTCGAAGCGACGGAAAGAATCGTCAAAGCGACGGAAAGCAGAGGCAAAGTGACGAAAAGAGATCAGAGCGACGGAAAGCGGAGGCAAAAGTGACGGAAAGAACAGTCAGAACGACGGATAGAAGAGTCGAAGTGACGGAAAGAATACAGAGCGACGGATAGAAGAGTCGAATTTGTGGATAGAACCGGCAGAATCGTGGATAGAAGAGCCGAAGTCGTGGATAGAACCGGCAAAATCGTGGATAGAATGGCCAAAGTGACGGAAAGAATACAGAGCGACGGATAGAAGGGTCGAAGCGACGGATAGAACCGGCAGAGCGACGGAAAGAAGGGTCGAAGCGACGGAAAGAACCGTCAAAGTGACGAAAAGAGATCAGAGCGACGGAAAGAACCGTCAAAGTGACGAAAAGAGATCAGAGCGACGGAAAGAATGGCCAAAGTGACGGAAAGAATAGTCCAAGCGACGGATAGCGGACGCGAACCGACGGAAAGAACCAATCAAGCGACGGATAAAAGGCCGAACCGACGAATAGAACCGATCAAATAGCTGGATACTACCGCCAAAAGAGAGAGCTTGATTTATTTAGAGCTAAATCCCCTAGCGCTTTATATGAAGGATATTTAAATACATGAAAATTTTTCCGATATAAGTTTTAATATGGAAGTCCTAATAAAAATTTAGAGGTGAATGATGTGAGGAGATCGTTGATTTTTCAAATAGACGGAAGAGGGTGTGAGCAACGTTTAAGGACGAAATTGCTGACCAGTACTCCTCAACAACAAGAGGAATTTATTCATCAACATGAGCTAGCGCACATCTCTACAAAATTAACACAGGAGCAAATACATAAAATGATGCAAGTCGTTGAGGATATTCGTCTGAAACGTTATAAAGAAAGACTATAAATGTAAGCGCCTTCTGAGCTATAATAGCTGAGGAGGTGTTTTATTATGAACGTGATTTTTGTAGATTCGGTTTTGGGTACAGAGCTTTTGCAAATGGTGTCACATGATGTGGCAGGCATATTGGCTGCGGCACAAGGAGAAAGTGTGACGTTTCCAGTTGGCCATTTTAAGTATGAATTTCATAACTTAGACTTTTATGAGGAAGATGGGGAACTACGACAAGAATTAGTTATTTACGTAAAGAAATTATAATTATCGTATAATACTTTGATAACGGAATAAAATAAATACAGGTGCAAATAGAGCAATTTGCTTGTTTTTATTTAAACCTGTAACTATAATAGTTACAACAGGTGGTGATACATATGGTGAACAGTCGATATTCGGTAGCGATCCATATACTTTCGCTCATTGCAACAACATCTGATAAAAGCCAGCTGACGTCTGATTTCATCGCAGGTAGTGTGAATACAAATCCAGTTGTCGTGCGACGAATGATTGGGGTACTTAAAAAAGCGGGCTTGCTTACGTCACGACCAGGAATTGCAGGGTATGATCTATTAGTGGAGCCAAAAGATTTAACGCTATTAGCCATTTATCATGCGATTGATGGGCCAGAGCAGCTTTTTGCGATTCATGATGAGCCAAATCCAGCATGTGCGGTTGGTCGAAAAATCCAACGGACATTGGAAGGTGTTTATACATCTGTTTGGGATGCAATGGAAGAACAACTACAAGCACAAACTTTGCAGGATGTGCTAGATCAACTTCGTTAACAACAACGAAGTCGGTCTTTTGTATCTAACCTGTAACTAAAGTAGTTACAAATGGAAAATAGGAGGAATTATAAATATGAAAATTGCGGTAATTGGTGCAACAGGGAAAGCGGGACAAAAAATTGTAGAGGAGGCACTACAACGTGGCCATGATGTAACTGCGATTGTGCGTTCAGCCTCGAAAATAACAGCAAATATTCCAGTAATTGAAAAGGCTGTATTTGAATTAGCTCAAGAAGATGTGAAAGGCTTTGACGTAGTCGTAAATGCATTTGGGGCTCCTTTTGGTCAGGAGGAATTACATGTGAAAGCTGGCCGTCATTTAATCGATATTTTCACTGGTATTGATACAAAATTATTTGTTGTCGGTGGTGCGGGTAGTCTGTTTGTAGACCCAGAGAAAACTGTACGCGTAATGGATACACCAGATTTTCCTGAAATGTTTTATGCGACAGCTAAAAACCAAGGTGAAAATCTACATGACTTACAACGATCAACTATTACGTGGACATTTTTAAGCCCATCTGCTTTCTTTGATCCAGAAGGTCCACGTACAGGTAGCTATACTGCTGGAGAAGATCATTTATTAGTAAATGCTGCTGGTGAAAGTTATGTTAGCTATGCAGATTATGCCGTTGCGGTATTAGATGAAATTGAAAATCCAAAGCATGTTAACAGTCGTTTTACAGTTTCTTCTAATAAATAAAAGAATTAACACCAGTGTTCCTGGAATAGTACACATTAAAATAGTTTATATTTAGCTGAACTAACACAAACAATTAGTTCAGCTTTTTTATTGTGCTAAATGAACGAATGGGAATATTTATCTTGCATTGGAATAGCCTGATTGGTGAAGATTAATAATTATGAACCGACTTGTTATGAATCGAAAAATAGTTCTTTGAGCAAGCCAAAAGCCGAATCCGTACGCAATTATGCTGAGGCATAATTGTTTAAAAACGAGAAAAACTGCTAACCAAAGTAAAAAGTGTGTAATCTTATATGTCTTAATAGTTTCAAAGTAGCGCTCGGTTTTTAGGGAATAATAATATCTTTTCATGGGATTTTTCATTTTACAGAAAAATGACTGTTTACAATACTGCATTAATTAGCTACTATCAAGTGTGAGGATTACATAAAAGGAGACGACAATTATGTCCACACAACGTATAGAAAAAGACTTTTTAGGTGAACGTGCATTACCAAGCAATGCTTATTACGGGATTCAAACGCTTCGTGCAACTGAAAACTTCCCGATTACAGGATATACAATTCACTCTGCTCTTATTAAAGCAATGGGTATTGTAAAAAAAGCAGCTGCTATGAGTAATATGGAGGTACACCTACTTTCAACAGAAATCGG
Organism: Lysinibacillus sp. NPDC093216; assembly: GCF_050280325.1. Classification (NCBI taxonomy): domain Bacteria; kingdom Bacillati; phylum Bacillota; class Bacilli; order Caryophanales; family Bacillaceae; genus Lysinibacillus; species Lysinibacillus sp. NPDC093216. Next base: position 49,498 of record NZ_JBNNVB010000009.1, on the reverse strand, counting down.
AGATGCAATTGTCGAGGCTGCACAAGAAGTTATTGACGGCGAGTGGGATGCTGAATTTATCGTTGACCCAATCCAAGGCGGTGCTGGCACATCTATTAATATGAATGCCAACGAGGTTATTGCTAACCGTGCCTTAGAGATTTTGGGCAAAGAAAAAGGGGACTACAAAACAATTAGCCCAAACAGCCATGTTAATATGTCACAATCAACAAACGATGCTTTCCCAACAGCTATTCATATCGCTGTGTTGAATTTGATAGATGAATTACTTCTTACAATGGAAAACATGCAAGCAGTGTTCCACCAAAAAGCAGAGCAATTTGCGCATGTTATTAAAATGGGTCGTACGCATTTACAAGACGCTGTACCGATTCGATTAGGGCAAGAATTCGAAGCATATTGCCGTGTGATCACTCGTGATATTGCGCGCATTCGCCAAACTCGCCCAAATTTATATGATGTAAATATGGGAGCAACAGCTGTTGGTACAGGATTAAATGCATTCCCTGACTATATTCAATCAGTTGATGTTCATCTTGCTGAAATTTCAGGATTGCCGCTTAAAGGCGCTACACACCTTGTGGATGCAACACAAAATACGGATGCTTATACAGAAGTATCAGGCGCACTAAAAATCTGTATGATTAATATGTCGAAAATCGCTAATGACCTTCGCTTAATGGCATCTGGACCACGTGCTGGATTAGGGGAAATCATTTTACCAGCTCGTCAACCTGGATCTTCTATTATGCCAGGGAAAGTAAATCCTGTTATGCCAGAGGTTCTTAATCAAGTGGCATTCCAAGTAATTGGTAATGACCATACGATTTCTTTAGCATCTGAAGCAGGACAATTAGAATTAAACGTTATGGAGCCTGTGCTTGTCTTTAATTTAATTCAATCGATTAGCATTATGAATAACGTGTTCCGAGCATTTACACAAAATTGCTTGAAGGATATTGAAGCAAACGAAGATCGCATGAAAGAATATGTGGAAAAAAGCGTTGGTGTGTTAACAGCAGTGAACCCGCATATTGGCTATGAGGTAGCTGCACGAATTGCGCGTGAAGCAATTTTATCTGGTCGTTCAATTCGTGAGCTTTGCATTGAAGAAGGCGTCCTAACAAAAGAACAATTAGATTTAATTCTAGATCCATATGAGATGACACATCCTGGTATTGCCGGATCAAGTATTATGAAATTAAAATAATTTATGATGAAAGCACTTTGTCTAAAGCAAAGTGCTTTTACTTTTAGAGCACATCTCCATGTATTTTGGATACTACGAAAGTACTTTCTCTTTTATATATCATTCCTCTTACAAAAGTTGGACTTTTTTCTATGAATTTCAGGAGAATTAAACTATAATAACTACGTTGGAATAATATTATAGTTGGAGGAATTTAGTATGAGCTTACGGAAAAAAAGTATAATTTGCTTTTCTACTTTAAATGTTCTCATGGGTGTTATATTAATTGTAGACCTAGCAAATTTAACTTCATTAAAATGGCTATCCACTTTATTAACAGTAATAGGAATTACGATGACATTATCGTGTATTTTCTATGTAAAATTTAAAATTATTAAGCCTATTAAACAATTATCAGAATCTGCACAAGCAATTGCTGGTGGAAATTTAAGTACTGCTCCGATTGAAATTAATTCCAATGATGAGATATCAGACTTAGCTAAAGCGTTTTTAAAGATGAAGGAACAATTACATACGATGACACAAAATATTGCAAGTAGTTCTTCAGATTTATCTGCGAGCATAGAGGAGCTATCAGCAAGTACAAATGAAATTACAGATGCAGTGAACGAAGTTGATTCACAAATGGAGAATACGACTGATGGCCTTAAGAAAGCAGCACAATCTGCAAATGAAAGTGCTATTGCTATGCAGGAAACTGCTGATGGCATTGAACGTATTACCGTGGCAACGCAAGATGTATTTGATCATGCAAAAGAAGCAAATGGCATTGCAGGCAACGGTGCAGAAATTTTACACGTGGCTAAAAATCAGATGGAATTCATTTCAACTTCTACTGAAAAAACAAGTGAATTAATGCAGCAATTATCTGGAAAAATGACAGATATCAAATCTATGACAGACATGATTACGGCTATTACAGATCAAACGAATTTGCTTGCATTAAATGCAGCGATTGAAGCGGCGCGTGCTGGAGAGCATGGAAAAGGCTTTGCCGTAGTCGCAGAGGAAGTTCGAAAATTGGCAGAGCAATCTAAGCATTCGGCTATTCAAATTGTCGAGCTGGTAGTTGGCATTGAAAGTGATACAAAACAAGTAGCTACCTCTGTCGAAGAGGACTTTAAAAACGTTCAACAGGGCGTCTATGTTATTGATGAGGCTACAAAGTCATTCGGTACGATTTCTCAGCATGTTAGCAAAATGACGAACCAACTTGAGGATATTTCCGCAACAGCAGAAGAGCTTTCAAGTAGCGCGAATGAGGTTACAAACTTAGTATCGACAATCGCAAGTGGAATGGACAGTTTGTCTAATTATACAGAGGTCATTCTGCAGTCAGTAGATGAGCAAAGTGCCTCCATGCAAGCGGTCAACATGGTAGTATCACAAGATTTATGTGTACAAGCTGAAAATTTACAAAAGCTGACACAGAGATTTAGTGGACAATAATTGCAAGAAATATAGTATTCATTTAAAAAGGCTATTTTACAGGAATAGATTTTCTGCGAAATAGCCTTTTTTATTTTATATCAAGTGTATTAATTAATCGGTTTAAATAGCTTCGAAATTAAATATTAAATAAGCCAAAAAAATCGGTTGTTATCGTCAAAAATCCTATGCTAATCATTAACACCATTTCTGCGATAGTAGCAACAAAATCTCTTTTATTTTCAGCGTATTTCCATTCCATAAATGCTCGTAGTATTTCAGATGTTATAAAAAAGACAATTAAGATAAACCATGTTTCGAAATACCAAGGAATTCCAAGTGTATCGTTGCCAATCATATAATACGAACTAATTAAAAATAAACTCATAAATATTATTCGTACAGACCAATCTAGTTTTTTATGTCTTTCGTTAATGTGATTATAAGAAAACCATTTCTTTCTTTCAACACCTAACAGCTTTCTAATGGCAAATCCAAAAATACTAATTACTAAAACAAGCGTAATTAGAAAAAGTATAAATGTTCCAAATTCGATATTAATCAATTTTCAATCACCTCGTAGGCAAGCTCTTTTCTTAAATATTGTCGGTCATAAAATACCACCATTCTTATTGCAATAAAATTCTACATCAATTAAATGAGAAGAAGAAACACCACTTTCAGAGTATTTTCCACCAACAGTAATGATATAAGAGCGACCATCATCGTCAATTGTATATTTGTATCCTTTTTGGATCCAGTTACCACTACCATTTTCAATTTTCGAAGATAGAGAGTTCATAGCTGAAAACAACTGCCTACTTTCAGTTGTATTTGAATTTAACTGTGTATCAAAAGAGCCTTCAAAACTAATAATCGCTACCTTTGAAACTGTATGTATTTCCACTGTTTTCGGTACTGAAGTTGGAGCAAACGCATCATTATTTTTTAACACGATAAATGAAGCATCTACCCTTTCTTTTAACATCTTTTTAAAATCAGTAACCTCAACCCAGTATTCATCAGTAAAATTTGATATAGGTTCTATTTCAAAGTTTTCATGATATTCTTCGTTCACTTTCTCTACAAGAGAAATATATTCCTCGTAATACTTTTCTTTTTGTTCCTGCGTTAAATTTAAAGGAGTTGGAGCTACGATTTTTTCTTTTTCTACTGTTTGTTCATCGGTCGATGGTTTGGATGATTTTACATTTTCTGTTTTTTCATTTACACACCCTGTTAAAAAGAAAATTCCCAGTAAAGCTCCTGCAAATATATATTTTTTCAATATCTTCACCTCACAAAAACGAATTAAATAACAGAATAATTAGTTATTTATTTAAACTATAACACATTTACAAATATTGGGGCAGAAAATATATGAAGTAACGAGCCTGAGGGAATGAACTTTGAAATTTCAATAGTTAAAAAAACAATTTAAGCACAAGTTTCCCTTTTTGGTATAATATTGAAAGAGGGGGATTTGAAAATGGGTATAAATTTTAATAGTTTTCTTAAAGAAGAATTGTCAGTAATCGATATTCAAACAGCTATGGTACAAGGTGATATAACATCAAAAGAATTAACTATGTATTATTTGCACAGAATTGCTAAGTATGATCAAGGCGGACAGAAAATTAATTCTATGCTTGAAATTAATCCTGAAGCGATATTTATTGCTGAAGCATTAGATGAGGAAAGACTAACAAAAGGGGCTAGAGGGCCTTTACACGGAATTCCGGTAGTTTTAAAAGATAATATCGAAACGAAAGATTTTATGCACACTAGTGCAGGCGTAATAGCATTGGAAAATTATTTAGCTAAGCAGGATGCATTTCTAGTAAAAAAGCTTCGTGAAGCAGGGGCTGTTATTTTAGGGAAAGCAAATATGACTGAATTAGCAAACGCTATGTCGAGTACGATGTGGGCGGGTTATAGTTCTCGAGGTGGCCAAACACTAAATCCTTATGGCGATCCAGAACTTTATGTGGGAGGATCTAGCTCAGGGTCAGCGGTAGCAGTTGCATCGAACTTTTCAGTTTTATCAATTGGAACTGAGACAGACGCCTCGATTTTAAGTCCAGCTATTACAAATTCAGTAGTTGGCATAAAACCGACTGTTGGGCTCATTAGTCGACAGGGCATTATTCCGTTTACATACTCTCAAGACACAGCAGGGCCAATGGCTAGAACAGTAACAGATGCAGCTATTTTATTGGGCGTGTTAACAGGAGTAGATCAAGACGACGTCGCTACATATAAAAGTGAAAGAAGGTTATATAAGGATTACACCCCTTTTTTAGAGGCCACAGGATTAAATGGCGCTAGAATTGGTGTTTATAATAATGCCTCAAAAGCTTATTATGACTCAGAGGAATATGATGAAACACTTTTTAATAATGCAATTCAGGTTTTAAGAGATCAAGGAGCCGATATTATTGAAGGCATCGAAATCCCTTCTTTTCATAGAGACTGGAAATGGGGAGTACCACAATACGAATTAAAGCATAGTTTAAATAATTTCCTTGTAAATCTACCTTCCCACATGCCTGTGCATTCTATCTCTGAGTTAATTCAATTTAATAAACGTTCAAAAGGAAAGTCGTTAAAATATGGTCAGGATAAATTGGAATTGAGAGAGAAACTATCGAACACATTAAGAGACTCTGACTATTTAAATGCAAAACTAGAGGATTTGTATTTTTCTCAAGAACAAGGAATCGATTATACATTAAAAAAATATGAATTGGATGCGATTATCTTTCCATCATATATAGGTTCGACAATTAGTGCAAAAGCTGGTTATCCGTCTATTGCCGTCCCAGCAGGGTATATGAAAACTGGGAGACCGTTTGGCATAACATTCGCAGGAACTGCATTTAGTGAAGATGTTCTAATAAAACTTGCATTTTCATTCGAACAAGCAACTAAACTACGAAAAGCACCGAAGTTGAGTGAGTAGTTTTAAAATATCTAATTGCCTCAATTGACTTTAAAAATACTGTACTTTACTATTAACGGAAAGAAATCTAGTATTTTCCAGTTTCTTGACAACTGAATAGCGTAGAGTAATAGGTGTAAATTGCGTGCAATTTACTGAAAAGGGAAGTCGGTGCAAATCCGACACTGTCCCGCACCTGTAAATTCATAAAGTATAAAAAACGTTTCATTCTTTTAATAAACTCGATCAACAACGTTTCAATTCGTTTGTTGGTCGTTCTTTTTTTGCGTTGAAAGTGAGTGACCCAAAAGCCAGTGATTCTGAATGGCCTTGGCATGTTATAGAAGAAGTTCAAGTAGAGTTATTCAAACAATAACCAAAAAATTCAAGTTGGGGGAAATACATAATGATAATTAAACCGACAAAAAAAGTCTTACTGTCATGGATGAAAAGTTATGTCCCTGAAAGAGATTTATTTTTTCTATCAGAAGAACATCTTAATGAAATTGACTTTACAGATGTATTGTTAATGCCCATAGATGAGTTTTATACTCACAGCACATATCAGCATTTAAATTATGTTAATAGTTATGAATACTGGAATATAAAGAACGCACAATATGTAATTATTGCTGAAAAAGAATGGATTGAGAGCAAATCGAAAGAGGACCAACAATTGATTTTAAGTTTTCAAGTGCAATGTGAAAGAGGGCTTGTACTCCCCGTTAAATTTATAAAGGAGATAGAAAAAGTACCTTCGAGTTATGTACAGAATGGGCACGTTATCATACAGCGTTCAATGTGGGAAGGTCTTGACGAATCATTTAAAGAACAGTTACTTACAACAATGGTTTATGAATGGTGGGATAAGGGAGAATGTGAGGAACCTCCAAAATCATTACCTAGTTTTCTACAGCAATTTGCTAATACTTTTGGGCATCGTCAAGGTGCAAATTGTTTAGCAGCGGTTTTGTTTGCAATTTCAAAAGGGAAACAAAAGTGGTTTATTTATGAATGGATATATCAAAAAACATTTCTTGAAAAATTAAGTCAGTATAACTATGAAGAGGTCCTAGGTGAAGGGATACAACAAGGCGACATTGTGATTTGGAAGGATGAAAATGGTATTATTCAACATGCAGCTTATCATATTGGTGAAGAACTATATTTTAATAAGCATGGACAAACGATGTTTAATCCTTGGAAGATACTTTCGAAAAAGCAACTATATAAAGAGTGGGAGCACCTAACACCTGTGAAAATGAGAAAGAGGATAACGAAATAATAAAAGAGTATCTACAATCCGAGTTAAAAACTAATAAGAACTGGAATATATTATGTTATTCAGACTTTACAGCAGATGCAAATGTTTGAAGAGACACATGGAAAGTTAGGTAATAAGCGAGGAAATACAGAAAAAAATCACGATAATCTAGTTATTGCAGGAGCATTATCCGTACAGGGAATGAAGGCGAATAAGTGGTATGTATAGCAAAATCCTATTACTGATTAGTTAAGTGTAATGTATTACAATTATTGGTATATGGGAGGTGACTAGATGGAACATATATTAGTCTATAATAGTAAAGAATATTAATTACCGTATGAAACAATTCAATAAATCATTCAAACAAGGAATATATTTGTAGACGGAAAATCGTTAAATATTACATCAGTGACTGTAGATTTAGATGGTAAGGTATATATTCGCATATAATTATAAATACATAAAGGTCACATCTAACAAGGTGTGGCTTTTTATTATGCCTTAGGCGGTTGAGTATGAAATTGAAAGAGGAGAATTTAAAAGGATCACCCGGAGGATAGTGACCCTTAGTAAAGATTTGGAGGTGTAAGGTTAAATTAGTATTACCTTACAATAGTTATGAGCATTTTAGGAGATATAGGGTATTAATAACCTCTATTCATGAAAGTAGCGCCGACAATAATTAGAAGAATGAACAGAACAACGACAAAAGCGAATGGGTTTCGTTCGCGACGCTCTTCGCGAAATTCTCCGCAGTATTCCATACAATATCCCTCCTTTCTATAATCTATAATCTATAATATGTATAGTTTTCAAAAGGGATTGCGGTATTTATCTTAGGATGCGTTAGAAAAATGTTTAAAAATAAATATGTTAAAAATAGGTATACACTATCAAGAAAAAATAATAGATGTTGAACCTGGCAAGCAGTATGCTACTGAATATGTCGAACCAAGTGAAGATGAGAAATTTATTGATAGGTATTTGCTTGACTTAACAGGTAAAGAAGTTCAATATGATTTAGCAAATAATTTAGATAAAGATTTCTACTTAAATGGAACTGCTAAGTTATGTAGTTATTATAATTACGGATACACTAATGAAAAGGATTTCTTTTGCGGAGAATTAACACCTATTGACAGAGGATATTCAGATTCGTGGTATTTATATTTCAGTAGAGATACATTTAAAGACGTATATCAAGAATTATTAAAAGGTGATGTTAATATGAGAATTTCAGCAATTATACCGTCTAAATCATATAAACGTGGTCAAGGTAATATGGCTGGTGTTCGGAGAATGGAAACATACTGACTATAGAGGGGATAATCTCCCTCTTTTTTTATTTGCAAAAATATGAAGAAAAAAGAAAAATTTACTTTTAAACTAACATTAATTGACTTTCAATCCACACACCTTTACAATTAATTTTAATAATTCAACAGGAATGTGGAGTATTTTAATAATCTAATAGGAATACTAGATTCCTTTGACAACTGAATAGCGTAGATTAATAGGTGTAAATTGCGTGCAATTTACTTAAAAGGGAAGTCGGTGCAAATCCGACACTGTCCCGCAACTGTAAATGTGAGCGACTTTTCATAGACCACTGTTTAACGACGGGAAGGAGAAAAGTAGCGATGATCATGAGTCAGGATACCTGCCTATTATGAGTACACACCATAACCCTACGAGGAATCACCTAAGTTACTGATTGTGTAAGTCAGATATATCAAGGGTTTGAAGCACTCTAAGGAATATGTAGTAGTAGATTCCACTTTAGGAGGAATCGCTATGACATTAGTTAAATTTGCTGTACAAGATTTTATGGATGAAAGAGAATTGATGAATGTTAGTAAACACACTATCACCAATTACAGAAGTTTCTTTAAGGGATGGTTAGAATGGTTGAGGGAGAATAACATTCAAGATATAGAAGAGGTCTCTACGAATACACTACGATTATATTTATCATATTGTAAAAATGAACTAGGTAATGGTTCAAATACAATCAATAACAAAATTAAACATCTAAGAGCATTCTTTAATCATCTTATGGAAAATGAATTTATAGAACACAATCCATGCCTCAAACTAAAGAAACAACAGACAGATGAACGTATAGAAGTTTTTAATGATTTCCATATTCGTATGATGCTCCGATACTTGAGACGTATAAAACGTAAAGACCACGAATTTACAAGTGTGAGGAATACCTGTGCCATCAAACTCTTGCTAGGGACAGGTATACGCTTGGGAGAGATGCAGGGACTTCGGTGGTCTGATGTAACTAATAGTTATATCACAGTATTTGGGAAAGGTCGAAAGAGTGAAACAGTGCCATTGTCTAAAAAAGTGTATGAAGAATTAATGGATTGGAAGAAGTACCAAGAGAAATATTTTAATTCTAATATAGAGTATATATTCGTAGACAGGTCTGGAGTTCAATTGTCATATGAAGCATGTAAAGGTATCTTCAAGGGTTTACAAAGTGCGCTAGGATTTAAAGACGTGAGATTATCAGCGCACACATTTAGACATACATTTGCACAGCGTTATCTTCTTGCGGGAGGCGACCCATTTAGTTTGCAACGCATTTTGCGTCATACTAATATCAGCATGACCGAAAAGTATACCTCAATGTGGGGAATGGCTTTACAGGAACAAAACGAGAAATACAATCCATTGAATAACATAGAAATATAGAAGGGGGTAGCATAACGCTACCTCCTTTATTTGTGTCTAAATTTTTATGTTTAAAAATTGTGGTATGAAAGCCATACATTATATAAAGGTTGCTCCCTATGGTAGTAGATGGTTAAAAATAAGTTGTCAAAACAGGTCAACTTTTTGGCTTCCCAACGCCTTATATAGTAGAAGGTATTTTTTTGATACCCACTCAAATATTTGAATGGTAGTTTTTGACTCGAAATTGTCGCAATAGTGTTGATGAACCGTTGATACTACTGGGTTCCTATCTTCGGCTATAGGAAGAGTTACAGTGTGTTGTTATTGCTTGCCATGTTTTAGTTTCCCACTGGCTACCTATTCAAATTGTTACGCTTTCGGATTCTACAGACCTCAGTCATACCAAGGGTTGAGACGGTACTTTTTTTAAAATGCTCGCATCCCTTGTGGCTCTAAGGGGTGTAAATCTGCAATAAGGGAACCCGATTATTAATCGGATGTGCAATTCAGTGTATATGTTTATGTGCCAATAAACCCCTAGTTATACACTGATAGTAATGTCTGATTGTTTTTATTTTCATAATAATTTCTCCTCGTACTAGTTTATTTCTCCTAGTTTTCTAGTACGGTCGGTTGTGAGACCGATAAGGCATACTTTCGTGGTTGTAAGTGTGTCTTTAGGATATGATTGGTTGTCATATTATAGGTTCCTCTTAAGGGGCTAGTGCTTGTCACACTGGCTCCTTTTTCTAATACATATAAACGTAATACAAAATATATACATACCACCAATATAAAAATGAAATGGAGTGTTTTTAATGGCTGAAATTACAAGTTATGCATACGGTGATTTACGAGAGTACATGAAGAATACCTATAAAGCGGTTGCAATCGCTAACGCTACAGCAGAAGTTAAACGATATACAAATGTTGATATCACTGTTGAAGGCGGAAAGGTTAAATATAAGGTCTTAGCAGACAATACAGACGGTTCACTAACTGGTAAGAAAGTAGACCGATTCAAGATTTACAAAACTGGTACTTCTACAGATGTTATTGCAGAAGTTACGTTTGCAGTATTCACTTATGAGAACAATAACGACACATTAACTATTGAAATTGAACTAATCATTCCTTCTGTGTAAGGGGTGGTTAGATGTTAGGTCAAGGAACTTTACAAGACCCATATATCATTTCTACTCCAGATGATTACAAGGAGATATTCCTACAACTGGATAAGCATTTTAAGTTAGGTAATGATATAGATTTCACTGGCTACGATTTGTCATCGTTCAATATCACAAGACAATTTACTGGTTCTATTAATGGTAATGGATACACCGTTAAGAACGTCAACTATCAACATCTTAGTAATGTTGGTATGGTGCCTCATTTGTATCCTAACGCAGTATTAAAGAATATCAGTTTTCAAGATATCAATCTATCAACTGCTACTGGTGCTACATCTCGTGCCGTTGCTATTGTTGGCGATGTAAGAAGTGCCACACTAGAAAACGTAGAATTTGTTAACTGCTCTGTAGACGTTGGAGAGAATACTCCTATTGCTTCTATAGTTCGTAATCTTACAGGAACATTCAAGGTTAAGAACATTAGGATGATTAATGTAACAGTTAAAGGCGGTACTGGTAATACTGGCTTCTTCTCATCTGTCAATACTGCTGTAGCAGGTTATTCTTTCTCAGATGGTGTTTAACAGGACAATCAGCAGGCGTTAAGTCAGACGGTATATTCGGTCATATTCCAGATGGTTCGCTATTCTTCTACAAGGTTTATGTACTTGATAAGGATTTGCCACAATTTGACCATTCAAAAGGGTGTGCTACTTATGTTACAGATGCACAGTTAAAAGACCCAAACCAGATACCTTTATCAACTGATTGGAATCACAGTTCTGGACAGTATCCAACGTTAAAAAACTTTAGCGGTGACACTGGTAAACAGATTACTGTTAGAGGCACTATCAAAGCGAAAAAAGGTACTGTATCCGCTACTAGAGGTAGAGGAAAGGCAATATCTAAAACTGTAACAGCAAGGAAAGCAGTTACAAAGGATTCACTACATTATTCTACTAGAATGTTCGTTACTGCTAAGAAAACTATCGTCACAGTTAATACGTATAAAGTTAGATTGAAGAAGGTTAACTCTACTTTCAAGTTAGGTAAAGCGACAACGAACTATAAGTTGCTGAGAAATGTTTTAAGGTCGTTTCCAATTGACTTAGGACGTGTAACGCTACTCAGTAATGTTGTCTATCCTTCATTGGGTAACGTGCCTGTTTATGCTTATACGGGTATTATAACAGGTCGCTCAAATATCGAGTGCAGAACAACACAATCTAGTATCTATAGAATATTGTAAGGAGTTGATAGTATGTCGAGAGTTTTCAGAAATGATACAGCGAGATTAATAGTTGAGTTTAGAGATTACAAAGGCAATACAATCAAGCCAATGAATATATCTTTAACTATATATGATGAACGTGAGAATGTGATTGTCACAATCGAGTCATCTGGGATTAAGCAAGAAGACAATATTTACTTTTACGACTACACGCATAGTAGTAGGGACAATTACATTTTTGAGTTCAAAGGGATGTATGAGAACTTACCAGTGCTGTGTAGACAATTTGTAGAAGTAGCATTTGTTTAACTATACGAAAGGGGAATCTATCCTATGGAAAACCAAGAAGAGTTAGAAGTAGTAAATACAGAAGGTGAACAAACACCAGAGCAGGCGACTAATGAACCTGTTGAGGAAAATGTTGCTGAGAATTTAGAAGAGCAAGCGAAGGCACAAGAGGGACTAGATAATGACCTAGAAACTCAGAAGCAGGAAATTGCACAAATTAAGGCACAGTTAGAAAAACAACTATTCGATGCTCAGTTAAAAGAGCGTGGTCTAGAAGTATTCGCAGATATTAACCGTTTAGGCGAGTTAGAAGGTACTGACAAGTTAGATTATCTACAGTCGGTTGTTGACGCATTACTTGCTAAACACTCATATAAGCCATTAGCAATGAATGGTGAAGCGGTTGACGCTGTACAAGAGGCATTATCAAAAGGTGACGTTCAAACTTCGATTGGTCACAAGTTTAAAAACTGGTTCGGCAAATAAGAACTAGTTAAATATAATCACACAAATATAATGGCTATTATGCCCAAAGGAGAAATACATTTATGTTTAAAAGTAATGATTTCCAAGCAGTAGAAACTATTAGCGTATCAGCAGAATTAGCAGTATTAGCACCACAACAAACGCCACTTACAACTCTATTAATGAGTAAAGGTAACTTCGAGAATGCGTCTTCTACACTATTCCAATGGTTAGAGAAAAAGTTATCAGCAGATACAGATTTTGACCTATTAGAAGGGGCGGACATTACTAAGTTCCAAGAATCTCGCCGTCGTACATTAAGCAATGTTCAACAAATCTTTGCTCGTGCGGTTGCTATCTCTGGTACAGCGGACGCTATGAAAAATGGTCGCTTCACTGAGGAAATTCAAGACCGTTTACTAGAAATGAAGTTAGAAATTGAGCGCGTATTAATCAAAGGTATCTTTGACGATGGCTCGACTGGTAACCCTCGTAAAATGAAAGGTTTAATTAATTGGATTGAAGCAGGTAACAAGATTACTTACACAAACAATCCTACTAAATTAATCAAAGAGGGTATGGAGAAATTATTCACAGCAGGCGTTAACGGTGGAGAGTTCTATCTATTAGCATCTCCTGCTTATAAAGAAATGCTTGACGATGCATTAGCAGGCGTTACAACTTACATACAAAAAGAAACTACTTTCGGTTCTCTAGTGTCTGTATACGTAACTAACTACGGCAATGTTAACATCATGGTTTCTCGTGACGTAGGTAAGCAAGAAGCGATTCTATTCAACGATTCTTACATTTCACTGGCTCCATTACGTGAAGCACAAGTTGAGGCACTTGCTAAAACAGGTGACTCTAACAAAGCAATGGTAATCGCTGAAACTACATTACGTGTAGGTTCTCCAGATGCTCTTGTATTACTAACTGAGGAAGCAATTCAAGAATAACTAAGGTATGAGGGGGTTTATCCCTCTCTTACTTTTATTTTTTGATTCAAATATTTGAGTGAAAGGATACCTCTACATGGAACTACTAATTATGAGACGTAAAAAGAAAATCACGCTTAAGGAATTGTCGGAGTATATAGGTTGCTCAATTTCACTACTATCATTACATGAAAATGAAAAGGTAGCACTAGACACAATCAAACTACAGAAATATAGACAATACATCCTAAACAAATAATAGAAGAAAGAGGAACTCAATTAATATGATGGACACAACTTTATACAACCAGTTTCCAAGATGGAGTAAAGAAAAACAAGAAGGTTACTTCGTAGTAGGAACTGATGACCTCGACTCACAAGCAAGTATATCTATACTCAACCAAGTATTCGGGTATGAGCAAAATTGCTATGTAACTAGAGAGGGATTCTATATGATTAATAGAGATATACGTAAGCATATCGCTGTTGATTTAGCGTTGCATGGTGACAGAAAATGTTATGATAATCATGTCACTATGAGCGATTGTAACAGTCCTATTAACCCTAACAAACGTCATAGCAAATACAAATCAACTGCTGAGTATTGTAATGCTCCGCTAGAGTATTGGTTATTAGAGAAAAAGGAAACAGGTAGGGATGACTTAGACCGTCCTATCTATAAGGAAGAATGGAAATTGAAGCGGTTAGAGTATGCAGTACAGCGCAAGGAAACTAATATCAGTGTCGATTCAAACCAAGCAATTAACTTATTCGATTATAGATATGAATTTAGAATTAGGGATATAAAAGAGAATGTGGAAATCTATACGACAAATACAGAGATACGTGTTAATGGTCACTGGTTCAAAGTAATAGAGGCGAGACGGCTTAAGAATGGACTCTTGAATGTTTCCGTAAAAGATTCGAGTGCGCCTAATGGATTCCCAAAGGACAGATAATTATATTCGTAGTGAAATCCCAAACTAGAAGCGGTTGTTGAGCAATTACCCCAATTAAAAAAATCGTCAAATTACCTATTTTGATTACACACACGCGAAAAAATTGGACTATTTCGGACTCTCTACTTATTAAATGTTAATCAGAATACCTGACCGCCATAATTGGTCGGTGGCTGAACGTACTAATAGTACATGCAGATAGGAATAATTTTCCCGACAGATTAGGAAAACTTCCACGACTAACTGAGGGAAACAATCCTTACCTCAGACCTAAACAATGTTTAGGTGCCTTATCTGATGCAAACATTGTATGCATGAGGTCTCCACAAGTGGGGAAAGGTAGTAGCAAATCACGACCACCTTACAAGGGTATCTAAATTAAAGACACCAGATATGAATCATGCGTAAACAATCCTTACGCATTGAAGGCGATACTATCGCACTCAGGTCAAAATCGTGAAATGTAGATGCTGACGAAAAGATGAACTCAACAATCCTTAGTGCAGGTCAAATGTAAGTAAGATGTTAAACTCAGTAGATGAAGAAGAAAAAGGTCTCCGCTTAATAAGCGGTGATAATCGTCCGAAGAATTTCCTTACAGAAGATGGACTATATGAATGCAAGTAGAATGATTAAAAATGTAGACGTAGACGAATGTATTACCACTCGTCATAATAAGACGACTACCTCATCCTTACATTATAAGGGTCAGATTCGAGAAACAATTTTTGACGACTAGCAATATTAGTCGTGAAATGTGGTTCCTTACAGTAGACGAGAGCGAAAAGGCACTATATACAATGTATAGAGTGGACGGAAGTACTCATGCAATTACGTAAAAAATAGTAGAAAATGTACTCTACTTATCAGGTGTTTAGATATGGTTATTCTCCACTAGTATAGGTTTATGTTTCCATATATAATGGATTATGGAGAAAGGTGTGGAGAAATTGAAAGTGTCTAATAAAATGAAAGTAAATATTATTATTTGTCTAATAGGTGTTATCTTTATAAGTTACTTTACAGCAAAACAGTATATTAAAGTGAGTAATTGTATGGAATCATCCGGAGATGGGCTGTTAGAGCAGGAAAGATGTTACCGCAATCAGAGTAATAAACACGAGGTAGAAGATTGGGAGCAATACAAGCGAGATATGAAAGAAGCAGAGTTTAAACATGACCTATACAAAGAAGCAGAAAGATTACAAAGAGAAGGGCGCTAAGTAGCCCTTTTTTTATTTTGGGTGTTTTCGTAAAGACTGTTGCTCTTCAGCGGAGCAGTTTAGTTGAACAAGAAAAAGTAGAAGGTGACTTTAAACAGAAATACCAAAGTGAAACTATAAATTTCATAACTATTATTTAATGAATATCTTAAAGAAAATGTTCAGCAAGGAAGGAGGAATCTTGCTGAACATTAATTTAAATATGATGAATAATAATTTTATTAAAGGTTGGATATTTTATTAATTAATGAAATCTTGAGGAACACATTCACGAACACCAGCATTTCTCAAGGAGTTAAATAATGCTGCACCGATTCTTAATAAAACATTGTTATCTGTTCCATTTTCTAAATCATAAATTACGTAGTATGCATTATCTACTGTAAAAATACATTTTCGTTCTAATTTAAATCCAGGTGGTACAGTTGGAAGTTTAATAACTGGTCGAATCACAGGTGTATCTCCTTCATCTCTGATAAAGTTGAAAGTTTGTTGGTCAATCTCATAGATATTAACTGGGTCAATCTCTACACCTTGGGCTGGAATTGTAATTTCATCTTCAACTAATAGGAAAAAGCGTTCGTTTCGAAAGTTGAAAAGACTTCTTGCTCCAATTTCAAATGATGCCATTTTATATTCACCTCCTCTTCTAACAACATTTTATTCATATCGAATATAGTTGTTTGGACAAAAAGGAAGGTGGAGTGAAGATATAGTAAATATTATTTTTTCAATACGTATAATTAGACATGTTGTTTCTAGACCGAAGTCAATCCTATAGGGTACTTTTAAGTAAAGAAACTATAAAAAGGGTCACTTGGGATAGGAGTGACCCTTAGTAACAAGATTCGGAGTGTAATGCTATGGTTTATGCATAGATAACCTCCGTATCCAATTTGCATACGCAGATTCACACAAGGGTTAATTTTTGCCTTACAAAAAAAACTACCTAACCGAAACATTTTACAGCGGTCATGTTCGGGAAAATTAGAATAATTAATAGGGTTATCTCATTAATTTGGGATAGCCCTTTTTGTCTTTTGACAAATACTAGAATACATATTACAATTTAAACCAGAAATACAAAAGGAATATCTACTCTACATGAATTAGTGTGTTAAATTACAATTTAATATTAATAAATAATAGGTGCGTTTATCTCTTGATAACGCCAAAAGGGAAGTCGGTGCAAATCCGACACTGTCCCGCAACTGTAAATGTGAGCGACTTTTCATAGACCACTGTTTAACGACGGGAAGGAGAAAAGTAGCGATGATCATGAGTCAGGATACCTGCCTATTATGAGTACACACCATAACCCTACGAGGAATAGGAGGTGGCATGTTGACAAAACAGAATGCTCTGTTCGTCACTGTACGTCAAACGCCTAGAAAAGAAGGTATTAGACATCGAGCTAATTCTTTCATATTTGGGCATTGTTTGACATTATATGATGAACGAAAAAGATAGAATGAAGGATTTCCTCGCGTTAATGGGAAATCCTTTTTTTACTGATGACTTCCGTTTTGAAAATATGTACGAAAAGAGGATACACATATGACGAATATTCATGTATGTACAGCACAGGAATCACAATATTTAGATATGAAAATTTGTAAGCAGCCCCGCACTGAAGTTACTAAAAAAGCTACAACAAGAATGGTTATAGAATCACTTGTTGATCAATTAATAGCTAGCAAACTAATTAGTAATGAACGATTATTTGAGCAAATTTTATATAACAAAGATATTATTTGGATACAAAATGAAAGTTTTAATGGGCACCTTTTTGCAAAGGCGAATATAACAGATCAGCTTAAAACAAAAACAAATAGTTTTATGATGTATATGCCGACAAATCCAATTGTCTATGAGGTGAATGATGAGCATTATCATTTAATTACACGCATTGACTCGACTCGTGCAAAACCAAATTTAGAGCGACTTTCCCATGCTCCTAATCCAATATTAAGTGCTGCCCGGGTCAATGATTTATTGTGCTCGATAGTAATGCGCTTTTATGAAACATATTTAGAGGATTTATCACAGGTAGCTCATAAAAACAAACAACTGATTAATTTTGTAGAGCGCGAGTATCATCAATTTTTAAAAGCTGTGAAAGAACTAAATGAATATCATTTAAACTGGCACCCACGTGGTAACGGTCATGAACTATTGCTGGAATTAATTGATAATTTACAACTTTTGAAAAGTCGACCTGGCAAGGTTTTAATTGATTTTTCTAATTCCCATAGCTACATTGTTGTGGACCCTTCATATCACATTGTCAAGCCAGCGCAGAAAACAGTACAAGCTTTGTGAATTAAATTCGTGCTGGGTGAAGATGGATACTCGCGGAAGGAGAGCAAATACCCGCGCGGAGCAAGAATACTAGCGGAAGGAGAGTAAATACTCGCGAAAGGGAGTAGAATACCCGCTGAAGGAAGTCAAATCCCCGCAATAGTATAGTAAATCCCCAAGAAACATAAAAAAACAGGACAATGATTCTAACAAATCATGTCCTGTTTTTATGATTTCAGTCAATACAATGCATCGCCGCCTCTGCCTCATGCCATGGGACGGAGTAACCCTTGCCTTTTGCACAAAAAATACTAGAAGATGTATATTCGGGGTCGGCGTTTTTATCGTAGCCAATTTGTGCAATAATGTCTTCTGTATTGTGACACACATCATAGCCATCAAATTGTAGAGAAAGTACGCCTTTACCATTAGTGTAGGCGGCAAAGGTTGTGCTGTAGCTCATGAATGTTGCGACAGGGGCACGACCAGTTATAATCGCATCATGTTCAGTTAAGATTGGCGCATCAAATGTACCAGCAGCTTGTTGAATATCGGTCATCATGCGGCCAATAAAATCACTTGGAGCTTTAAGTTTAAAGCGGTAATACGGCTCCAGTAATACATTTTCTGCTTGCTCCAGCCCTTGCCGTAATGCACGGAATGTTGCTTCTCGGAAATCGCCACCATCTGTATGTTTAATATGGGCGCGTCCTGTTAAGAGAGTGAAGCGAATATCTGTCACGGGGAATCCTGTTAATAGCCCATGATGATCGCGCTCGAATAGATGTTTTTCAATGAGTCGTTGGTGCCCAACCGATAAATCATCCGCATGACATGCATTAACAAATGTGTTGCCAGTACCGCGGGTATTTGGCTCCATCAATAAATGTACTTCTGCATAATGCTTTAAAGGTTCAAAATGACCATAGCCGGTCACGGTTGTTGCAGTCGTTTCCATATATAAAATCTGTGGTTCGCTAAATGAAATGTCTAGTGAGAAGCGTTTGTTAAGCACATCGATAAGAACCTCGAGTTGGATGACACCCATAATATGTACATGAATTTCTTGGAATTTTTCATGCCATAGCATATGTAATGATGGTTCTTCTGCTTCAAGTGTGCGGAAAATTTTTAGAACTTCCTTTATATGCTGATCGCCTTCATATTGTACTTTTGCCTGCAAAGTCGGTACTAACTCATAGGGCTGCGGGTTACCTGAATAACCAATGATATCGCCGATGTTTGCTTCGCTAATCCCTTTTACTGCGAAAATCTCTCCAGCCTCGACCTCTTGTGCTGTTACATAACGGCTGCCATTGTTTAGCCGAATCTCAGTCACTTTCTCGGTTTCATCTCCAAAAGAAATTTCATCACGCACATGTAACGTCCCTTGCAATGCCTTAATAAAAGTTAAACGTTGATGCCCATCATGACGAATTTTAAAAACTTCACCTTGGAACGGAGCATTGTTATTAAAATGTGTTTTTGTAAGTAGAGGGAGCTGTGCTAAGAATTCCTTTATTCCAATATCTTTTAAAGCAGAGCCAGAAAAACATAGGAAGGCCTTTTCCTGTTTAACCATCGTTTGTAAATGAGTAAGGCAGTTAGAGCTATCTAAAGTCTCATTAAGAAAAGCATCGAGAAGCTGCTCATCACGTTCAGCAAGCCACTCCATCACGTGAGTTGAAACATAATCCGAACGGAGCGGTTCATCTACGAATAATACATCCTCAGAACACTCCTTTTGAAGCTTTGTCATAACGGCCTCAACATTTGCCCCTTCACGATCAATTTTGTTAATAAAGAAAAAGGTTGGGACGTGATATTGGCGTAAAAGTTGCCACACTGTTTCCGTATGACCTTGGAGTCCTTCAACCGCACTAACAATAATTATGGCATAATCCATAACCCGAATGGCACGTTCCATCTCTGGAGAGAAATCTACGTGTCCGGGTGTATCGATTAACGTATATGTATCATTCCCAATCGTCATGCGACCTTGCTCTGCAAAAATCGTAATGCCTCGCTGACGCTCCAGCTCATGATTATCTAGAAATGTATCCTGGTGATCCACTCGTCCACGTGCTTGAATACTGTTTGTATGAAAAAGTAACTGCTCAGAAAATGTTGTTTTTCCTGCATCCACGTGAGCGAGTACCCCGATTGTTACATGCATAAAAAAATCCTCGTTTCTATTAATTCGTATATCAATATTGTAACAGAATTGGGTAGAAAAATATTTCGAATAAAGTGTTTATGTACTAGGCTATCAATATTATTTGCAACAAAATTAAATACGACGTATGGGTGCAAATTCGATGCTGTGCAGCAACTGTAAATGGGGAGTCCATAAAGATGCCACTGAAACTATAATTTTCTGATTTTTCTGAAAAAATAATGACAATAAATCTATGCCGTGATATGGTAATTAAGAAAACGTTTTCGTAAAACGTTTTCTTAAAGTGTGATCTTATAGTAATGGTAGGTGAAGATTATGAAACGATGGACCATTAAAGATATTGCGAAAAAAGCGGGTGTTTCCATTACCACTGTTTCGCGAGTGTTGAATGAAAAAGAGGAGGGAATGTCCCTAAAGACACGTGAAAAGGTACTTAAGGTAATGGAAGAGGTAGATTTCCAGCCAAACCAATTTGCTCGTGGTCTAGTTACGAAGCGATCGAAGATATTCGGATTAATCATTCCGAATATTTCTAATCCATATTTTCCTGAATTATGTCGGGGGGTGGAAGATGAAGCGAATGAAAGAGAATATAGCTTAATCATCTGTAATTCTGATGATCAATCTGATAAAGAAAAGCGATACTTACGATTATTAGAGGAACAGCAGGTAGATGGTATCATTTTTTCGGCAAAAGATTATTTGGAGCCATCGGATGAAGAGCAATTATCACGTGCAAAGATTCCTTTTGTTCTCGTTGATAGAGGAAAGAATGAAAAAAAACATTCCAGTGTCTATATAGATAATGATAAAGGTGGATATTTAGCAGGAATACATTTAGTAGAACTCGGTCATAGGAAGATAGCATGCATGATTGGACCAAGCTCTCTTTCTTTGTCTAATGAACGTTTAGCAGGTTTCAAAAGAGCGCTGTCTGAATCAGGCGTTGAACTTTTACCATCACATATTATTGAAGGGGATTTTCAGATGGAAAAGGCATACCAAAAGTCCAAAGATCTCCTGAGGAAAAAAGAAGTGACGGCTATATTTGCCTTTAATGATGTAATGGCATTCGGTATTTACCGAATGGCTCACGAGCTTGGAATTCATATACCAAAGGATTTATCCATCATAGGCTTTGACGACATTCCGTTAGTATCTGCATTAATGCCAAAGCTTACTACAATTCGTCAGGATACTTATCTTATGGGGAGGGAGGCAGTAAAGCTATTAATACAAAAACTTGAAAATAACGAAACGCAATCTGTTATGTTTAACCCGACTCTGGTAGTACGTGAAAGCACTACAGCACCATAAAACATCAAGAAATGTAGATGAACTAGAGGAGTGAAATTGATGAAAAAAATACCAGTGATTATTGATTGTGACCCAGGAATTGACGATGTTATGGCGTTATTATTAGCCTTTTCCCGAGATGATCTGGATATAAAATTAATTACAACGGAACCAGGAAATCAAACGCAAGATAAAACGGTCTACAATGCTAGAGCATTCACAAGCTACATGAAACAAAATATTGAAATCGCAAGGGGGTTTGATCATCCTTTCTTCCGTGAATTGGAGGTTGCTGATGATGTTCATGGGGAAAGTGGGTTAGGAGAAGTCATTTTACCGAAGCCGGATTTACTCGAAAGTGATAGAACAGCCATAAATGCTTTAATAGATGTTTTAACTGAAAGTGAGGAACCGATTGTTTTAATCGCAACTGGACCACTTACAAATATCGGAGCATTGCTGCTTGCTCATCCAGAAGTAAAAGAAAAAATCAGCTATATTTCGTATATGGGTGGTGCAGCTATAGCTGGCAATATGAGTCCTTTTGCAGAATTTAATGTATATGTTGATCCACATGCAGCCGATATCGTTTATCGTTCAGGAATTCCTATTATCATGAGCGGACTTGATGTTACTCATAAAGCGTATGTCAATATGGAAGAGTTACATCAAATTGAAAGTATGGGGACAGATTTATCACAAAAAATTGGCGCAATGCTTCGCTTCTATATACAAAATGCAAAAAATAATGATTTCCAAGAAACTGATTTCGAAAATGGGTTTCGTTTGCATGATCTATGTGCTGTGTCATATGTTGTCACGCCAGAACTTTTTGAAGGAGAAGATTGCTTTGTAGCGGTTGAGACAGAAGGGCGCCACACTGCTGGTGCGACCGTTGTAGATTATATGCACCGTTCCGGAAAACCTCGTAATGTAAAAGTATTGCACTCGGTCAATCGTGAAGCCTTTGTTAATCAATTTATGGAAGCGGTTGCAAAAATGGGCCGTCAAATCAGTCAATAATTAAAAAAGGTGGGAAACCAAGATGAAACGTAGTTTTAAAGATGACTTTAATATGATGTCTATGCTTCTTATTCCTATTGGTGTAGCAGTGAATATTG
Organism: Lysinibacillus sp. NPDC093216; assembly: GCF_050280325.1. Lineage (NCBI taxonomy): Bacteria > Bacillati > Bacillota > Bacilli > Caryophanales > Bacillaceae > Lysinibacillus > Lysinibacillus sp. NPDC093216. Next base: position 26,833 of record NZ_JBNNVB010000009.1, on the reverse strand, counting down.
TCGGTTTTCAAATTGCTAACGTTTTAAGGCTCCCTATTTTTCTTGATACGATTGGAACCATATTAATCGGGGTCGTTGCTGGTCCTTGGGTTGCATTACTTGCTGGATTAATTACAAACCTTATAAATGGTATTTTTAATCCTACGTATTTTCCATATGCCATTACATCTGTGGCGATTGGAATAGGGGTAGGATACTTGTCTAAAGGAGGAATGTTTAAAAATATTCCTAAAACGATTATTTCCGGTATTGTGATTACTTTTATTGCTGTTATTGTATCTGCTCCAATTACGGTGTTAGTTTTTGGAGGAGCTACTGGAGGTACAGGATCTATTCTTACAGCTACATTCCTTGCTTCAGGACAAAAAATTTGGAGTGCCGTATTCGCTTCATCCTTTATCTTTGAAATTGCGGACAAAGTTGTATCGGCTCTAATCGTTTACTTTATTGTAAGAAAAATGTCTGATCGTTATTTATCAAAAATGAATTATGGGACTCTGTATATGAAACGTGAAGACCGATAATTGAACTCTTTCCGTTCTGCCTGAGCGGAAAGATCTACTTTTTTTGAGGAGGGTTCGTCGTGCAGAAAAATTTCATTCAGCGGTTGCATCCAATGACTAAATTCTTCTTTGCATTACTTGTATCAGCTGCCGTTCTTATTATTCCCGAGTTTATATTCTCATTTCTAGTTTTCCCAATTTTACTTCTTATAGCTGCCGCTGCAGGCATTGTGAAAGAATTTTTGGGTACTGTCATGAAGGCTTTGTTATTTTTACTAATCATCATTTTCTTCATGCAGCTCTTGTTCTATCCAGGTGATCATGTGATGGGACAATGGGGAATATTTAAGTGGACTGAGGAAGGTTTGGATTATGGATTAACGCTTACGTCTCGCATTCTGGCGATGGGTTCTGCCTTTATATTATTTTTCCGTTTGACAGATGTTCGTGACTTCGTAAAATCGCTAGAAGATGCAGGCCTCCCTCCAATGGGAGCTTATGTAGTTTTATCAACATTGCAAATTATTCCTGAAATGCGACGCCATGCGAACACAATTATGGATGCCCAAAAAACACGTGGGGTAGAAACGGAAGGATCATTGTTAACGAGAGCGAAAGCATTTATCCCAACCTTAACTCCTCTCATATTATCATCTATATCAAGTACTGAAGAACGAGCAATTACTTTAGAGTCGAGAGCTTTTTCTGCTCCAACAAAGAAGACTAGCTTGCATAAGCTAACAAAAAGTACAGCTGATCGAATTTTGCCATTCGTCTACATGATCATTTTAGTAGGTTTGGTGTTCTGGAGGGTCCTCACATGAATTTTATCATTGAAATGAAAAATGTCTCATATCGATATCCAGTTAGTGATGATTGGAACATAAAAAATGCGTCTTTTAAAATTGAAAAGGGGAAATTTACAGCCATTATTGGCAATAATGGCTCCGGTAAAACGACCCTATGTAATATCATACGAGGATTCATTCCACACTTTTATAAAGGAGACCTTGAAGGGGACGTTATTGTCGATGATAAAAGAATAGTAGAATATCAATTAGGACAATTAGGAGGAAAAATTGGATATGTCTTTCAAAACCCTTTCATCCAAGTATCAGGTGTAAAAGATACTGTCTTTGACGAAGTAGCGTTTGGTCTCGAAAATTTAGGTGTAGAAGAAAATGAAATTATTGACAGAGTAAATGAAATATTAAAGCTTATAAAAATCGAACATTTACGAGGAAAGCATCCAATGGGACTTTCAGGTGGTCAACGTCAACGTGTTGCACTTGCTTCGATCATCGTCATGAATCCCGATATTCTTGTCATTGACGAGCCAACATCTCAGTTAGATCCAATTGGAACAGAGCATGTATTTGATATCATTCGTCTCATGAAAGAACAGGGAAAAACTATTATCCTAGTAGAACATAAAATGGACTTAATTGCTGAATATGCGGACAATCTAATTGTCCTCAATAATGGAGAAATAGTATTACAAGGTCCGACTCGAGGAGTTTTTGCGGACCCACGATATGGGGAATATAACATTCAATATCCTCATGTAACCGAGGTCGCTCTAAATTTACAAAAAGACGGAGTTCATTTAAAATATGTTCCAATTCGCGATGAGGAATTACCTGAAAGCATAAGTTGGGCAAGTGTAGGGGAGAGTGCTTATGACTGAACTTCAACTGAAAAACGTTAGTTTCGCTTATCCCGATGGAACAAAAGCATTAGAAAATTTGACACTTACGGTTCCGGCTGGTCAACGTCTAGCGATTATTGGACAAAACGGGGCCGGAAAAACAACCGCAGTAAAATTGATGAACGGCCTCTTAAAGCCAACTGAAGGTGAGGTATATGTTGCGGATTGGAATACAAAAGATTATACGACAGCTCAAGTATCTCGAAAGGTTGGTTATGTATTTCAAAACCCGGACGATCAAATTTTCCACAATAATGTAGAATTAGAAGTACAGTTTGGACCTAAAAATATGGGCTTTGATCCAGAACGTGTAGCAATGCTAACGGATTGGGCTATGGAATTATGCGGAATTAGTAATGTTTCGCAAGAAAATCCTTATAATCTCCCATATTCTGTACGTAAATTTGTTACAATTGCTTCGGTTTTAGCAATGGATTCCGATGTGATTATTTTAGATGAGCCGACAGCTGGACAGGATCGTGTCGGATTAGATTTATTAAGTGTGCTCTTAGACGAATTGGAGAGAAAGGGAAAGACTGTTATTGCGATTACACACGATATGGAATTTGTCACGAATTATTTCTCTCGAATTGTAGTAATGGCAAATCGTAGGATTATTGCAGATGATGTTTCGGAACATATTTTTTATAATCATGCGATATTAGAAGAAAGTATGCTAAAGCCACCTGCAGTTGCTAAAATGGCCAACATATTGGGTTTGGAGAAAGGAATCATGACAAAAGGTCAATTATTATCCGTATTAAAGAAAAAGAGATTTTAAGAAAGGATGATAGCTGGCATGGATATTTCATTAGTCGGAAGCATTAATATAGATCTTGTCTATCGTGTTCCCTACATTGTAAATAAAGGTGAAACACTTCACAGTGCGTCTCATAGTGTTCATTTCGGTGGAAAAGGTGCAAACCAAGCAGTAACAGCAAGCCAGCTAGGAGCAAATGTTCATTTTATTGGGAAAGTAGGAAAAGATGATTTCGGGGAACAAGCGATAAACAATTTAAAAGATAGAGGCGTTTATATTGATTCCGTTCAAAAGGAAGGAGCTACTGGGCAAGCGATGATCCAAGTGACAGATGCCGGTGGTAATGCGATTGTTTTGTTTCCTGGTGCAAACTTTTTAGTTACTCCTAAACAAATTGAACAGGAAGCTACTATCATTTCTTCAAGTAAGGTACTCCTTCTTCAGCTTGAAATACCGCTTGATGCAGTTGAAAAGGCAGTGGAAATCGCATCTCAACATGGGAAAATCGTAATCCTTAATCCAGCTCCATCTCAAAAATTACCAGATTCTTTATTGAAGAACATTACATTATTAACACCGAATGAAACAGAACTTGCGCAGTTGACGGGTATTGAAACGACAACGGAAGAAGATATTCGCTCTGCATGTAAGTTATTGCTAGATAAAGGAGTCGGAACAGTAATCGTTACACTTGGATCTAAAGGTTCTTTTTATATAAACCATGTAGAAAGTGGCTGGGTTCAAGCGTTGAGCGTTGACACGATCGATACAACTGGTGCGGGAGATGCATTTAATGGAGCTTTAGCAGTAGGACTATGCAGGGGTGATTCGCTTCGAAGTTCGATCGATTTTGCCACGAAAGTTGCGGCATATGTCGTTACTCAAATGGGCGCACAGCCTCTTATCCTACAATCAGTCTTGAAATAAATTCTATCCGTAGCTCTTCGTAATTATTGCGAAGCAGCTACGTTTTTTTAGATGTATTCTTGCTATTGTAAAATCTTCGCTAGGTAAAAAAACAAATTCTTCTTAAAAGGAGGAATAATACTTAGGGTGTCGAAATATTGTACTAAGTAATGAAATTTCAACACAAAGGGGAAATAAAATATGACATTGAAACAAGGGATAAAACCAGAAAATCTATATCAATTAAAATCAGTGGCAGATCCACAAGTATCACCTGACGGAACAGAAGTTGTGTATGTAGAGACGCATATTGATGAGAAGAAAAAGGACTACGTATCTAATTTATTTTACATAAACTTGCATGAAAAAAAGCCACAACAATGGACATTTGGAGAAGATAAAACGAATTCACCAGTTTGGTCTCCAGATGGCAGTAAAATCGCATTTGTATCAACGAGACATGGTAAGCCACAAATTTTTGTGCTTTCTAAAGCAGGTGGGGAAGCGAAACAAGTTACTAATTGTAAAAACGGTGCGACATCGCCTGTATGGTCTCCGTGTGGTAAGAATATTGCATTCTCAGTAAAGCTAGGTGAAAATGAAAGTATTTATGATAAAGCTGATAATGATAAGAAAGATGACAAAGAACTAAAACCACTTGAAATAGAAAAGATGAAATATAAATCAGATTCAGCCGGTTTTATTGATATGGAACAATTTTCTCAAATTGCCATCGTCAATCTTGAATCTGGAGAATTAGAGCTAGTTACGGAAGGTAAACATAATTTACAACTTGGTACATGGTCTCCAAACGGAAAATATCTTTCTTACACAGCAGACTTATCAGAGGATCTAGATTTTTCATTCTTAAGTGATATTTACTTATTGGATTTAGAGACAAAACATGGTCGCAAGCTAACGGAAGGAACAGGGATGTTTTACCAAACTTCATGGTCTCCAAATAGCCGCTACGTAGCTTATGTTGGCAGCGAACGAGAATTTGAAAATGCGACACAAGCAAAATTATGGATTCATGATTTAGAAAATAACAATACGACATGTGTAACGAGTGAATTTGACGCGCCAGTTGGTGATTTTGTAGTCGGTGATTTCCTACAAGGTGTCGTTGCTCCACGTGTACAATGGTTGGAGGATAATAAAAGCTTTTACTTCCAAGTGACAGATCACGGAAATACTGCTATTTATTTTGGCAATCTATCTGGAGAATTATATCCAGCGATTAATGATGATCAATATGTATATGGTTTTTCACTTGATCAAAAAAATGATAAAGCGGTAGTCTCAATCAGCAATACTACAAATCCTGGCGATCTATTTTACGTGAATTTAAATACTGGTGAAAAGGAACAGCTTACTAACGTTAATGAAGACTTTTTAAAGTCGAGAGAATTATCTGTTCCAGAAGCAGTTGAATATGAAGGGGCAGATGGCTGGAAAGTAAACGGTTGGATGATGAAGCCTATTGGCTATGAAGAAGGGGAGAAATATCCACTTATTCTTGAAATCCATGGTGGACCACACGCTATGTATGCCAACTCATATTTTAACGAATTCCAAATCCTTGCCGCACAAGGTTATGCGGTTCTCTTTACGAATCCTCGCGGAAGCCATGGATATGGTCAAAAATTTGTTGATGCAGTCCGTGGTGATTATGGAGGCAATGATTATAATGATCTTATGGCTGCTGTTGATTATGCATTGGAGCATTATGATTTCATTGACAAAAACCGTCTCGGTGTTACAGGTGGGAGCTATGGGGGCTTCATGACAAACTGGATTGTCGGACATACAAATCGCTTTAAAGCAGCTGTTACGCAACGTTGTATTTCTAACTGGATTAGCTTTTACGGTGTAAGTGATATCGGCTATTACTTTAATGACTGGCAAATCCAAGCGGGACTAGACGATATAGAGAAGCTATGGAACCATTCGCCACTTAAATATGTGGACAATGTGGAGACGCCACTGTTAATTTTACACAGCGAAAAAGACTATCGCTGTCCGATTGAACAAGCAGAGCAATTATTTATTGCCTTGAAACATCGTAAAAAAGAAACTAAATTTGTTCGCTTCCCAGAATCCAATCACGAACTTTCTAGGAGCGGAAAACCAACGTTAAGAATCAATAGACTAGAATATATTAGGGATTGGTTTGTGAAATATCTATAAAATAAATATAGGTGGCAAAAGAAGTGAAGATACTTCTTTGGCCACCTTTATTTTATAGTAATTTTGAGAGAGAGAATGCTTTGTAATAATCAACATAGATGTAAAGTGATAATAAAGTTATTTAATTTTGCTATAAAAATAGGAGAGCCTTGTTACATTTTGTTGTAGTCAGACCCTTTAAGGTTGTTTAATTCTTATGCAATTAACGCATTTAATAACTAATCTTATGCATAGCTCACTCGTAAAAGCAGAAAATATGGTGAGGTGATTAGAATATGTTAAAAACAAAGATTGGTTATATTATCTGTTTTTTGATTATTTTAAGCTTATTTGTTTACAGTAAGTCCATAAATGCAAAATCTTTGGAGTTATCCTTCTCGCAATCGAATAGTGACAAAAGTGAACATAAACGAATTCAGGAATTGGAACAACGTTTAGATAGACTCGAACCACCTGAACCTACCACTATTCTTGACTCACCTTTCCCTTTTGAAAAAGTAACAGAGGTGCAATTTCCTACCGATGACATCCCCATTTCAGAAGTGGAAAAAGAAGGAGCGAAAATTCCGTTCAAAGTAATAAAAAGCGAACCGAACTATATTAGACCACTATTTAAAGAACAATGGCATAGCACATATGCGGGTGGGAGATGGAGTTATATTCCTTCTCGAATACACTATGCTCTCCACCGTATATTCCCTTTTTATGCCATTGGGTTATCTGCTGAATTTAATTTTCAACAGGAAGTAGGTATTATTTTTCCAACTGATGCAAATGAAGCAGACCTTGACCTGTATATAGTTGTGTTTCAAACAAATATTACAGATGTTTATACAAAAGGAAATCAAGTTGTTGTTGTTGGAACACCTAAACGAACAGGAGTAGAGGTTATAAGTATTAAAACAGCAGATATACACCCGAGTAATAAGGAGAAGTTTTTGTTAATTCAGTTAGCAACGAATGGGGCTGAACTTGATTATTCTTTAATTAGTTATCAACCACCCGATTTTTGGTTAAAACAAAAACAAAAATTAAATGAACGTGAAAAATCTAAAAAAGAGTGAACCTTTGCCTTATTAAGTAAGTTGAATATCTGTTATTTTATATAATCATTCTTCTTCAACTAACCAGCACTGTCAGCACAAAAAGTGATTGCTCTAATTGAACAATAACCCCATTAGCTTGAAAACTCTTTTACGAACAAAGTACACATTAAAAAGGAGGTGCAAGTATGAAAAAAATTATTCTAGTTCCTTGTTTTTTACTGTTATTTCTATTTTCAACAACATTAACTTATGCTGAATCAGATTATTATCAGCCAGCTAAAGGGTCAAAAGAAGAAATAGTAATGGACTCGTTTTTTTCACTACTATTACCCAAAATCCAAGAAGCAGTTTCTAATTACTATTCGGATTATCTTACAGAGAGTCCTTTGGTGTATCCATATCAAATAAAAATTTTGGATTTGGAAAGAATAGGAACAAGTTTTATGTTTTCAGTAACCCTTGAAGTCACTCCAGTTTTGGGTGCACATAACCCAGTTGGAAGAGACCAGCTAACGTTTTCTATAACTCCAAATGAAGCCAAGCTTAAAGAATTTAAACACATGGAAACTTTTGAACTTCCACCGCATTTGCAAAATATCATAAAGAAAAAATAAATGATTGTAATGTTTAAAATTTGAATTTGGTCCCTAATTTCGGAATTTTTTTATACTTAACCTTAAAATAATCTAGTCAATATCTTCGGCTTTTTTGGCAGCTAGTCCAATAAGAGTTACTTTATTGTCACTAAGGAACTACAAGGTCGAAAACACCTTTTGAGAAACTGGTCTAATCATTAATTATTCCATAATACACCAAATCCTCATATTTACCATCTTTCATGATATGATCCTTTAAAATTCCTTCTTGTTTCATGCCAATCTTCTCCATTACTTTTCCTGAAGCAGGGTTTGTTGAAAAATATCGGGCAAACACTTTGTGCAGTTTCTTTTCTTCAAAAGCAAATTGTACAATCGATTGTGCTGCCTCCGTGGCATAGCCTTTTCCCCAATATTCCTCGCCAATCCAATAGGCTATTTCACCTTGATTAAAATGTTTATTATTCGATAATGCAATGGCTCCAAATAATTCACCAGTTTCCTTATCTGTAACAGCAAACTCGTACGAAATATCCTCCATAAAATGATCGTAATGATGTTCCATCCATGATAATGCATCATTTAAACTATATGGATAAGGTAGGTACATGGTACTTTTATAAATATTATAGTTATTGCAAAGCTTTGCAACCGTTTCTGCATCGGATGTTTGAAATAATCTAAGAACGAGTCTTTCTGTAGTAATCATTAATTTTTCATGAACATATCCCATTCAATCATCTCCTCTATCGATATTTTATAAATTACGTGACATATCACCAAAGCGTGGGGTTCTATTTGAATTTGAGTGTTCGATCCACGACTTTTGGTGCTCTATCCACGACTTTGGGTGAATTCCGTTACGACTGGGCGCTTTGTAGCTGCCGCTTTGCTTTCGCTACAGAAAACATTTGTTGTTTCGCACAGGGAAAAGCTTCCTGGGGCGTCAGATGAGCGGCTGCGCTTCATTCAACTCATTTACATGGCAAAGGCAAACAATAAAAAATGTCATCCTAAATTTTGGAATGAGATGAATCTATTATATAGTAAATGGAAAATTCTAACAATATAAATAGGGGGAATCTAAATATTTCTCCCAAACAAAAAGACAGAATCACCAGGAAGTGATTCTGTCTAGGTTCATTAGTTAAGTTTTTTAATAAAAACAACCTTTAAGTAATTAAATTCTGGATATTCACGTGAGGCGCGGAAATCCTTTGGTAAGTTGTATTCTTCAACAATTTTATAGGCTGTTTTAGTTGTTTTAAATGCTTGGTCAATAAAGCTCTTGAATTTTTTCATACCAAAGCTTGAATTGTTCGTGGAAGCAACAATGACACCGTTTTTCTCCGTAATGGCGATTGTATCTACGAGTAATTTAGGATAGTCTTTCGCTGTTGAGAATGTTCTTTCTTTCGTACGTGCAAAGCTAGGTGGATCTAAAACGACAAGGTCAAATTTTAAATTATGGCGCTGAGCATATTTAAAGTAGTTGAAGACATCCATTACTTTAATATCTTGTGATTCGTAGTCGACGCTATTAACACTAAATTGCTCAATTGTTTTGGCCAAACTACGCTTCGCAACATCTACACTAGTTGTTTTTATTGCTCCACCAAGTGCCGCTGCAACAGAAAATGCCCCCGTATAGGAGAACGTATTTAGCACATTTTGACCGTCTGAATAACGTTCACGAATGGCAAGTCTTACATCTCGTTGGTCAAGGAAAATACCTGTCATGGCTCCATCGTTTAAATTGACAGCGTATTTCATACTATTTTCCGTTACGATAATCGGAAATTCACCAGGTGTTCCCATGACGAAATCGTCCTGTTCCATATACTGTCCTTTCGTATCGAAACGTTTTTTCTCATAAATGGCTTTGTAATCTACTGTCTCTGCAAGTGCTTCATATACCATTTCTTTAAATGAATAAATGCCTGCGCTATACCAGCTCACCATATAATAAGATTCGAAAAAGTCGATGGTTAAACCGCCGATACCATCACCTTCACCATTAAAGATTCGAAAGGCTGTTGTGTGAGGATTGTTGAAAAATGCTTCACGATTTTGTAGGGCTTTTTTTAATTTTTTCATAAAAAAGGCTTTGTCTATTTTTTCGTTAGCATCGGTTGTTAGCACCCAACCAATACCTTTGTTTTGTAAGCCGTAGTATCCTGTGCCAATAAAACGGTTATGAATATCCGTGAGTCTCAGTATTGCACCTTCCTCATTTGGAAGATGACGTGCATCAACTGCATCTTTTGAAATGAGAGGATAGCCTTTTTTTAATTGATTAGAAAATGGATTGTTAATTTGTAAAGCAATAGTTTGTGTCATGTTGTCATCCTTTAAAAAAACATTTTGCTCTATTATCGCATTATTTTATGCTGATAGACAAACTTATTTTACGAAATTAGCAATTTTTTCAGCTGTTTCAATCGTTGCTTGTTCGAAAAAATTCATTTTACTAAAGTAACTATGGATTAAACCAGGCATATTTACATGCTCAACAGTCACTCCGGCATCTGTAAGCTTTTGTGCGTATGCAATACCTTCATCGTAAAGGACATCCGCCTCTGCAGCTATAATGATCGTTTTCGGTAAAACACTTAAGTCGTCAATCTGAAGTGGGGATACAAGTGGATCCATATAGTTTTCTTTATCTGTATAATGACCTGCAAACCACTGCATTCCTTGTTTGTCTAAGCCAAAGTGTTCTCCGTAAGCATTGTAAGAAGCTGTTGTAAAATCTACATTAACTACAGGATAAATAAGTGCCTGCGCTTTAATCGCTGGTCCATTTAATGTTGCAGCTAAGTAGGCAACAACTGTTGCTAAATTTCCGCCTGCGCTATCACCAGCAACAGTAAGATTTACTCGATCTCCACCGAAACTTTCGATGTTTTCGTAAACCCACATGAAACTGTCATAGGCATCGTAGAGCGGTGTAGGGAATGGATATTCTGGTGCTAGACGATAATCAACCGATACAACGATTGCTTGCGCTTTTGCTGCTAATAGTTGACAGCCTGCATCCGTAGAGTCACAATTTCCAAATACCCAACCGCCTCCATGATAATAAACAATGACTGGAAGTTTTTTGTTTAAAACAGGTCTATAAATGCGCACATTAATTTGTGCGCCATCTCGAACTGATATTTTTTTATTTTCGATAGCCGCAAGCTGTGGGCTATGAGGTGATGTCCATTTTGGCACTATTCGAACGGCTCTCGCTTCATGTGGTGTTAAATCATAATATTGTTTAGAAGAATCACTTACTTTTATATAACGGACTGCTTCGTCTCTTAATTTTGTCATCTTCATCAATCCTTTAAATTTCTTTTGTACATCTCATTATAAACTATTCATATAAAATTACTAGGATTTAATATCGGAATAGAAAATAATTTACTTTCTAAGCAGAAATAATCTGATTGTAAAGTAAAATTATGTTTATAATATAATGGACGAAAGTATTTGGAGGTACGTGACAATATGATTTCTTTAATTGTGGCACATGATACTAATTATGTGATTGGCTATGAAAATGGCATGCCATGGCATTTGCCTGGGGATTTAAAATATTTTAAGGAGAAAACGATGGGGAAGCCAATGATTATGGGGCGTAAAACATTCGAATCCATCGGTAGACCGCTTCCTGGTCGACGTAATATTGTAATTACGCGTGATGAAAACTATCAAGCGGATGGGATTGAAGTGGTGACAAGCTTAGAGGATGCCCTCGCCCTTGCTGGGGATGTCCCGGAAATTATGATTATTGGCGGCGAGCAAATTTTCCGCTTATCCATGGATATCGCAGATCGCTTGTACATTACAAAAATCAATCATTCGTTTAATGGGGATACATACTTCCCGAATTATGAGCAGGATTTTGTACAAGTATCCTCAGTGGAGCCAGAAACAGCACCAGAGGGTTACACATTCCAATATGAGATTTTTGAACGTAAGAACTAAATAAAATAGCAACTAATAAGCACGGTGATGAATGACTGTGCTTATTTGGCGTTATTAAAAACATTGTTAAAGGTATTTGGGAATATTTGTAGAATTAATAAATACTATATCCATCTTAAGGCCTGATGAGTGCAGACATTATTATTTTTTTTGAGAGGAGTCATTGACAATGTGGAAACAATACTTTATCGAAACAAGCAGAGGACGATTTGAATACTTTGTACGTGGAGAAGGTGAACCATTAGGTATTACACATCTTTACATGGGCTTTGATGAACGAGGTCATTTATTTGCGAATCCTTTTACCGAACAATACAAAGTGTACTTAATCAATGTTAGAGGTGCTGGGAATTCAGCAGATATAGAGGTTGATGAGCAATTAAGCTTCACAGAAATTGTAAAAGATTTAGAGGCGATTCGAGAAGCATTAAAGCTTAAAGAATGGGCTTTTGCAGGTCATTCAACAGGTGGAATGCTTGCACTTCAATATGCAATAGATTCACCACACTCTTTAACAAAAATAGTAGCTGGATGTACAGCAGCAAGCAAAGAATACGGAAGTCACCCAAATAGTATCTATTGCGCTGAAAATAAACATTTCAATCGCATAATTGAAATAATGGATTTACTGAATAATCCGGATACAGTTCGAGAAGAGCGTCAGAAGTTAAGCTATGAATGGGCTTTAATGTCATATCATTCTGAGGAAAAATTAAAAGTAGCAATAACTCGTCCAAATAGTGGTCGCACAATAGGAAAAAATCTTGATTATTTTAGAAAAGTAGAAGTAAAAAGCTTTGATATTCGAGAACAATTGAAATCAATACATATACCAACCTATGTGTTTGCAGGTAGACATGACGCACAATGCCCTATTGAATTCGGTATTGAAATTGCCGATTTAATTCCTAATGCAACATTAACGATTTTTGAACAATCTAATCATAACCCGTTTATCGAGGAAGAGGAAGCTTTTGAAGAATTTGTCCAATTAACCTTATAATGGGAGTTGTTAATTCCAAAATTAGAATCAAACAAAAGGGGAACATCTATGAGAAAAATAACCTTATCAAATGGAGAAACAGTAGAAGTTGAATGTTTGAGCTGTGCAATAACGAGTGGGCTCATTAAACCTGATGGAGGTGTGGTCATTGAAACAGACTATTTTCATGCCCATCAAGATGTTGCTTATCCGATAAAGGGACTAATCATTTTAGCTTCCAAGCGCCATATAAAATGCTTTGATGAGCTAAACGATGAGGAAAAAATAGATTATATAAACCTCTTATCAAAAATCAGAAAGGCTCAAAGGGATGTATTAGGTATAGAGTACGTTTATTATTTTTATAATGAAGATACGACACATCATTTTCATACGTGGATGGTGCCTCGCTATGAATGGATGAACGAATTTGGACGTTCCGTAGAATCGATTAGACCGGTTCTACTTCATGCGAGAAATAAAATGAATAATGAAGTAAATAAACTAGAAGTGATGCATGCAATAAACGCATTAACGAGGCAATTAAAAGTTAGTACCCTATAAACAAAAAAATCGCTCCTTTGCATAAGAGAGCGATTTTTTATATTTATAAGTAAAAATAAACACAAGCATACATCGAGGCACAACCAGCTAACACAAATAGATGCCAAATCGTATGGTTATATGGAAGTGAACGCCAGGCGTAAAAGATAGCACCAATCGTATAGAAAAGCCCACCTGCTAACAGTAAAGCAAAACCATGAAAACCTAAGAAAAGATAAATAGGCTTGATGGCAAAAATAATTAACCAGCCCATAGCGATGTAAAAAATTAAAGAAAGCTTCTCAAATCGATTAATAAAAAAACATTTAAAAATAACGCCTAGTATGGCCAGTGACCAAATTATACATAATAAAGTAATACCTAGCGTGCCACCAATTGAAATTAAAAGGAAAGGTGTATACGTTCCTGCAATTAAAATATAAATAGAAGAATGGTCAAGAATAGCGAAAAAGTGCTTGTATTTTTCTGGCATACTATGTAGCAGTGTTGACATTAAAAATAAAACGATCACAGAGACACCAAAAATAGCAAACGTTGTAATTTGGAGTGCACTACCGGTTTGTACAGCTGCTAAAATAAGAACAACTAGTGCTGGAATACTTGCGATAAATCCAATGCCATGTGTAATGGCATTCCACAATTCTTCCTTCCATGTTTTATAGTCAAAAGAATCAATCATTTCGAACACTCCTTTCGTGTATACATTTACTATACCCCGATAATTTTCATCCTGGTATTTACATTTGTCATGTTTTCGACATCAAAAGTGTCATATAAATGTTTCTGTGCTAGAGGGACTTTGTTAGACAAGGATGCAACAAAGCGCTATAGTATCCAAGGTATCGGTTTAAAAATGGACTGAAATGAATGAAACCTAATGACAAATGTCATGTTTACATAATGATTCATTAGTCTATATAATAAATTTTAATGAAGTAAAAGGATGTGTCGAAGTGGGACGAATTCATATAGTAACGGACTCAACTTGTGATTTAACAAAAGAAGAAATAGCGCAGCACGGTATACATATTGTGCCTTTAACGATTCAAATTGATGATAAAACTTATATAGATGGTATTGATTTAGAGCCACAACCTTTTTTAAGTTTAATGAAAAATGCTAAAAACTTACCGAAAAGCTCTCAGCCTGCGCCGGGAAAATTTAAAGAATTATACGATGAGCTTGGTAAAGACGGAGATCAAATTATTTCCATTCATATGACAGGTAGTATGAGCGGAACAGTGGAATCAGCTCGTCAGGCAGCGCAAATGTCAGACTCCGATGTAACTGTGATCGATTCACGTTTTATTACCACAGGTCTAGCTATTCAAATTCGAGAGGCTATTAAAATGCGCGATGCAGGTGCTACTGTCGAGGAAATTATTAAACGTCTTGAGAAAGTGCGCGAAAATACGTATTTATATGTTATTGTCGATACACTTGAAAATTTAATTAAAGGCGGACGAATTGGGAAAGGAACTGGTTTTATCGGTTCTTTGCTGAACATAAAAGTAATTGCAAACTTAGAAGGTGGCGCATATAATCCCGTATCCAAAGTACGTAGCCATAAACAGGTTGTGAACTACTTATTTAAACAATTCCAAGCTGACACTGCTGGTAAAACAGTAAAAACAGTTGGGATTTCTCACGCTGAGGGTATGACAACAATGGGTGGACCTTTAAAAGAATTAATCGAGGGCACAGGTTTTAATGAAGTAGAAATTAACTTTACTTCACCAATCATCTCGACACACACTGGCCCAGGTGCCATCGGTTTTATTTATTTTGCAGAATAATTTAAGAGGGCTACTACATAAATAATTGTAGTGGCTTTTTATTGTTGAAAAGTGTCATGCCATTTATACGAAAAACCGTTGTAAACACACTTTTTTACTCAATACCTAGGTATAGTCACTTTTCATTGCAGCATGAACTATTCTATAATAGAAGTAAGCAAATGATGGAAGGTGGTCAAATGAGCATTTGGCGAATGATAGTTTTGTCATGTTTGACCGTCTTAGTACTAAGTGGTTGTGCAATATCAATAGATGAACCGAATCCGCAAGCAGAACCAGAAGGGGAGCACGCAGGGACGGAGCAAGATATGAAACAGGATGAGCAACAAACAGAAAATGAGGAAAAAACCTCAAAGAATGTATTGACGCAAATTTTTGAACATTTTTTTGAACCATCACCAGAGGATTTACGGAAAATTGATGATAAAAGCGCAAAGCAACTACAGTACCTAGCACTCGGCGATTCTTTAACGGCCGGTGTTGGTGATGAGTATAATAAAGACGGTTTTGTTGGAAGATTAGCAGATTCATTGGTAGCTTGGCCTTCGATTTCTGATGTTGAAGTCGATAATCGAGGAAAAAGAGGAAGACGTAGTGATCAGCTATTAAAATTAGTGGAAAAAGGGCATTATGATGAAGAGTTGCAAAAAGCACAGCTCATTTCAATTACAATGGGTGGAAATGATGTCATGAAGATTGTCAGGCAAGATCTGTTTAATTTGAAACGAGATGCTTTTGATAAGGAATTGAAGGCATATAAGAAACGTTATAGTAAAATTGTTGAAGGCATACGAGAAAAAAATCCAACAGTGCCTTTATTACTTATCGGTTCTTATAATCCATTCTCAATCGTCACAAATGAAGCGAATGAATTTGATACGATTATTACAGAGTGGAATAAAGTCATTGAAGACATAGCAAAGAAAGATACTAATGCGTGCTATATATCAGTGGAGGACTTGTTTGATTCAAATAAAGAGCTCGTGTATCATACGGATTTCTTCCACCCAAATGCAAAAGGCTATGACAAAATGACAGAGCGAATTAAAAAAGCAATGGAGAAATGTAACATGGAACAAAAGATTAACAAGGAAATAGGCTTCGAGGAGTGACGAAATGAATAAATGGAAATTCGCATTTTTTGCTTTAGCGGGCACAGTGCTTTTTGCAATCCTCCTCGTCGTTTTTTTAGCAACTAGACCAGTAGACGGAGTAAATTTAGCAGAGAGTTCAAAAGGTGAAAGTGAAGTAAAAGGAAATGTACTCGTTGTCCAAACAACAACGAAGGAATTAGAATCTATATCGAAGAAGTATTTAAAAGATGCGGGGTCACCATTACCGTTGGACTTTACGATTGGTGAGGATATTCAATTAAAAAGTACATTAAAGGTGTTCTACACTGAAATTCCTATTTCAATGAACTTTGATCCGATAGTGGATGAGAAAGGGAATATCATTTTAAAACAGACAGGAATGAATGTGGGGCTGTTAAATATTCCACCTGAGACAACGATGAAAATGATGCGAGACACGGTGGAATTCCCTTCTTGGATTTCAATCGATCCTAATAAGGCAGAAATCTATATTGATTTATCGCGCATTAACATTGCTTCTGGATCTCGTATTAAAGCAAAGGAATTAGACTTACCAAAGGATAAGATTCTACTGGAAATTATTGTACCTGGTGAATAAGGAGTGAGATAAATGGCAAAGCGATTTGCAACGTTTGCAGGTGGTTGTTTTTGGTGTATGGTCAAGCCCTTTGACGAAACACCTGGCATTGAATCGGTAATTTCCGGCTATACGGGTGGACATGTTGTCAATCCAACATATGAACAAGTATGCTCTGAAACGACAGGGCATGTTGAAGCGGTTCAAATAACGTTTGTTGATGAGTTATATTCTTACGAGCAATTACTCGCGACATTTTGGACACTAATTGATCCAACAGATGCTGGAGGACAATTTTATGATCGTGGGGAGTCCTACACAACGGCGATTTTTTACCACAATGATGAGCAGCGTGATTTAGCTGAACGTGCTAAGGCAGATTTACAGGCATCTGGTAAATTCGATAAGCCAATTGCAGTGAAAATTTTACCGGCAAGTTCGTTTTATCCAGCTGAAGACTATCATCAATATTATTATAAGAAAAATCCAATGCACTACGAGCGCTATGCTGTCGGGTCTGGTCGTAAAGCATTTCAGGAGACAAACTGGGGGCTGAAAAATGAATAAAGAACAACGTTTAAAAGAGTTAACGGACATGCAATATTATGTGACACAGGAAAATGGAACAGAGCCACCGTTCCGCAATGAATTTGATAAGCACTTTGAAGAGGGTATTTATGTAGATATCGTTTCAGGGAAGCCGTTATTTAGCTCATTAGATAAATTCGATTCAGGCTGTGGTTGGCCAGCATTTGCAAAGCCAATTGAAAAGGAAGAAGTAGCAGAGCATTTCGATACATCTCATGGGATGCGTCGCGTAGAGGTTCGTAGCAAAGAAGTTGATTCCCACTTAGGACATGTCTTCCCAGATGGACCAAGTGAACTTGGAGGCTTACGCTATTGTATTAACTCCGCAGCACTCCGCTTTGTACCAAAAGAAGATTTAGAAAAAGAAGGCTACGCAGAGTATCTTTCATTATTTAAATAACAGCAACTCCTAGCAGGATAGATCGTGCTAGGAGTTTTTTATGGTTTTAAAATGTAGCGACGGAAAGAACCATCGAAGAGACAGAAAGAAACGTCGAAGAGACGGAAAGAGCCATCGAAGCGACGGAAGGAGTCATCGGAACGACGGAAGACTAATCAAGCGACGGAAAGAGTCATCGGAACGACGGAAGAGCAATCAAGCGACGGAAAGAGCCATCGAAACGACGGAAGACCAATCAAGTGACGGGAAGCCCCTTCGAAGTGACGGAAAAAGACATCGAATCGCCGTTAGAACCGACAAAGCGACGGAGAGCCCGTCGAATCGCCGGATAGAACGTCATAATTGTTTAGAGCTATTAAATGATGGAACGAGCAATTCTAAATCCGATATCATCAAAAAAGAAATCAGGTATACTCTTACGGCGACAGGTAGCTCCACAACCACGTTCTTCTTCAGCCCAACTACCGCCTCGGATTATTCTGTAATGGCCAAATGTCTCTTCAACGTATATGTTAATGGCTGTATCTCAACGTTCCAATTAACTTCCTTTAAATTTTTCCTTTTCCCCGGCATTCCAAATTTATAGTTTGAACTAATCCATTTTTGTTCGTTTCGAAAATCTCGTAGGCGAATTTCTCCTTCAGGAATATACACCATTAATTCTTTTAAGTAAGGATTTAAATTCGTTAACATTGTCCTCTCCAAATTTTAACCTACTGTTTTTAGACACTACGATCTCCATTAATATTCGGCGCTAGATCATGTATCTGCTTCATTAAAAATGAACATCTTTCAAACGATTTTTTAAAACTATAATAATAGCGATTCTGAGATATTTTAAACTTTAAATTCACTAACAAGATTACGCAGACTATCTGCTTGTTGAGCAAGCTCTGTGGCAGAGGCATTGATTTCCTGCATGGAAGCAGATCCTTGAGTGGCTGCAGCGGCAGAAGTGACTGTGTTGGCAGCTGATTGTTCTGCATAGGCATTCACATGGACAAAATCATTCGCTACAGCATTGCTATAATCAAGTGTTAAGGCAATTTTCTCTACCATAGTCGCGATAATTGTCGTCGTTTCTTGAGTGTGCGTCAAAATATTGGCTAAAGATTGATTTGTTTCATTCGTTACTTCAACGCCGCGAATAACGGAAGATACACCCTCGTGGTTTTGAGAGATGATGGATGTTACTTCGTCTTGAATGGACGTTACAATGGATGTTACTTCTTTTGCGGCATTTTGTGATTGCACGGCTAGCTTTCGAACTTCATCAGCGACAACCGCAAAGCCTCGTCCGTGCTCACCGGCGCGTGCTGCCTCAATCGCTGCATTTAAGGCGAGTAAATTCGTTTGCTCAGAAATAGCAGTAATCGTCCCGATAATTGATGTTATGTCGGCGGATTTTCGACCGAGTGCTTCGACTGTGGTAGTCGTTGTGGCCATCGTTTCTTCTATAGCTTGCATGACTAATGAAGATTGTTGAACGGAGCGACTACCTTCATCAGCGGCTTGCTGCATAGCTAAGGATGCACGCTGAACAGCATTTGCTTGCTCATTTAAATGGTGCACAGAATGCTCAAGATCACTCATTTTTTGTTGTGCGCTAGTCATACTAAAAATGGTATTCTCACTATCACTTGCGATATCAGCTGTAGCATCAGCAATATTCTGTATAGTGCGGGCATTTTCATCGGCTAAAGACATTAGCTCTTGGCTACTGCTTGAAACATGGTCCGCCAGATTACTGACACGTTTAATCAAATTAGATATCGATTCAATAAGAGTATTGGTTGAAGCAGCAATAGTTGAGAATTCGTCATGATTACGAACTTTAACACGCCTTGTTAAATCGCCACCAGCCTGTGCAATATCGAGAATGGAATGGTTAATGGCCTGTGTATTGTTTCTTAATGATTTAAATAACATATAACCAAAAATAATAATTGCAATAAACCCAAGTAGTGAAATGAAGAAGAAAGAAGTAATAGATAGTGTAACTTGCTTATTAAGCTTATCTAATTTTGCTTTATTAGCATCATCCATAACCGCATTAATGGATTCGATATTTTTATCAATATAATTCTTCATCGTTTCTCCAGTACCGCCCATCATAAGTTTACGAGCTTGTTCAAGACCAAGTTCATCACGCATTGTCATGACCTTTTTAGAATATTCAAGGTAATTTTCATAATATTGATTGATCGCCTGTATATGACTTAACTCTAACTCTCTTGCTGTAAACTGCTCTTCTAAGGCTTTCATTTTTTTATCGATCGTATCAATTTTCATTTTATAAGAAGTAGCATAATTCCCGTCCCCGGTAATTAAATAAGCTTGTTCTAAATTGGTGAGCCTCGAAATTTCATAAGCAAGTTGGTTGACAGTTAATTGTTCCTGGACGTTCTTCTCAGTAAAGTCCTTCATTTGTCTTTGCAGATTCTGAATATTGATATACGATAATAAACCCATTGTGCCATTTATAACAATAAGGAGAGAAAAAATAATAAGGACTTTGCCTCGTATTAAATGGTAAAAACGTTGTCGTTTTTCTTTAGTGGGAGGGAGATTACGACTATCTTCTTCCAAATTACTTACTTTCTTTTTTAAAAAGCTAGTTTTAAAGAGAGACGGGCGTTTCTGTACGGAAATCCAGGATTTATGAGAGTTTTTCATCGCCATCACCTTCCTATTTTTGAATATTTGGTTTAAATTTTACCTTATTTTACTAGGTATTTCTATCCTTTTTTCTAAAAATTTTCATTTTTCAGATAAAAAATACATATTATTTTTCTGTGACGAAAGTCCAAAGATTTTGAGAGAATAGTACTGTTAGTGTGAATAGGAGAAAATGCTTAATAGATATTTTTGTGACGAAGAAGATATTTTTTGATAAACTAGCGGAAAGCAGAAGAGTAAAGAGGGGATTTCTAGTATGAAAAAGAGCTTTTATTTATATGTACTGACATTTAGAGGTGGAGATTGGTCAGATCCGAAGGTGCGATTTGCAGAGGAAGTGTTTAATGAGCATAATTTTCCGAAGCAGAGCTCAGAATTTGATGAGCTTTCTTCGTACATTGAATCCTACGCCACTGACAACTTAAAAACAGAAGTATTTGACGAGTTGTGGGCATTATACGTAGATCATGCATAATATAAGTTAAAATAATATAATTTAATTTAAGTTGCTAGACGTCTAGCGTTGCGAAAATATGAGAAACACAGTATTATTTATAGTGATAACTGACAGAAAAGAGGGATTGCAGTATGAGTATTCATATTAATGCAAAAAAAGGCGAAATCGCTGACACAATTTTACTTCCAGGAGATCCATTACGTGCAAAGTATATTGCTGAAACGTTTTTAGAAGATGTTACTTGTTATAACGAAGTTCGTAATATGTTTGGTTATACAGGTACGTATAAAGGTAAACGTATTTCTGTACAAGGTACTGGTATGGGTGTGCCTTCAATCTCGATTTACGCTACAGAATTAATGCAAGAATATGATGTACAAAAATTAATCCGCGTAGGTACTTGTGGTGCAATTCAAAAAGATGTAAAAGTTCGTGACGTAATTTTAGCGCAAGCAGCAACATCTGATACACGTATGAACCAAATCATTTGGAACGGAGCTATCGACTTCGCACCGATTTCAGACTTTGATTTACTATTAAAAGCATACAATGCAGGTAAAGAAGCTGGTTTAAACTTACAAGTGGGTAATATCTTTACAGCGGATATGTTCTATTCTGATGAAAATCAAAACGAAAAATTAGCTCAATATGGCGTCCTTGCTGTAGAAATGGAATCAGCAGCACTTTACACATTAGCTGCAAAACACGGCCGTAAAGCACTTTCTATCTTAACAGTAAGTGACCACATTCTAACTGGTGAAGTAACAACATCAGAAGAACGTCAAACTACATTCAACGATATGATCGTTGTAGCTTTAGAAGCAGCAATTCAAGAATAGTCTGATCTAGGTTTTGAAGTTTAGAATAAATTTCAAAGGGACTAACATTTAAAGTTATAAATAAATTGCCTGTTAGGTGACTGAATAACTCAGAGCCTAATGGGCTTTTTAATTTAATACAGAATCTTCTAAAAGTACACTTACTTGAATCTGTTGGTCATCAAAGTGATGAAGGAGGGCTTAAAAGTGGTTGAGGAAGCATAACAAAAGGGCTTGTGTGTAATTTTATGCACAAGCACAGATTGATGGTTAGCTTTTTGTTTTGGATAACGAAATGTTGCCCGCCGTATCTAATCAGTTGAAATATAACCAACCTTTTCTAGTAATTTTAATGTTGTATAATTTAAATTTGGAAGCTTTTCTAAAGGGAAATATTTTAAATCTTTACTCTCCTCATTTTGCTTAATAATGCCTTTAACCGCAGTTGCTTTAAAAATTGCCGTCGCGTTATAAATTTCATCCCCATGTGGAAATTTGTAATATAACTCTTTCCCTGAAGCTAATCCAACCAATTTCAATTCTTGTGCAATTAATCCTGTTTCCTCATACAACTCCTTTTGTGCAGTTTCTTCAAAACTATCTCCTATTTCCATTCCGCCGCCTGGAAGCCCCCAATCATCTGTATCTGAACGTAATTGCAATAGTATTTCATTCTTTCCGTTTAAAACAATGATTGCTGATCCTGGTGCAATAATAGGACTTGTTCCAACATATTGGCGTAAAGATTTTATATAATTCATGTTTCCACCTACATTTAACCATATTTCTGTTCTTTTAAATGGAAAATTTTATCTGTAAAGTATCATAACATAGCAAAGTTATAGTTGGAAGAGAAATGGTAACATACATGTTCATCCAACGTTCAGTAAATTGTTCAAAAGTTATTTTCTCTAAACTGACTATTCAAAATCACAATTGATATAAAAGATGGTGTACTAACAGTTACAAGCACATTAAGAGCTGTATTTGTATGGGCATATAGTAAAGCTGTAGAGCGTTTGAGTAATAAATCGAATAAATCATCATATATAGAAGAGAAGAAACAGTGAGTAGAGAACTACCAGTACCGTTTTATAACTGGCTTAATAAACGTGATGATCGTACACAAATAAATAGCAGACCAAACTTAGAAAATTGACTGGAATAGTAGAGAGGGGAATATAAGATATGGAAGAACAAAAACAAATGAATATGTATGATTTTATAAAACAACCAATTAAAACACCTTCCAAAGATGTTAATAAAACTGTTGATAAGAAGAACGCCGTAATAGTGCCTCGTGTAATAGGGTATATTGTCCGGAGATAAGAAAGGGGTTAATCCCTAAAACATTGTTTAATAATTTTTAGGATAACCCCGAATTTTTACTGGTTAATGTTGTGAAAGATAGTCTTGGCCGTTTATCGTTATTTTAGAAGCAGAGATAAGAATTTCTTCATTTGCTTTAATATATGGGGCTAAAATATTGTAAAAAGCTTCCCATGTTTCTTCGCTTTTTTCTTGTTCTCTCTTTTTATCAAGTGCTTCGTATTCTTCATAAAGTTGTTTTAATTTCTT
Source organism: Lysinibacillus sp. NPDC093216 (assembly GCF_050280325.1). Lineage (NCBI taxonomy): Bacteria > Bacillati > Bacillota > Bacilli > Caryophanales > Bacillaceae > Lysinibacillus > Lysinibacillus sp. NPDC093216. Next base: position 3,613 of record NZ_JBNNVB010000009.1, on the reverse strand, counting down.
GCTATCTGCTTCACTAACTTTGAATTCAAAGTTAGCCATGAATTCTTCAAATGTTTGAGGCTTTTCGAACTGATTAAGGAGTTCATTGAATTCTTCGTGTAACTTATCATACAACTCATCATTTTTTTCTTCTAATGCTTTTTGTAAATCCCCATGAAGAGTTTTTAGTTTGGCTAAAGTTTCAGCGGGGATATCAAAAAATTCCGTGACTTTCTTTAAGCTATCCATAAATTCTTCAAATGTTTCTGGTGCATTTAGCGCATCAAAATAAGGTTCAAGGATTTTATAAAACTCTTCATATTTTTTGTTAGCTTTTTCCTCATCACCACTTTTTTTAAGCTTTATCCATTCTTCATAAATAGCTTTGAGCTGTACGTTATCGTTTTCTTTAATAATAATATTTTTCCTATTAAATCCGTAGTCTTCCATATATTCTTCAAATGACTGAGGTTGCCAATTAGCTAATATATACGGCTTTGTGATTTGATGCATTTCTTCGTGAATTTTTTGTAGTTCCTCACGTTTCTTTTCTATCTCTTCATCTGTTAGTTTTTCCACTCCTTTTTTAATTTCATTTTGTACGTGTTTCATTTCATTAAACAATTTTTCTAATTTTGTTAGATCTTCTTTTGTTATCTCTTCAGGTATGCCTTTTTTAAATACTTCAAACGTGAAGAAGTCGGAAAAACTCTCAGCAGTATAACCTTCTATAGAGACCTCTTGTCCTTCTACTAATTTCATTTTTTCTATTTGTTCATCAGAAAATTTGTGGAAACTGATAAAATAATTTTTACCATCTTTTCCTTTGAGTTTCATTCCATTATCGTAGATGTTTTTAATAGTTCCTGTAATTTTTTGTTCAAGTTGAACATTAATACTACTATTATCTGTTGTTTCTACAGATGCAGCTCCTGCTTGAAGTGGTGTCAGAACAGCCATTCCTATTGTAAGTGCTGAAGCAATCATCCAAGTTTTTTTAATCGTATTTTTCATTTGTATTTCTCCTTGTATTTTTAAAATTAGTTTTTACTAATAATTGGACGATTTACCATATAAAAAAGTTCGTTGTTTTAAAAAATAAAATGGAGAATGGGTGAAAAGATCACTCCTTGGCGGGTGTTTTTTGTTAGATAATATAGTGAACGTCCTGTGCCTTTCTATAATTGGTTAAATGAGCATGATGGCCTTCCACAACCAATAAGTAGTAGACCATAAAATTTAGAGTATTGAGTAGAATGGTAGATGGGTGAAATTTTTAATAGAAAAACACTCTACTTTTGTTGGATATTTTACATCATTATATTTTTATTAGCAGAATAATGGATTATTAGTATATAATACTAAGAAATTATGTTTTCTAAAATAAAGCTGAGTAGGGGGAGAATAGTGAAAAAGCTTTTTATTATGTTACTAGCCACATTAGTATTAGCAGTAACATATCCAACAAAATCAGAAGCGAAAGTGATGTATGATGGAGCAGAAGTTGTAAAAGGGCAAACAGGAAAAATGACCTTTAAAAAAGACATCAAGGTATATAAGAAAAATCCAGATGGTACGTTTGATTCGCTAGTGGTTAAGCGAAATAACTTCCTTAGAACGTATGATATTGAAAAGTATGATGGCAAAACATTCTACCAGATGGGGCAATATCGCGTACAAGCGACTGATTTGGTAGTGTTCAACGAAGTACCAATCGATATTCGTACATCTTTCTATAACAATCCAGTCTACGTCATGATTAATCATCAGGGTGTGAAAATTCCTTACCAATATCAAGACATCGCATATGGTCAACCTTTAATAGTCGGAAAACGAGATGAGGTTTGTACTGGTCCAAAATCAAGTTTAGTTTCTATGGAGAAAGGCAAATTAAATTACCATTATTGTGCTGGAGATATTGAAGGAGGGCCTGTAATTAAAACAGCCATTATTGATGGTACTGATGTTCGTATTTTCGAAAAGATAAATAAAGGTTCTTATGTATTAACAGAAGATACAGAACTTTTAAGTGCTCCGATGAAGGGGGCTCCTAGTCATACAAAAATGGTGAAGGGAACTATCTTCCAGTTATCAGGGATTGAGATCGATGGTTTTGTAGAGGTGGGTCTCGATAAATATTATTTCAATTACATTCCAGCAAATCTACTGAAACCAGTGAATGGCAAGTAAGGAACTAGGAATCAAACCTTAAAAAGAGAAATTGTACTTGCGTTCTGAGCTAACAGAGGATACACGAGTGTAACTTAGTCTAATAGAAGGATACGTTCTAGCTGATGATAACAGAATGTATTCAAAGGAAAGTGCTTTTTCATCGTTAGGAACTGATCTTTATGTAAAGAATGAATCGGATTCGAAAGTTAGCTATTTTCCAGTAAATTTATTAAAGTCTGTTGGAGATAGGTGAAGGACTATGCATTATATAAAGCCCTCTTATTTATTTGATAAGGGGGCTTATTATACGGTTGTTTGTCGATGTCTTGAGCTTACCTAAATAAACTATAACTTTAAGGGGTCACTACCTGGGTGGTCTTAATTATTTAAAATAAAGCGGAATTATATAAAATTCTGAAGATGCTTCTAAAAAATCTATAATGTGCTGTGCTTAAAGATAAAAATAATCTGAATTGAAGTGGTAGTCTAGGTAAACAATAGGAATGTAATAACGTAAACACCCGGCTGTTAGGCTTGCTTAAAAAGAGCTTACATCGGGATCAGCGGTATTAAATTGTTTGGAGAATAGAAATCCTGTGGTATATGGTGAAAATTGACCTTTTAATCGGAAAGCTTTTTCGATTTCGGTTGCAGCATGACGAGCGTCTTCTACGGACCGCTTTCCGGTAACGATGTCGTTCATTAAGTTTAAAGCCATAAAATTCGCTGCTTCTTGATCGCATTTTGCCGTAGCTTCACCAGCCGTTCGGTCCGGATATAAGCTACCATCAAACCGTGCTAAATTATCAAAAAAATGAACAGGCACTTTATAATCTATTGTTTGTTCCAAATAATCAAGATGGGGAGTAGGAGTGTTATGAGGTACTATATCAAGATGAACAATCGTACGTTTCCAAGGACCATTGTTATACCAGATGATTCTTCTAGAACTTGCTTCATTTGGTAAACCATATTTATTTATTAACAAATAAACAGTATTTTTTGGTTCTCCAGTCCAGCCCTCTAAAATTTGATATAAATTTGGATGATAACCGCTTAATCCATAATACATTAAAATACCTCCAAATAGTTTTTTTATTATATGCCGAGCATTTGTAGATAGTTACAGGTGTAAATAGGAGGGTAACAAACAAAAAAGTATGTTTAAAGTTACTTAGAATTAGTGAAAAAGACCGCTCTAAGATGGAGGGATCTTTATTGCTAAACAAACGACCAATTTAACTGGCTAAAAGTTTGTAGACAATTAAATACTGATATATCAAGCTTTTGTCTACCAGTGATTTTCTATGTTAGTTCGGATAATTCAACGATATGAGGCAACAATTCAATAAAGGTATCAAGGGTTTCTGACTACTCCCACAGCTAAAGCAGTGGGGTTCTTATGTACTTAAGAGAAGCGTTACAAAGCTCTCCACAGATGGTGTTGCCATGTCCTGTGTAC
>NZ_JBNNVB010000008.1:0-166135 GCF_050280325.1 Lysinibacillus sp. NPDC093216 | reverse complement strand
TGAATTTGCCGTTTGAATTCATATATCTTTTCCTCGGCTACCGCCTTCGCCAGATGTTTATTTTTCATCAACCCTTTTACATTTAAATGTTCCATTACAATACGAGATGGCTTGGTTTTCACAATCTCATTAGAACATTGATGTAAATGATTTGTTCGAATCGCCTTTCGCTTCCATTCTTCTTAGCGTTTCAACATTTACACCAACACGTTTAGCAAATTTCCCAATGGACATTCATTCCATGCGTACCACCTCTCTTTCAATATGATAAAATCACTTTACCCTATTTAGAGAGGTTGCTAACATTTTTATAGTTGTATATATTTTTCTTGTTCACACGAAGGCGCAACCCTTCATGCAGTCTTTCTCTCACGAGTAGACCTCTTATGCTTTCACATAAGTGCAGACTATATCTTCATCTTATCTTCTAATAAGAGCCACATTTTTCTTCCGCCATTCGCTTGCGGTTTTACTCTCCCTCAAGGAGATAGTCGTTGAACGTCTTCCTTATCTCATTAGAGATTTAGGAGTTTCGCTGCTAAACATCCATTGCCAAAGCACTTAGCGCTACCGTTTTCCGTTGTCACGATGATCCTTTACGGACACTGAGTAATTTTTTTCAGCTTATGCCATCCTTGTTGTTTTTTCTGCTTTCGCACCGTTACGTCTGCCGTTTCCAGCTCCGCTTTGGTCACAAGGCTTTAGGAGTTAAAAGCAATTAACGTGGAGTTCGCACCAATCGCTTGATACGAAGGGTATTCTGTTATAAATCTATGTTTCTATACAGGTTTGTATAGTTTGGTTTAAATTTGTTGTAACAGTTTAGTTACCCATCATCACGAGCAGAACTATAGAAACAACTGCCATATAGGCCAATAATACTTGCCCCATTGTTAAGTACTCCTTTATTTTTACTATTTACTACTACTCTAACACAAAAAAGACTGACGAATAAATCCATCAGTCTTGTGAAAGCATTATATCACTAATTATTTAGCAACAGCTTTTTTAGCAGATTCAGCTAATAGAGTGAATGCTGCTGCATCAGTTACAGCTAGGTCAGCTAACATTTTACGGTTAACTTCGATACCAGCAACTTTTAAACCGTGCATTAAGCGGCTGTATGAAAGACCGTTCATGCGAGCAGCTGCGTTAATACGAGTGATCCATAATTTACGGAAATCACGTTTTTTCTGACGACGGTCACGGTATGCATATTGACCTGACTTCATCACTGCTTGGTTAGCAACTTTGTATAATGTATGTTTTGAACCATAGTAACCTTTAGCTAATTTCAATACTTTTTTACGACGTTTGCGCGTCACTGTTCCGCCTTTTACGCGTGGCATATGAATTACCTCCTGCTTTTCATTTAAAAATGAATGTTAGTATTTTTTAGTCAATTATTTCATGTAAACAAGTAAAGATTTGATGCGTTTGAAGTCACCAGATGAAACGATGTTTGCTTTACGTAGGTGACGTTTTTGTTTTGTAGATTTGTTTGCGAATAAGTGGCTTCCATAAGCACGGTCATATTTTAATTTACCTGAACCCGTTTTTTTGAAACGTTTCGCAGCTCCACGGTGAGTTTTCATTTTTGGCATGTCGAATTCCTCCTAAACTGTTCGTCTAATATTATTTCTCGTTCTTTGGTTGAAGAACTAAGAACATGCTTCGGCCTTCCATCTTCGGTTTTTGTTCAACCGTCGATACTTCAGCACAAGCTTCAGCAAAACGATCTAATACACGTTGACCAATGTCTTTGTGTGTAATCGCACGACCTTTGAAACGTAGGCTACATTTTACTTTATCGCCTTTTTCAAGGAATTTAATCGCATTACGTAGCTTCGTTTGGAAATCATGCTCATCGATTGATGGGCTCAGACGAACCTCTTTCATTACGATGACCTTTTGATTTTTACGAATTTCACGGTCTTTCTTTTGCTGTTCAAACTTAAATTTACCATAGTCCATGATACGAGCGACTGGCGGCTTGGCTTGAGGGGCCACAAGGACAAGATCCAAGTTTACACGAGTGGCGATTTCTAGCGCTTCATTACGTGTCTTTACACCAAGCTGGTCACCATTGTGATCGATTAATCGAAGTTCACGTGCGCGAATGCCTTCGTTTACATACATGTCTTTGCTAATAGTAATCCACCTCCAAGTAGTTGTCGCGAATACATGGTTTGGGCAAAGCCTTGCCCGGTTGAACGGTACATCCTCTTGTCATGTCCATAAAAAAAGGACGGACACTAAGATGTCCGCCCGCTATATGTGCATGCGCAAGTCTGCGCAAAACAATTCAACGTGTAATACCTGTTCACAGCCTAAGAGCGTTGTATCAGGTGAGAAGCGGGCAGCCTCTACTTCAACCACAAACTTTGTATTCATTAACCTTAACTATAATAGCATGTACTTTATAAGCTGTCAAATATTTTTTAGCTTATTATTAATAAAGTAACCTAAAAATTTATAATCTAAACTATTATAATGATTCATCTTCATAACGTGAGGTTAATTTCCGTTCCGGCTGGGCGCTTTGTTGCTGCCGCTCCGCTTTCGCACAGATAAAACATTTGCCGCTGCCGCTTCGCTTTCGCGCAGAGCAGAGCTTCCTGGGGGCGTCCGATGAGCCGCTTCACTCGCTTCAGAGTCTCGGGCCAACACGATGTTGGTCACGAAGGCGTTATCACAGGACGTGATGGTTTTAGCCTTCGTTCCTCTTAATCGCTGATCCCCGAGGAGTCGCCAGCCTCCACTCCAATCAACTTATATAAATGGCATTTGTTTTAACAAGTGTCACCCCAACATTTGGTAATAAAATCAATAATATTGTTTTGATAAAATTAAGATTACCCTTCAAAAATTGCCGGCGAATTCTAATTAATCGCATCAACGGCAAAATCATTAAAATTATTTTGTAATTTCTGCTTTAATGTTAGCTAAGAAGTCTTGGAAGCTAATTGTTTCTGAGTCTTTTGAGCCGTAACGACGTACATTTACGCCACCAGCCTCTACTTCTTTGTCTCCGATAACAAGCATATACGGGATTTTTTTCATTTGTGCTTCACGGATTTTGTAGCCTAGTTTTTCTTCACGGTCATCCATTTCAACACGTAAGCCCGCTGCAGTTAATTGCTCTTCAATTTGTTTTGCATAATCAAAGTGTGCTTCATTTGAAACTGGAATAACTTCAACTTGTACTGGTGCTAACCATGTTGGGAATGCACCTTTATATTCTTCGATTAAGAAGGCAACGAAGCGTTCCATTGTTGATACAACACCACGGTGAATAACAACTGGACGATGTGGTTTACCATCTTCCCCAACGTAAGTTAAGTCAAAGCGCTCTGGTAATAAGAAGTCAAGCTGAACTGTTGATAAAGTTTCTTCTTTACCAATGGCAGTTTTCACTTGTACGTCAAGTTTAGGACCGTAGAATGCAGCTTCACCTTCAGCTTCGAAGTAATCTAAGCCAAGCTCATCCATTGCCTCTTTTAACATACTTTGTGCTTTTTCCCACATTGCATCGTCGTCGAAGTATTTCTCAGTATCTGCTGGATCACGATAAGATAAACGGAATGAGTAATCTTTTAAATCGAAGTCTTTGTATACTTCTAAAATTAACTGTACTACTTTTTGGAACTCCGCTTTAATTTGGTCTGGACGAACGAAGATATGCGCATCGTTTAAAGTCATCCCACGTACACGTTGTAAGCCTGAAACAGCGCCTGACATTTCGTAACGGTGCATTGTACCAAGCTCCGCAATACGTAATGGTAGGTTACGATAAGAATGCATGCTGTTTTTGTACACCATCATATGGTGAGGACAGTTCATCGGACGCATAATTAATGTTTCATTGTCCATTTCCATTGGTGGGAAAATAGAATCTTGGTAGTGATCCCAGTGACCAGAAGTTTGGTACAGCTCTTTAGAACCAAGTACTGGCGTATAAACATGTTTATAACCAAGAGATAATTCTTTATCCACGATATAGCGCTCAATAACACGACGGATTGTTGCACCGTTTGGTAGCCATAGCGGTAAGCCTTGACCAACTTTTTGAGAAGTTGTAAATAACTCTAATTCTTTACCGATTTTACGGTGATCACGCTCTTTGGCTTCTTCAAGCATTTGCAGGTGATGTTTTAATTCTTCTTTTTTAAAGAATGCTGTACCATAAATACGTTGTAGCATTTTGTTATCTGAGTTACCTCTCCAGTAAGCACCTGCTAATGAAAGAAGTTTGAACTCACGAAGTTTGCCAGTCGATGGTGCGTGAATACCACGGCAAAGGTCGAAAAATTCACCTTGATAATAAATAGAAACTTGTTCATCTTCTGGAATTGCTTCAAGTAATTCTAATTTGTACTCATCGCCAATTTCTTCATAAATCGCTTGTGCATCTGCACGGCTAACATTTTTACGCTCGATTTCTAGGTTTTCAGCGATAATTTTTTTCATTTCTTTTTCGATTGCTGGTAGGTCTTCAGCAGTGATTGGCGTTGGTGCATCGATATCGTAGTAGAAGCCACCTTCAATAACCGGACCAATACCAAGTTTAACTTCTGGGAATAAACGTTTAATCGCTTGTGCTGTTAAGTGTGCAGTAGAATGACGTAGGATTTCCAGTGATTCCTCATCATCCTGTGTAATAATTGAGATTGTTGCATCCTCTTCAATTGGTGTTTTTAAATCGACTAAGACACCATTTACTTTACCAGCATATGCTTTTTTACGAAGTCCTGGACTAATTGATAATGCTACGTCATCAGTAGATGTACCTTTTGCAAATTCCTTTACAGCGCCATCTGGGAAAGTTAATTTAATTATATCTGACATTTTTTTGCACTCCTTCTAGTTTTGTTGTGATGCATGATTGAAGTCCAAGAATCCCCGGAATTTATCCTTATTCTGCAGGTGTTTGGACACCCACTGAAAAGGAACTACATCCGCATTCATCTCACCACTATTTTCCATTGAATGGAAATAAAAAAAGCTCCGTCCCTACGAAAGGGACGAAGCGTATGCTCGTGGTTCCACCCTTCTTCCTTCCGACTTTTTATAGTCAGACGAAGCTCAAGGCTAGCTAACGGGCTAGGGACCGGCGAAAGATTATCCCTTTCGCTGCTCAGTTGGTAGTAAATAGTGTGCTCGAACTAGGAAGCTTACAGCCAATGACTTCCCTCTCTAAAAGCCGCTACACAAAATTCATGTCCTCATCAATGCATTTTGTAATTTATTATATGTGACAGTATACGCTCGATTGTCGCAAAATGCAACAGTCAATGTTACATACGGCGATTTTTGCCACGCATTTCAATTGGCTCTGTCAAGGCTTTAACACGTTCCATAATACGTCCAGCCTTCACGACTTCAATGTCACCCTTTTGCGACTGTGCTAAATGATGCTCCAACTCATCATAATTAAAATTAGATGTAATGAATGTTGGCAGTTGCTCCGCCATGCGGTAATGGAAAATAGTCCCTAGAATTTCGTCTCGCGTCCAAGCAGTCAGTGTCTCGGCTCCTAAATCATCGAGCATTAGCACTGGTGCCTTTTTTACATAATCTATTTTTTCATTCAACGTATTATCGCCAATTGCATTTTTCATTTCTCGTAAAAATTCAGGCACGAAAACGACTACAGAACGAATTTTGATAGAGGCTAATTCATTCGCAAGTGCGCCCAGTACAAAGGACTTCCCTACACCAAATTTACCGTATAAATAATAACCCTTTGCAGGAAGCTTTCCTGTTTCCAATGTTGCCTTTACAAATTGTGCCGCTTTTTGAGCAATCATGACACGAGATTCATCGTCAATGAGTAAATCTTGAATGGTTGCTTGTAGCACATCCTTCGGCATATGCATACTCGCAATCATATTGGCTACATCACGACGTTCCTCCTCACGCATCTTTTGTTCACATCGTACATAATCAATTTCAACGGTACCCCGGACTACTCGTAAAGATGGTAAAAAACCTTTTAAGTAGTTTGTACAACTTTCCGTATTATCGCAGCCACAGCATACTGTAGATTGACTAATAAACTCGTGGAGCTTCGGTAAATTACGTTCAATTGATTCATAGCTTAACTCATCTGCATGCTCTGCTAAAAATTCTTGCACACGAGGGTTTTCTAAAATTTCTCGACGCATCGCTTCGTAACGTTCTTGAAATGATGGTACATTAATTGCTCTTTTTAATGGTCCATTAATTGGTTCGATTGTCGTTCACCCTCCTTACTTATCACTTTTCCCAAGCATCTCTAATATCTTTTGACGCTCTCGCTCAAAATCTATCGTGCTTGAAGTGTTTTCTTCTTGTTGCTCGTTACGTTTGTAAAACCATTCAGGTACCTTCTCTTCACGTTGATTTCCTGAACGCCCTCTAGCACTTTGATTACTTTTCCTCGGTGTCTGCGGCTTATTTTTCCACGTAGTGTATTTATCATGCTCTTGGCGTGCTAGTTCCATTGCTTCTTTTGCTGTTTGGATATTTTTACGTACCCAATGATCCGCAATCGTTTCCACATATTTTTTAGGTAACTTCATATCAGTTGTTAGCATGACATATTCCAAAAGAGCATTAACAACACCTACTGGCATTCCATGCTGGACAATTAAACTCTCAGCAAGCTGCACGGAGGTCTGCAAAGGTTCTTTGCCATTATTGATATCTCGCAGTACTTGCACTGGAGGAGTCGTTTCTAAATATTGCTGAAGCTCCTGATCCTTTGTTTTTTGGCTTGATTCCTCTATGGATGACGGCTGTTTACTCACTCTAGCAAGTTTTGGTGGTTCTTTTGATACCGTTAGCTTATAAAAATCCGCAGCGGCCTTACGTAAACGTTCCAATGAAATCCCTAAATCATCATCTAATGCAAGAATCACTACTTTTTGCATATCAAGTGCCGTTAAGTGATATAAAAACGCTAATTTTGCGATTGATTCACGTACCTCAAATGTTAGTAGGCTTGCCGGCACTAGTTGCTCCGATAAGCCCGTTTGCAGTAGTTCAAAGTCAAACTGATCAAAATAAAACGGATATACCTTTTGCTGTTTATCCTTATGACTAGTATCAACTTGTAAATCATCTGGAATATTTGTACTTACAGGCTTAAAAACATCTATGAAGGCACGCGATACATCTTTAAATTCTGCATCTCTTGTAGATGGAATAAAACGCTGACGTAACTTCCGATAAGCTTGCTCCCCTATTTTACTAAATAAAAACATCGAGAGCAGTGGGTCTTTCATAAAGCTATCTGCATCAAGTGGACGTATCAACTCATATAAAAAGCTTCGCTGGCCAGCATCTTCTTTTTTCCATGTGCGTAACAGACCAATTGCTTCGAGCGCAATACGTGCCTCAAATACTTTACCAATAGGAAGCCCTAGCACATTCATTAAATAATAATGTGTCATTTGCTGCTTAGACATTTGTTCAGCTTCTGCCCATAGTGTTAAATAAAGGCTGATTGGCTCCGCTCCAATTAAAGGCTGATAAAAAAGCGTTACTAATTGACGTTCCTGCGTAGAAAGTGCATGAGGTAGACGAATGTCAAAAGAATCAGCTGGCTGCAATTCCTTATACAAATGGTTCAACGTCATTCACCCTCTCTGTTTACCTTATAATTTCTGTTCTGTCTGACGTTGGATAATTTCTTTAATTTCTTCAATAAAGACATTGATATCTTTAAATTGACGATAAACCGATGCAAAGCGCACATATGCAACCTCATCGATTTTCGCTAAGCGATCCATTACCATTTCTCCAACATCCTCAGATTGGACTTCGGAATTCCCAATGCGGCGAAGATCTTTTTCAATGGACATTACTAGGCCCTCAAGTACTTCAAGAGAAACAGGACGTTTTTCGCAAGCACGAATAAGTCCACGAAGTACCTTTTCACGGCTAAATTCTTCTCGCGAACCTTCTTTTTTCACGACAACTAAAGGTGTCTCTTCAATTTTTTCAAACGTTGTAAAGCGGAAGCCACATGACTCACATTCACGACGTCTACGAATTTCTTTATTATCATCAACTGGCCTCGAATCTACAACACGCGTTCCGTTAAATTGGCAAGATGGACATCTCATATAATTACTCTCCTGATTTCACAACAATTTAATATCTTTATTATAACAAATTTCCTATGTATAAGAAAAGCGCATTGACGCTAGTGTGCTCATGATAAACCTTGAAAGGAGAAAGTACAAGCATAGATTCTGTTGTCTAACAAAAAAAGCACATTGAAATCACTTGGATTTCAATGTGCTTCAGCCTAACTTCTTTCAGCTGGTGTCCAAACATCCGCTGAAAGAAGTTAGAGCCTCTGATGAATGTCACTGAATCGGAAAAAAGGAGTTCTTTGTGCAAGCACAAAGCCGATTTCGAACGCAATTATGCCGAGGCATAATTGATTTATTATGCATTAACTGTTTCTAAAGCTTTTGCCACTTTTTTAACAAGATCAACTACACGTGCAGAATAGCCCCACTCATTGTCGTACCAAGCAAGCACTTTCACTTTGCGGTTACCCATTACCATTGTAGAAAGTCCATCTACTGTAGAAGAGTAAGTTGTTGTATTGTAATCAGAAGATACTAGAGGCTCAACTGAGAAGTTTAAGATACCTTTCATTGGACCTTCAGTAGCAGCCTTCACAAATGCAGCATTGATAGAATCTACTGTTACGTCAGTATTTAAATCAACTACTAGGTCAACTAATGATACGTTTGGTGTTGGAACACGAAGTGCCATACCATGAATTTTGCCTTCTAATTCTGGTAACACTAATTTTAATGCTTTTGCAGCACCTGTAGATGTTGGAATGATTGATTGTGCGCAACCACGTGCACGACGTAAATCTTTATGTGGATTATCTAAATTCTTTTGGTCATTTGTATAAGCGTGAACTGTTGTCATTAATCCGCTTTCAATTCCAAATGTGTCATTTAATACTTTGGCAACTGGTGCTAAGCAGTTTGTTGTACAAGAAGCATTTGAAATAACATCATGTTTTGCGATATCAAGTTTCTCATCATTTACACCTAAAACAATTGTTACGTCCTCGTTTTTACCAGGTGCTGTTAAGATAACTTTCTTTGCTCCTGCTTCTAAGTGCATTGCTGCTTTTTCACGATCATTAAATTTACCAGTTGCTTCAATAACGATATCCACACCCATTGTTGCCCATGGTAATTTTAATGGGTCACGTTCGCTAATAATTTGAACACGTTTACCATTTACAATTAAAGCATCGCCTGCTGGCTCAATTGTACCCTCGAATGTTCCGTGATTTGTGTCATACTTAATCAAATGTGCTAAAGTTTCAGCTGGATAGCTAGCGTTAATCGCAACGATATTTAAACTTTCTTGCACGATCGCTTGGCGGAAAACCATACGTCCGATACGTCCGAAACCATTAATAGCAACTGATACTGTCATTTATAAAATCCTCCTGTGAGTCATACTCAAATTAATTATATACTTTATGCGAATAGTATAACACAATTTCAAAAAAGATGAACATTATATATTCATAATATTAAAGTTCTTATTTTCTGAAAAATAAAATCGCTTAAATTAATCCTTATTATGGTATAAATCCACAAAAAAATGCATAGCAAAGTGTTCTTGCTACGCATTCGTGTTGTTAAAAAAACAAAATTGGCAAGGAAATCTCGGTGAATGGCATGCCTCTTTAATGTGATTTCCGTTCCAGGCTACTCGCTTTGTCGCTGACGCTTCGCTTTCGCGCAGAGCAGAGCTTCCTGTAGGCGAGCGTCGAGCCGCTTCCTCCGCTAGCGTTGCTACTGCCGCTTCATTAACACTCCGCTTTCACACAGACAAAACCTTTTTGCTATAAAACGACGTGTCAGAGGATACATGCTATGTGAATTAGGTGATTTCCGTTCCGACTGCCGACATAATAAAGTAAAAGGATTCACACACAGTTTTGTGTATGAATCCTTTTTTTGCTCTTTGGCGGGTGGATGTCGATAAAATTCAGAAGTTTGGTGATAAAACGTGAAAGTTAGTCGATAAAGTTTAAAAGTTGGGCGATAAAACGTAAATGTTAGTCGATAAAACTCAAAAGTTTGGTGATAAAACGTAAAAGTGTTCCGATAAAACTCAAAAGTTGGATGACATTTTGTTAAAACGTATGTCATGTGGAATGGAAATCAACTACTCGTTTTGCCGAAGAGCCATACTATTTTTAATGTGACACCTTAATTTCATTAACACAATAGTTTTTCAAAAAATATGAAATGCGTAGCAATATGTCATTGCTACGCATCAAATGATTTTACAAATTTTTAATTAATTACGTTCCAATATGTCAGGATTTTTGTTAATTGGTGCTCTGTTTGTTCTAGATTTTCATTATTATATATAACCGCATGGGCACCTTTTTCTTTGACTGACATAGGTAACTGAGAACGCATTCGAGCTAGTGCATCTTCTTTCGATAAGTTGTTACGCTCCATTAATCGACGAAGCTGTACCTCTTCACTGACCGATACCACGATAATACGCTCGACAAAATGCTGTAACTGACTTTCAAATAAAAGCGGAATATCCATCACAACATGCTTTTCGCCAGCCTCTAAATAAGCATCGCGTTGGCGTAGCATTTCCTGACGAATAGCAGGATGCATAATATCATTTAACATTTTACGCTTGGCAGGTTCGTGAAAAATGATATCGCCAAGCTTGGCACGATTTAAACTACCGTCTTCTAGCAATATATCTTGTCCAAAATTTTCAGCTATTAACTTTAAAGTCTCCGTTCCTGGTTCTACAACATCACGTGCAACAATATCTGCATCGACAATCGGTAAACCAAGTGCTGTCATCATTTTTACTACTGTACTTTTTCCGCTTGCAATACTTCCTGTTAATCCGATAATCATAGTTAAATCCCCTTTAATGTTGACAATTTGGGCAAAAGACTGATGTGCGCCCACCTATCGTCATTTGGCTTGTTGCAGTACCACACGTAGAACATATCTTCTTTCCGTACATTTGCAGTCGATTCTGCATACTTCCAGCCTCACCATTAATATTACGATAATCTGAAATTGTTGAACCCCCAGCTTCAATGCTTTGACGTAAAATCGCGACAATTGCCTCGAATAATGCACGCTTACCCTTTTCACTGATGCGGTTCATCGTGCGTGCCGGATGAATTTTTTGAGCAAATAATGCTTCGGTAGCATAAATATTGCCACAGCCCGAAATAACCTGCCCATCCATAATGACATCCTTAACGGCCTTTTTCTCATATTTCGGTAACTTTGATTTCGCAATAAAATAATCACACGCTATTTCATCGAATGGCTCTGGCGCCATTTTGGTTAATGGTACATGATCTTCAATTTTTGTTAAAAAACGTAGTTCACCAAAGCGGCGTATATCCGAATAAATTAAATAGCCACCATCTGCCATTTGAAATGTAGCATGAATATGCTTTTTAAATTTTGCCTCAAGGATTTCCTCAGGCGAGTTCACCACAAACCATGCACCTGTCATCCCTAAATGACTAACAAGCACATAAGGGACATCCGCTTTTAGCAAATGAAAAAAGATGTATTTCGCACGTCGTTCGACTTTTGTAATCGTCATTTGAGACAAGGATATTTCAAATGCATCAGGCTCAGCTTGCTTCACGATACATTGCTTTCCCTCTCCAAAGGAAAAACGAATAATTTCAGATAGTTGAACCTGTTGAATTGTACGCCCTTCAATTTTAGGTTTTAATGCCTGGACGACACCTTCAACCTCTGGTAATTCAGGCATTTTAACCCCTCCTTATTTTGCTTCGTACCAAGTCGCACCGTAGTTAAAATCTACTTTTAATGGTACTGAAAGCTCGATTGCGTTCTCCATAACCTCTGGTACTATTTTTTCAAGCAATGCAATCTCCTCTTTAGGTGCTTCAAAAATTAATTCATCATGCACTTGTAAGAGGATTTTTGCCTGCATATTTTCTTTTTTCAAACGAGCATCCATATCAATCATTGCTTTTTTAATAATATCTGCTGCACTTCCCTGAATTGGCGTATTCATCGCAGTACGCTCTGCAAAGCTTCGCAGATTGAAATTCGAGCTCGTAATGTCAGGTAAATATCGACGTCTATTTAAAATCGTTGTCACATAACCATTAAACTTCGCATCTTGGACGATATCATCCATATATTGTTTTACACCCGGGAAACTCGCAAAATATTTCTCGATAAATGTAGAAGCTTCCTTACGGGTAATATCCAAGTTTTGCGATAAGCCGTAATCACTAATACCATAGACAATACCAAAGTTTACTGCTTTTGCAGCACGGCGCATATTACTGTCGACCTCATCTTCTGAGACATGGAATACATCCATAGCAGTACGTGTATGAACATCCATACCTTCACGGAAAGCGTCGACTAAGTTTTCATCCTTTGACATATGGGCCAATACACGCAATTCGATTTGCGAATAATCGGCAGAAAATAATATCCAATCTTCGTTCGATGGCACAAATGCTTGACGAATTTTTCGACCTTCTTCTAAACGAATCGGGATGTTTTGCAAATTCGGATCCGTCGAGCTTAAACGTCCTGTAGCAGTTAGTGCTTGTTGGAAACGAGTATGCACCTTTCCATCCTCTTCATGGATTTCCTTTAACAGGCCTTCGATGTAAGTTGACTGTAATTTCCCAAGCTGACGATATAAAAGAATATGCTCAATAATGGCATGCTCTGGTTTTAATTTTTCCAATACATCTGCTGCAGTGGAATAACCAGTCTTTGTCTTTTTAATAACAGGAAGACCAAGTTTATCAAAGAGGATGACACCTAATTGCTTTGGTGAATTAATATTGAAGGCTTCTCCTGCTTCAGCATAAATTGCTTGTTCGATAACAATTAGCTTGTCATTTAATTCCTGACCCATCTTCTCTAATGTGGCACGATTGACCGTGATTCCCTCACTTTCCATTTCCCCTAAAATAGAAGCAAGCGGAAGCTCTAAATTTTTATAGAGTTCAAACTGTTCGTTTTCCTTTAACAATGCCTCAAGCTTCGGCTGTAAAGACCACACAGCAAAGGCTTTGCGGCTGGCATGCTCAGAAAGTGCGTCAATGGCAGGTATAGCTCGTTTCGCGCCTTTACCATAAACAGTCTCATTTGCCTGCACGTTACGATAACCTAGTTCTTTCGCAAGTGTTGCCACATCATCTCCACTTAGCGCAGGATTATTAATATAAGAAGCAAGTAATAAGTCAAATTCCACACCAGCCAAACGAATTCCCGCACGTTTTAACGCAGCCTGAGATGCTTTTGAATCAGACATATACTTTATTTTAGTAGCATCTTCTAACCAAAGACGAAGGACATCTGATTTAGCCGCAATATCAAACGGCACATACATTGTTTTCGCTCCATCTGTTAGTGCAATGCCTAGTTGCTGACATGTATGATAATGCTCATCCTCTAGCTCCAAATGCACTGCCATTACATCTTTTAAATGCTCTTGTTTTACTTCTTGTACAATTTTATAGTCAAAAGGTGCTTGTTCCTCTTCTTGGACAGTAAAATCACTTTTCTCTAGCAATGATTTAAAGCCAAGCTCTTGCCACACGCTAATTAATTCTTCTTCATTCGGACCATTATAAATAAGATCCGAAAGCGTTATTTCAATCGGTGCCTCTGTAAAAATGGTAGCTAGCTTTTTACTCATTAGTGCCTGTTCTTCATTGGCAACTAATTTTTCTTTCATTTTAGAAGCCTTCACTGTATCCATTGCCGCATAAAGGGACTCCACTGAACCATGCTCTTTAAGTAATTTAACAGCCGTTTTTTCACCGACACCTGGTACACCAGGGATATTATCTGAAGAATCCCCCATTAAACCTTTCATATCAATAATTTGTTGGGGAGTTAATCCGTATTTTTCTGCAATAAATTCTGGTGTATTTCTTTCAATTTCAGTAATGCCTTTTTTAGTAATATATACTGTTACTTGCTCAGTCGCGAGCTGTGTTAAGTCACGATCTCCTGATACGACGATGACGTCCATATCATGTGATGAAGCTTCTTTGGCAAGTGTCCCTATAATATCGTCCGCTTCGTACAGTTCAAGCTCATATCGCTTAATACCATAAGCATCGATAAGCTTACGTATATAAGGGAACTGCTCAGATAATTCTGGTGGAGTCTTTTGTCGACCACCCTTATATTCCGTAAATGTTTCATGTCGGAAGGTTGTTTTACCCGCATCAAAGGCAACCAAAATTTTCGTTGGCTGCTCTTCCTCTAATATTCTTTGTAGCATTGTTGTAAAGCCGTACACTGCATTCGTATGAATTCCACTATCATTCGTCAATAATGGCAACGCAAAAAACGCGCGATATGCTAAACTATTGCCGTCCAATAATAGCAATTTTTCCTTTGTCATGATTTTATCCTCCTGCGTTTTCGTCTTCTTAATTGTAAAACGAAAACGTATGTTTGAAAATGCCTCTTCCTTTTACTTTATCGAGAAAACGGGTATTTTACCAATCATAACGTTGAAAATCGCCAAATTTTCTACATCAATAGCTTAGGATTGACTGCACAAAAAAAGCCAATCACGCGTTGTAATTGACTTCATCTATGTTATTCACTGGCTTTATTAGTTTTTTCTTTACGATAAAAAATCTCTTCATATAGGACTGTCAAAATAAAGGCATTCATAAAGGCAAATACTAAAAATAATGGCATACCACCAAGCTGTGGATGTGTAAGCTCTGTATTAAACACCATGACAGTGCCGATTTGCGCTAAGAAGAAAATAAAGCCAATCCCTACTTGCCATATAGGACGTTTAACCTTGCGTTTCTCGTACAAAAATATTCTTTTAAATATCTTGCGTACATCCTCAGCAATAACTAAACCTAATAAAAACAAAATGACAAAAAATACTGGTATATGATAAACACTTTTTGTGATCCATGCAAAATCTGATAGACGGAAGAAAAGTGTAAATAACGATGCAATACTACAGGCTATTCCCAAATTTTGGAGCCACTTGCTAATTTGCAACTTCACAACTATTACCCCCTTTTTTTATTTCTCGAACAATATCATTCTATCAGATAATAGTCATAAACGAAACACAAAATTATATATTTCTATCATTTTCATAACATAACATCTATAATTGAAAGATATTTATAAAAACATGATTAAAAATCCCTAAAACCAGACTAGAAAAATTAAATAGTATATAAGATTGCAATTATAACTAGATCACTCTTAAAAAGCAGCTTCACTTTTCTTATTTTGAAGAATTTTTTATCAACGAAAGTACCGATACCTTCTAAATATCATGAAAACTGAGATATATTATCGGATTCATTAAACATTTCTTCTATAAACTGCTCATTAGAGATTATATTTATTGTAAACGTATGCCATGCATAAGTTGATTGGAGTGGAGACTGGGCGACTCCTTGGGGATCAGCAATAGAGGAACGAAGGCTAAAACCATCACATCCTGTGATAACGCCTTCGTGACCAACATCGGTGCTGTTGCTGTCACTTTGTTGCACTACGTTTTCGCACAGAATGAAACCCTTTTGCTGCCGCTACGTTAGCACTACGCTTTCGCGCAAAAAACATCTGTTGGCCCGAGACCCTGGAGCGAGCAAAGCGAGTGAAGCGGCTCATCAGACGCCCCCCAGGAAGCTCTGCTCTGCGCGAAAGCGAAGCGTCAGCGGCAAATGTTTTATCTGTGCGAAAGCGAAGCGTCAGCGGCAAATGTTTTATCTGTGCGAAAGCGAAGCGTCAGCAACAAAGCGCCCAGTCGGAACGGAAATCAACCCCACGTTATGGTTAATGAGTCTTAAACCAGTAACTAATATGTAGAAATATATCGCCAGTTTCATAAATGTAAAAAAGCCGTCTCAAAAAGTTTGAGACGACTTCATATGCTTATCCCTGCAAGAATAATAGTGTTATTTTATATAGCCTGATAATATTTTTGCATATGGTGAAGTGGATGGTAAAATAATGACCGTATCTTCCCCTACAGTTTTCTTATATGATTCTAATGTACGGTACAATGAGTAGAATTCAGGGTCTTGAGAGAATGATTTATTGTAAATCTTAGCCGCTTCTGCTTCACCTTCCGCTTGAATCAATGCTGCATCCTTTTTCGCTGTTGCGAGCATTTCTTGAACTTCCTTATCTGTTTGAGCTTCGATACGGCGTTTCTCCGCATCACCTTCTGATAGGTATTTTTGCGACATTGATTCACGATCCGAAATCATATTTGTAAAAACGGATTGCTCATTTACAGTTGGCAAGTCGATACGACGAATACGAACATCTATTACTTCGATTCCATACTTATCATTCGAAAGCAACTCATTGACACGTGCAGTTACCTGATCGTTGATACTCCCACGTGAAGAATCTTCATCATTAATAATCGCCTTATATTCTATTCGACCAAGCTCTGAACGAATAACTGAATAAATAAACTCTTCCATACGTGATTCAACTTTTTCTATTGTTCCTGCGTTTGAAATTAGTTGCTTTGGATCTGTTATATGCCAAACTGCATAATTATCAATAATAATTCGTTTTTTATCCTTTGTATTAATTTCTTCTTCAGAAACTTCATACGTCATTTGGTTTTTTGGTAGCTTCGTTACGCTTTGAATAAATGGAACCTTTATCTTCAAGCCAGGCTCACTCTGAAATTTCACTACTTCTCCAAACTGTCTAACAACTGCGTATTCGGATTCTTTAACTATATAAACATTAGTAAATAATATTAAAGCAATAGCAAAAACCGCTGTAAATGTTACGGCAAGAGAAATATATTTTTTCGGATTCAACGGGCCTTTTTTCGACATTTTGACCACATTATCCACTGTACCCTCTTCTTTTGGAGCAGTATTTTTGGATTTACCTGATAAAAAATTGAGGAATTTTTCAAGATCCTTATTTTTTTGGTCCATTAGTTACCGCCCCCTTCTTTTTTCTCCTCTTTTGGTGTTTCCTGTGCAGCAGGTGTCTCCTGTTTCCCAGGTTGCAAAGCTTGAAGAGGCAAGTATTTCATTGTACTGCCATCATCATTCATAATATAAATTTGTGCTTTCGGTAAAACATTTTCAAGCGTTTCTAAAATTAAACGCTCGCGTGTAATTTGTTTATTTCCCTTATATTGCTCATACATTTTATTAAAGACAGCTACATCCCCTTGAGCCTGCTCAATACGGGCTGTTTTTTCACCTTGAGCCTTCGAGATAATAGCATCCTTTTCACCTTCAGCCTCATTAGTACGCTGATTATTATATTTTTTTGCTTGATTAATTTTTGTATTTTTCATTTCACGTGCGTCTGTAACAGCTGTAAAGGCTGCTCGCACATCTGCGTTCGGTAACTCAACATCCTGTAGTTTTACCCCTAAAACACTAATACCAATATCGTATTTTTCAATAAGAGAAACGAGTAAATCTCGTGATTTTGCTTCTATGTCCGCTTTTCCCTCTGTTAACGCAGCGTCGATTTTTGAACTCCCAATAATTGATCGAATTGCACTCGACGTAGCGCTATGTAATATTTTTTCTGGATCTTGTGAGCTGAATAAATACTTTTTCGGTTCTGTAATCTTCCATTGAACGACAAGGTCTGTTAAAACAATATGCTCATCCCCTGTAATCATTTTCGTTTCAGCATCATAAGCTTCCAATTCTCCATTTTTATCTTGCTTATAGCCAAACTTTAAACTAAATGTTTCCTTCGATAATACCTCAACCGATTGTACAGGCCAAGGTAATTTAAAATGTAAACCTGGTTCTGTTACTGTATTATCGGCACGACCGAACGTAATGACAACTGCTTGTTCTGATTCATCTACCGTGTACCATGATGTAAATACCGAAATAAGTGCAACAATCCCGAAAATGCCAAGTCCCACCATCATTAGTGACCTTTTCACACTCATGTCTTATCCTCCCTTAAGCTTAGTACTTATGTATACGGGGCACCTCTTAAAAAGTTTCAAAATATTTTAATAAACCAATTTTTTATTTTAGGCAGTTTGACATAAGGAGCAAGTTCACCAAACGTTCCTGCACTGACCATCCAAATAAAATAGAACTGAAAAAAATCCTGCTACCATTTAAGGCAACAGGATATTGACAACTAGATGTTCAAATGCTGGGAAAAATGTTGTTGATAAAACAATGCTAATTAATGCAGCTACAATCATAGCAAGACTTGCAAAAGTACCTTCTAGCTCACCAAATTCAAATGCTTTAGAGGTACCCGTACCATGTGCTCCCATTCCTAACAGTAGACCTCTAGAGGATGGTCGATGGAAACGACATACTTTAATAACTAATGGTGCTATTAGACTCCCTAAAATACCAGTTACCATAACGAAAACTGCAGTAAGAGTAGGAGAGCCACCAATCATATTGGAAATGTCCATCGCTATTGGTGTAGTAACTGAGCGTGGAACTATGCTATGCACAAGCTCATTATTTAATCCAACTAATACAGCAAAGATAAATGATGATGTAATAGCAACAGCTGAGCCAACTGCAATACTTAGAACAATTTCAAAAGCATGTTTCTTTAATAGGTCAAAATTTTTATAAATTGGTACCGCAAATGCAACTGTTGCTGGCCCTAGTAAATTTGATAAAATACCGGCCCCAGCAGTATAGGATTTATAGGATGTACCCGTTAGTAGCAAGATGATAATTGCCACTAATGGTGTGATTAGTATAGGTGTTAACCATTCCTTCTGATACTTTTTATAAAACATTTTACTAGTATAAAAAACTGCGATAGTACCTAGTAAACTTACTATAGCTATTAACAAGCTCATGCAGTATCACCTTTCTTTCGTTGCCCTAGCAATTGTGCTGTGAAACCTGTTGCAAACATTACAACTATGGCACTCAATACAATAACAAGCACAGCTTTCACACCTTGCACACCGAATAATGCAGTATAATCGATTACTCCGATAGCAGATGGAATGAAAAATAGTAATAATTCACTAAGTAATAAACCTGCACCTAGCTCAATCCATTCAAGCTTAATAATATGAAACTGCAAAAGTAAAAACAATAAGACTAGTCCAATTATGCTCCCTGGAATCGGCAAGTGAAGTAGACGTGCAATACTATTCCCAATAAATAAAATTACATAAAGATAGCCGATTTGCACGATACTATTGACGATTTTCATGGTCATCCTTCTTTCAATTTTTTATCCCGCTTAACGGTCAGAATATAGATCACTTCTGCTAAGTGCAGACCGTAAAAGCCCGATTGGTTCAACTAACAAGTACATTGTTTATTAGTTGAATATTATGCTACTATACTTTACACCTATTTACGTTACGTGTAAAACAGAAAAAGAATCTACCACCAAAAAGTTTGGTAATAGATTCTTCCTATTGGCGATAACTAAGCAACACAAATAAGTTATGCATCGGCATAATTGCGTCTGGAAGGTTTGACTTCTTTCAGCGGATGTTTCGACAGCCACTGAAAGAAGTTAAACATTCCTCATATATAAAGATTTTTTTGGCTATTTTAAAGTCTTAACAATTATATAGGGGTTTCTACTGACAAGTATAAGGCCCCATTGTGAATCTAAAATTGTGCTATTGTAAAGAATTCGTTAATTTTTCGGAATCATGACAATCATTTTTGTCCCGACGCCAACTTCACTTTCTACCTGAATGCGACCGTGATGCGCCTCTACTAAGTGCTTCACAATAGCAAGCCCTAAACCTGTACCCCCAGAATTCCTGCTTCGTGCACGATCCACACGGTAAAACCGTTCAAAGACACGGGCAATTTCATTCTTTTCAATTCCTATACCTTGGTCTTCAATTTCAAGAATACCGTACGTTTCATTTTCCTTTAATCGAATCGTAACGATTGTATTTTCCGGAGAGTACGTAATAGCATTAGTAATTAAATTAGTGACAATTTGAATGATACGATTCGCATCACCCATTACCTGAACATCACGTTCTATATCAACATGAAAGCTCATATTTTTCTCATCCAGACGAGGTCCAGTCAGCTCTGCTCCACGTATAAGTACATCTTGCAAGCCCATCGGCATAATATTAACGGTAAAACCATGCTGTTCAATTTTCGATAATTCTAGTAAATCCTGGATAAGCATCTGCAGACGGTTACTTTCCTTATAAATGATCTCTAAAAAAGATAGCAGCATTTTTTCATCCTTATATGCACCATCCAGTAAAGTTTCAGAAAAGCCTTTAATAGATGTAATAGGTGTACGCAATTCATGGGATACATTTGCTACAAAATCCTTACGAATCTGCTCTAAACGAACAAGCTCTGTAATATCGTGCATAACGATAACAACACCAAGCCATCGACCATGATCCCCTATAACAGGTGCTCCATACACTTCCTTATTGTACAGCTCCTGTTGGACCTCCATTTTAATTTGTTGTCGATAAGGCATTTCAGTTAGAAACACATGGTCGATAAATTGCTCCAGGGATTTAGGTAAGCCAATTGTACGAAAAACTTTCCCTTGTACATCGTCAATTTGCATACCGAAACGCTCTAAAAATACACGGTTCACGATAGATATATTCCCCTCACGTCCAATCATCATGAGGGAGCTTCCCATGTTTTCAATTAACGTTTTAAGCCTTTCCTCTTCTACCTCGCGAATCGCCGTAATATCCTGTAAGTTACGCGCTAAAATATTGATGGAGTGACTAAGTGGCATCATGCGTTCATGCTCATTTTCATGGGCACGAGCACGGTAATTTCCCTTCGCCAGTTCAAGTGCTGTATCTGTCACGTTATCAATAGGAGCAGTGAAATTTCGAATCATATAGCGACTTACAATAGCCATTAAAATAAGCGCTATTAAAAAAAGAATCGCTAGCACAACATAAAGTCGCGCATGAACAGTCGATATTAGAGAATCTGTTGCCTCAATGTTTTGAGCAGTATACAGTGCCTCTCTATCTTCTTTTGATAGTTCAATCTTTCGTTCATCTAATACTTGGTTAACGGATTCTTGCACCTGTGAACTAGCTTGCTCATTGTACTGTTCTATATAAACAGGAAAAAGCTGACCTATAACAATCATTAGGACAGCTAATATCGATCCAAGCAATAGCATGAATGTCAAGAATAAGCGGTTGCTCATTGATTTCATGTCGTCTTCGGCTCCTCGAATTTATAGCCAAGGCCACGAATTGTCTTGATGAACATCGGCTTACGGCTATTTTCTTCGATTTTATCGCGAAGGTGGCTAATGTGTACATCTACAATTCGAGTATCACCAGCAAAGTCATACTTCCATACAGCACTTAATAGCTGATCACGTGTTAAAACCCGGTTTTTATTTTCAAGTAAATAAATGAGTAGCTCAAATTCCTTTGGTGTAAATTCCAGTGCCTCATCCTGTAAAAATACTTCAAAACGCTCTGGAAAAACACGCAATTGTCCAAATTCAAACATTTTCTCTTGTGGCCCATTCTTCTCTTCTGGCACTACATTTTGTGTAAAACGTCTTAAAACCGCCTTTACCCGTGCTAACACTTCGCGCGGACTAAAGGGCTTTGTCATATAATCATCTGCTCCTAGCTCTAGACCAAGTACTTTATCGAACTCATCATCCTTTGCTGTTAGCATAATAATAGGTGTATTCATACGTTGTTGACGGATCTGTTTACAAACCTCCATACCATCAAGCCTTGGAAGCATCAAATCTAATAAAATTAAATCTGGTTGTAAGTCGATTGCCTTATCTAGACCCTCTTGACCGTCTGCGGCTGTTTCTACAAGATATCCAGCCTGTTCTAAATTATATTTCAATAATGTCGCAATCGAAAATTCATCTTCTACAACTAAAATCGTTTTTGTCATGTTTAAAGCCTCCGTTAGTGATTTGAAACCCCCATTTCAAATCTCAAGACGTCTATAAAGTAAGCGGTGGTGTCACCAGCAAAGTACCCTCAATCATAAGCTGCTTCTGCTCATTATAAGAGTGTACCGATACAGTAATTGTATTTTGCAATTTATTTACTTCTGTTACCTCTAAAAGAGTATCAAATAATTCGTAATGATAGAGCGGTTCTAAATATTTTATATGTTGCTCAATAATTCGTGCACCTGGTCCAGGGATATACTTTGACACAGCTGAAGTAATAATGCCATTTAACATGATTGTTGGTACGATTGGCTTTTGAAAAGGTGTCATCGCTGCATAATCATGTTGAATATAAAGCGGATTATTATCATTCGTAAGTCCTAAATAAAGCAGTAAATCCTTATCTTCTATCTTTTCGGTAATATGAATCTTCTCGCCAACTGTAATTTCATCAATAGTGAGACCAAGCTTACTGTTTTTTTGAAGCAAAAATACGCCAACCCCTTTTCTATCATATACCTTCATAGTATCAATTTTATTCCAAAAGTACAACGAAAAGCAGAAGAACCATTTTATCTTCATTTAGCATTTTTTATTTGTAACAAATAGAACGCGACAGCTACCATTACACCAAAGCGAAATTGATAAAAGTTTACTACCAAAACGTGGGGTTGATTTCCGTTCCAGGCTACTCGCTTTCCTGCGGGCGAGCGCCGAGCCGCTTCCTACGCTTCGCTCCGTGCAGGGTCTCGCCTGTCTCGCTTTCCCACGGGAGTCGAGTAGCCTTCCACTACAATCAGCGATAGCGTAGAATTTCTTATAAATTTATATATTTCAACGCTATAAATGTTCGCATCGAAATGTACATTTTTGTTTGTCTTAGTATGTACACTTTCTCTCAAATATTCATGTGTATGAATATTTACAACTTGACATTGAAACCTCTACTCTCATAAATATCAGCCAAAACCAGCGACTACATAGCCGAACAAGGCTATCATGCTAGCCAATCCAAGTAAAGTTGTAATATACATTGGTGAGCAAAAATGTACATTGTTATACGAGCATACTTACAAGCGCATTTATTATCGCCATGGCTACTCACCAAAATCGAACAGACATATAACAGTGACGCAATTGTAAATCTATTGCTATAGCTTCGTTAGCACTTTACTTTTACACAGACAGAACATTGCAAAGGTTTCGTTTTATCGCTTAATAGATATGTCAGAAAATACATGCTATATGAAGTGGTTGATTGGAGTGGAGGCTGGGCGACTCCTCGGGGATCAGCAATAGAGGAATGAAGGCTAAAACCATCACGTCCTGTGATAACGCCTTCGTGACCAACATCGTGTTGGCCCGAGACCCTGGAGCGAGCAATGCGAGTGAAGCGGCTCATCGGACGCCCCCAGGAAGCTTTGCTCTGTGCGAAAGCGAAGCGGCAGCAATTGTTTTATCTGTGCGTAAGCGTAGCGACAGCAACAACAAAGCGCCCAGTCGGAACGGAAATCAACCACTCGCTTTGCAAAAGAGTCATACTTTAATTAATATGACTTTAATTTCATTGACATAATAGTTTTTCAACAACATGAAATCGAGTAGGAATGAATCCTACTCGATTTCATAAACTCTTATTAAGCTAAAACTTTCATAACGTCGCGGACAGCCTCTGCCGATTTATCTAAAGCTGCTTTTTCATTGTCTGTTAAATCAAGCTCAAAGATTTTTTCTATACCATTTGCACCTAATAATGTCGGAACACCTAGATATAAATCATTGTAGCCATATTCGCCTTCTAAGTATGCAATAGATGGAAGTATACGTTTTTGGTCTTTAATGATAGCTTCCGCCATTTCAATAAGCGCCGCTGAAGGAGCATAATATGCAGAACCATTACCAAGGAGGTTAACGATTTCAGCGCCACCTTTACGTGTACGGTCTACAATCTCTTCAAGACGATCTGCTGGAATTAATGATTCTAATGGAATACCACCAGCGAATGAGTAGCGAGTAAGTGGCACCATTGTATCACCATGACCGCCTAACACAAAACCTGTGATGTCTTTTACTGAGATATTCAGTTCTTCAGCTACAAACGCACAGAAACGAGCTGTATCAAGTACACCTGATTGACCTATTACACGATTTTTAGGGAAACCAGTTTCTTTGAATACTGTGTAAGTCATTGCATCAACTGGGTTTGTAAGAACGAGGATTGTTGCATTTGGTGAGTACTTAGCAATTTCCTTAGAAACAGCTTTCATTACATCTTGGTTAATTTGAACAAGATCGTCACGGCTCATACCTGGTTTACGAGCAACGCCAGCAGTGATAATTACTACATCAGAATCTGCAGTATCTGCATAATTAGAAGTACCTTTAACATAAGAATCATAGCCTTGCACTGGTGCAGCTTCCCACATATCTAGAGCTTTACCTTTAGTTGGATTTTCAGCTTGAGGAATATCCACTAACACTACATCACCAAGTTCTTTTTGAGCCGCTAAAAATGCTGCAGTAGCGCCAGTAAAACCGCTACCGATTACTGAGATTTTTTTTCGTTTCAGAGACATTCGAATACGCTCCTTTAAAATTAGGTTATATACTTTAAAAAAGGGAGGAGAATAAATTCTCCTCCCTCGATTAAACAAGTTCATCGTAAATATTTTATTAAGCTAAGGTCAATAGAAATTTACATTTCACCCTAATTATATCGGCAGAATATACTTCCGCTTTAACTATAATTTCTATTTTAGAATAAAAAATTATAGGTTTTTGATTAATTCAGTAGCGAATTCTGAACATTTTACTTCTTTAGCGCCGTCCATTAAACGAGCGAAGTCGTAAGTTACAACTTTAGAAGAGATTGTTTTCTCTACAGATTTAGTAACCATGTCAGCTGCTTCTTGCCATCCTAAGTGTTCAAGCATTAATACACCTGAAAGTAATACTGAAGATGGGTTTACTTTATCTTGACCAGCATATTTTGGAGCTGTACCGTGAGTAGCTTCGAAGATCGCGTGTCCAGTTACATAGTTAATATTTGCGCCTGGAGCGATACCGATACCACCAACTTGTGCAGCTAATGCGTCAGAGATATAGTCACCGTTTAAGTTCATTGTAGCAACTACGTCGAACTCAGTTGGACGAGTTAAGATTTGTTGTAAGAAGATATCAGCGATAGAATCTTTAACTAAGATTTTACCAGCTGCTAAAGCGTCAGTTTGTGCTTTGTTTGCTGCTTCTTCACCTTGTTCAGCTTTAATAGCATCATATTGGTTCCAAGTGAATGTTTGATCAGCAAATTCTTTTTCAGCTAATTCATAACCCCATTTTTTGAATCCACCTTCAGTGAATTTCATGATGTTACCTTTGTGTACTAAAGTAACAGATGGGCGTTTATGTTTAATAGCGTATTCGATAGCAGAACGTACTAAACGCTCAGTACCTTCTTTAGATACAGGTTTTACACCGATACCAGAAGTTTCTGGGAAGCGGATTTGGTTAACACCAAATTCAGTTTGTAGGAAGTTGATGATTTTTTGTGCTTGTTCAGAGCCAGATTCGAATTCAATACCAGCATAGATGTCTTCTGTGTTTTCGCGGAAGATAACCATTTCAACGTCTTCTGGGCGTTTAACTGGAGAAGGTACTCCATCAAAGTGACGTACTGGACGTAAGCATACATATAGGTCAAGCTGTTGACGTAATGCTACGTTTAGAGAGCGGATACCACCACCGATTGGAGTAGTAAGAGGACCTTTGATTGCGATTAGGTATTCGTTAATTTTGTCTAAAGTTTCTTGTGGTAACCATTCACCAGTTTGGTTGAATGCTTTTTCACCAGCTAGAACTTCTAACCATTCAATTTTCTTTTCACCATTGTAAGCTTTTTCTACTGCTGCGTCGATTACGCGTGATGCTGCAGCCCAAATATCTGGACCAATTCCGTCACCTTCGATGAAAGGAATTACTGGATTGTTTGGTACATTAAGTACGCCATTTTCAACTACAATTTTGTTTGACATTGATGTTGCCTCCTAAATTCATAATCATAGGACTGTGTTTTCAGTAACACAGTCCCAAATATTCTAGCATATTTTCCGAATTAGCGCTCGCTGACTGGAACATATTTTTGCATGCCTGGTCCAACATACTCTGCACGTGGACGGATTAGGCGGTTGTTAGCATATTGCTCTAAAATATGAGCTACCCAACCAGAAGTACGTGATACTGCGAAAATTGGTGTGAATAGGTCATGATCAATACCTAAAGAATCATACACTGACGCAGAGAAGAAGTCTACGTTTGCAGGTAATTTCTTTTGTTCTACGATCATGTCATGGATTTTAACTGACATTTCATAAAGCTCTGGTTTACCAGTTAGCTCAGTTAATTTTTGTGACATTACACGTAAGTGTGGTGCACGTGGGTCGCCTTTGCGGTATACGCGGTGACCGAAGCCCATGATTTTTTCTTTGTTATCTAATTTATTTTGAATATAAGATTCAACGTTTTCAAGTGAGCCGATTTCAGTTAACATTTTCATAACTTGCTCATTTGCACCACCATGAAGTGGTCCTTTTAATGCACCGATAGCTGCAGTTACACCAGAATAAACATCTGATAATGTAGCTACACATACACGTGCTGTGAATGTAGATGCATTTAATTCGTGGTCAGCATGTAATACTAATGCTTTGTCGAATGCTTCAACTTCGATTGCTGCTGGTTCTTCACCTTTAAGCATGTATAAGAAGTTTGCTGCATATCCTAATTCTGGTTTTGGTGCAACTGGCTCTAAACCTTTACGAACACGCGCAAATGCAGTAACTACTGTTGCAATTTTAGCTTGTAAACGGATTGCTTTACGGTAGTTAGCTTCTGTATCCATAACATCCGCTTCTTCATCGAATACACCAAGTAAAGATACTGCAGTACGTAGTGCAGCCATTGGATGTACAGTTGAAAGTGGGTATGTTTTGAATTGATCTACGATTGCTTGTGGAATAGACATGTTGTCTGCCAATTGTTGTTTTAATTCAGCTAGCTCGTCCGCTTTTGGTAAACGAGTATGCCATAATAAATAAATTACCTCTTCGAATGACGCATTCTCTGCTAAATCATCAATGTTGTAACCAACATATGTAAGTGTGTCATCGATAATTGAACTGATTTTAGATTCCGCTGCTACGATACCTTCTAAACCTTTAGTTGCTGACATAAATTATCGCTCCCTCATAATATATTTTTTTGTGGTAAATGCAATTATTAGCTCGCATTTACGTTTTTTGCTCATATGAACCATTAAGTTAATCGCTTACATTGCTATTATAATCATTTTTGACAGCTTTGTGAATGAAAAACCTCCGAATAAAGAAAAAGGTGCACGAGCGATTATAAATGGGCTTCAAAGAGATTCTTTTGCATATTTCAATATTGATTTATCAATTGAAACGGGGTGAATTTGTAAAAATGAGGAATATTAAATATTTTTCATACGAAAGAACTACAAGTGCTTTGTTTTTTATATTCTATTTAGTGATATTGTGGTTCGTATTACCTGTATCACTTGCGATATTTTTGTCTTTTTCTACTTATCCTATCATAAAATTCCTTCACTCTTATTGTAAAATCACCTATTGGCTTGCAGCAATTATTGTGGAAGCACTTATACTAGCTTGCGTTTTTCTTCTCGTTATCATATCGATAAACAGTATTATTCTTGTCTTCCCTGAAATCAGAGATACATTGCAAAATTTCCCACTTTTCAATGAATATGAATCAATGTTCATTCAAGTTTTAAAGGAAAAATCGCTTTCCATTTTCGATTCAATCTTTTTATATACAGCCAATATTTTCCAACTATTCATGAAGCATGTAATTGAAGTATTTATATTCCTTGTTGCTTACTATTTCGCCCTATTGGAAACTCGCAAATCCCGATATTGGTTTTTTCAATATGTGCCAAAAAAATTCCGCAATGAATGGCAGAAGCATTTTTCTAAAATAATGCAGCTATTTCATTACTTTTTGTACGTGGAGTTTCAGCTATTCACGATTACACTGCTCATCCTTTGTGCGGGATTTATGATTCTCCAATTTGAACAAGCCATCATTAAAGCTTTTATAGTTGCATTTGCAGATGTACTTCCGTTCTTTGGGATTGGGGTATTTCTTGTACCTATGAGCATTTATTTTTACTTAAAAGGCAATACCTTTTTATGTGTAGCTATTTTACTTTTGTATCTCTTCGTTCAATTAACAAGGCAGCTAGCTGAATCCATGCTTTGGTCAAATACATTACAATTACGTACATTCCATACTTTTTTCATCAGTGCTGCCTCTATTTTATTATTTGGTTTTTACGGCATCTTACTGAGCCCTATATTTTTATTTTTGGCGGTTAAACTAAAGGATAATGCTATTTTTGAACGATGATAAATTGACCTTTTTTCATTTTTTTCCGCATCCAATAATAAAAGATTGGCTGGAACATTTTGCGAGAAAAAGGCATGAGCAGTAATAAACCAACAAGATCTGTTATAAAACCTGGTAATGCTAGAAGTACACCACCACTGAAATTTAATACTGTGTCAACTAATACTGGTCCCGGAGCTTCTCCGCGTGCTATCGTATTTTTTACCTTTTGTACAGAATTCATACCTTTATTTTTCACTATATAAATACCTATAATACTCGTAGCGACTATAAGCAATAATGTATTTAGAACACCAATATTTTGACCAATTACTATTAATAACGCCAACTCGGCTAATGCATAGACAATGAAACCAAGAAAAACTTTTCTCATATTTTTCTCCTTTCTAGCTAAAAAAAGCTATACCTTATATACGTTATTATAGCCCAATAAGTTTCATTAAAAAAACAATGGGTCCTATTTAAGAGATGACGACGCTATTCTTTTTATAGTAAATCTCGTTCCATGAGAGAAAGGGAATAATTTTTATTTAGTAAAGTAAGTTTAAACTAGGCAAAATTAGCTCATCACCATAACGCGGGGTTGATTTCCGTTCCGGCTGGGCGCTTTCCTGAGGGCGTCCAGCCTCCACTCAAATCAACTTATACACACGACATACTTTTTAATAAAATGTCATCCCTAGATTTCGTTGAAAGACCGCAATTACTTCTTTACTATAAGAAAAGCTCTAGTGCAAATAAGTTGCACTAGAGCTTTTTATTATAGATTAAAGAACACTTGCATGCCCTTTGTAAATAACTCCTGTTTCAGCATCCATTGTAATTTCTTGACCGTGGCGAATCAATGTAGTGGCTTCTTTTACCCCGACGATAACAGGGATACCAAGGCTTAGTCCTACAACCGCTGCATGACTTGTTAGCCCGCCCTCTTCTGTAATCAAACCAATACAATTTTCAAGTGCTGGCATCATATCACGATCGGAACCAACCGTTACTATAATGCATCCGTCTGTGTCATAAGCTAGTGCCTCTGCTGCATTTTTAGCAACAACTGTTTTACCTACTACAGAAGCTTTACCGATTCCTTGACCACGAGCTAATAAATCGCCGATGATGTGTACCTTCATTAAGTTAGTAGTACCTGCTTCACCTACTGGTACACCTGCTGTAATGACAACTGCATCACCATGCGTTACAAATCCATGTTTCAAGCTTTCATCAACAGCTAGCTCTAAAATTTCATCTGTTGTCGTAACTCGTTGACAAACAACTGGGTTCACACCCCAAACTAGTGTTAATGCGTGAGCTGTATTAGCTGAACCTGTTACAGCGACAATCGGTACACCAGGACGATATTTTGCAATCATTCTAGCTGTGTTACCACTTTCTGTTGGTGCAAGTACTGCCTTTACGCCTAAGTTAATCGAAGTGTATGCTACTGCCTGAGAAATCGCCTCAGTCATATTTGCCTCTTTTTCACGACTACGTGTAGAGACGATTGCCTTATAGTCTAATGAATTTTCTGTACGCAGTGCGATTTTATTCATTGTTTGTACGGACTCTACTGGATAAAGCCCTGCTGCAGTTTCACCAGAAAGCATAATTGCATCTGTACCATCAATAATTGCGTTTGCTACGTCACTAGCCTCTGCTCGTGTCGGACGTGGATTACGCTGCATCGAATCTAGCATTTGTGTAGCTGTAATAACTGGTTTACCTACTTGATTACATTTTAAAATTAATTTCTTTTGTACAAGTGGTACTTCTTCTGCTGGGATTTCTACACCGAGGTCACCACGTGCTACCATTAATCCATCTGAAACTAAGATGATTTCATCGATATTATCGACACCCTCTTGGTTTTCGATTTTCGGGATAATTTGAATGTGGCTACCGCCATTTTGTTCAAGTAATTCTCGAATTTCTAGTACATCCTTTGCTCGACGAACGAACGAGGCTGCAATAAAGTCAACACCTTGCTTACTACCGAATAGAATGTCCTGTGCATCTTTTTCTGTAATTCCAGGAAGTTGTACAGAAACACCTGGAACGTTAACACCCTTTTTATTTTTTAAGACACCTGAATTTTCTACAATCGTATGAATAAGACCTTTTTCCATATCTTTTGCTAATACGCGTAGTTGAATTAGTCCATCATCTAATAAAATAATGGAGTTTTGTTCAACGTCTTCGATTAAACGATCATACGTTACAGAGAAGCTTGACTCCGTTCCTTCCACTTCAGTCATTGAAATATCAATGACTTGCCCTGCTGCTAAATGCAATTCTCCGTTTTTCATATTGTGTGTACGAATTTCAGGGCCTTTTGTGTCGAGTAAAATCCCAACTGGTTTCCCTAATTTTTGTGCTACTTCGCGAATTAAATTAATACGTACTTCATGCTCCTCATGGGAACCATGCGAAAAGTTTAAGCGGGCAACATTCATACCTGCTTCAATTAGTTTCTCTAAAATTTCTGGTGACTCACTTGCTGGACCAATTGTACATACGATTTTTGTTTTTCTCATTTTCTGCCCACTCCGTTTTTATAACAAATTATATTGATAGTTCTTTCATTAAAGTATATAAGCTTACATCTGCCTCATGATTTTTTTCGAAAGCCTCAGGCATATCATAGTCAATCACTTGATGATTACGGATACCTACCGCCCTGCCAGACTTTCCTTCCATTAGCAATTCAACTGCATGTGCACCAAATTGACTCGCTAGAACACGATCACGCGCAGTAGGTGAACCACCACGTTGGATATGTCCAAGAACAGAAACACGCGTTTCTTTTCCTGTTTTTTCATATAATAGCTTTGCCAATTCGTTACCAGACATGACACCCTCAGCGACGATAATAATGCTATGCTTTTTCCCGCGAGCTGCACCACGGTCTAAGCGTGCCACAATATCATCCAAATTATAATCTTCTTCTGGAATTAAAACTGTTTCAGCTCCAGCTGCAAGACCTGCCCATAAAGCAATGTCCCCTGCATCTCGCCCCATCACCTCAACGATAAAGGAATTTTCATGGGAAGTTGCTGTATCGCGGATTTTATCAATAGATTCCACAACCGTATTTAGTGCAGTATCGAATCCTATCGTATACTCGGTTCCTGGTACGTCGTTATCAATTGTTCCTGGTACGCCAACAACAGGAAAGCCTTTTTTCACTAAATCCATAGCTCCACGGTAAGAACCATCACCGCCAATAACGACTAGTCCTTCAATGCCAGCTTCACGCATATTGTCAATGCCTCGCTGCTGAACAGCGTCTTCTTTAAATTCGGGACATCTTGCAGAATTTAAATGTGTACCACCACGTTGAATAATGCCACCTACCGAACCTAAATCAAGATTTTCCATACTTCCTTTTATTAAGCCATCATAGCCGTGCTTAATTCCGACAACATCAATTCCATGATATGCTGCCTTACGAACGACTGCACGAATAGCTGCATTCATTCCTGGCGCATCTCCACCACTTGTTAATACCGCAATTTTTTTCATTGTCGAACCTCCTGCAGATACTATTATTATTCACATTAACATGAAAAAACAAACTATGTAAGGGTTCTGAGGCTAGAAAAACATAACTTTTACATAAAAAATAAAAAGAATGCGCTTTCACACACTCTTTCTAGTCAAAAACATCCTAAATTTAACATTTATTCCTTATTTCTCGTGCTATTCACTCTATTTTTTTTTATTAATACGAATCACAATTTTTAACTATTTTCGAGCAAATTTACATATCCAAAAACCTAAAACTGTAATTTAAGCTTCTGTATATTGTCCAATCTTTCTGAATTTCTCATAACGGTCCTCAATTAATTGTTCGCCATTTAAAGAGCTCAATACTTTTAGTGTGTCACTTATACATTCTTTTATATAAAGTGCTTGCTTCGCTACATTGCGATGAGCTCCACCTGTTATCTCAGGGATAATTCCATCGATAACGCCAAGCTCTTTTAAGTCAGGTGCTGTTATACGCATTGCTTCTGCTGCTTGCTTTCCTAGGCTACCATCACGCCATAAAATCGATGCAGCCCCTTCCGGCGAGATAACCGAATACGTTGAGTTTTCTAACATAAAGACACGATTCGCTACACCTAATGCAATCGCACCTCCACTACCGCCTTCTCCAATAACAATACTAATAACTGGCACTGTTAAGCCCGCCATTTCAACTAGATTTCTGGCAATCGCTTCACTTTGACCTCGTTCCTCAGCAGCCTTACCGGGATAAGCACCTTTCGTATCAATAAAACAAATAATTGGGCGCTTAAATTTTTCGGCCTGTTTCATTAAACGTAATGCCTTACGATATCCTTCTGGATGTGGCATACCAAAATTCCGACGAATGTTTTCTTTCGTTGATTTTCCGCGTTGATGTCCAACAATTGTTACTGGCTGACCTTCAAAAAGAGCAATTCCTCCAAGAATAGCCGCATCATCACCAAACGTACGATCACCATGTAACTCAATAAAGTTTTCACACATAGCCTCTATATATTGTAATGTCGTTGGTCGTTCTGGATGTCTAGCAACCTGTACACGATCCCACGGCTTCATATTGGCATAAATGGATTGTTCTAACTGTGTTAGACGTGTTTCTAAAGTTTCGATTTCGCCTGTCATATCTACATCTGCATCGGCAGCAATCGTTTTTAACTCATCAATTTTTTCACGTAATTGTACTACTGGTTCTTCAAAAGCTAAATTTTTAGACATGTTGCACGCCGCCTTTCGTATGCATTTTCACAAGCACTGCTACTTGGTTTCGTAAATCTTTTCGATGGAAGATGGCATCAAGCTGACCATGAGCTAATAAAAATTCTGCCGTTTGAAAATCACTTGGCAGTTTTTCTCTTACTGTTTCTTCAATGACACGGCGACCAGCAAAGCCAATCAATGCTTGTGGTTCAGCAATATTAATATCTCCAACAGAGGCAAAGCTTGCAGAAACGCCACCTGTTGTAGGATGCGTTAAGATAGAAATAAACAATAGCCCTTCATCGCTATGGCGTTTTAATGCCACACTCGTTTTTGCCATTTGCATTAATGATAGAATACCTTCTTGCATGCGCGCTCCACCACTAGCAGTAAAGATAATAAATGGTAGACGTAATTCAGTAGCTTTTTCAACTGCGAGTGTGATTTTTTCTCCGACAACTGAGCCCATTGAGCCCATACGGAAATGAGAATCCATAATTGCTACAACAATTTCTTCTCCGTCCAGGGTACCTAAACCAGTTATCACAGCTTCGCTTAATCCCGTTTTTTGTTGATCCGCTGAAATTTTTTCTACATAAGCAGGGAAATTAAGAGGGTTACTTGTTTGTAAATGATCGTCCATTGAAACAAATGAACCTTCATCTAAAAAATCCGCTACGCGCTCCTGCGCTGTCATTTTGAAGTGATGGTCACATTTTGAACATACTTTATGATTTTTTTCTAATTCCTTCGTTAATTGAATATGACGGCATTCTGGACATTTTGTCATAAGTCCTTCTGGAAATCCCTTTTCTTGTCCATCCTCTTTCTTTTTAGTAAATAGGCTGCGAATTGCCATGTTTGACTCCCCCTTTGTTGTCTAATTACTTCGTACAGTCTTCATCCACTGCTCGTAAGCTTGTAATGCTTCTTTTTCATAGCCGAGCTGCATCGATTTCAACATAGTTTGAATGATTAATTTTTCTTCTTCTGTTGAGTTTCGATTTAAACGGTCACCGTCATAAACTGCTAACTGAAACCATACTTTTAGTGAAAGACGATTTCCTGACGTGATTATTATTTCCCGTAAAACGTCTCGACAATTAATCGCGCTTTCTATCTCAAGCTTTACAAAAAAACTTTCCCACACAGGCAGTGTTCTCAGAGTCTCTGTACAACTTATTACGCGAATGGCTTCCTTTTCATGAATTTCTCGCGTTAATTCGACATCCTTTTTTGATTTTTCATCTTCTAATATAAACATCGACAATATTTCTACGAGCTGATGCTTTTGTGTGGAAGCTAGGAAGGTACCTCCCCCATGTCTCGTTTCAATAAGACCTAACAACTCTAAGCTTCGCAATGCCTCTCTCACGGAGGATCGCCCGACACCTAGACGTTCTGAAAGGACTCGTTCGGAAGGTAGCTTTTCACCAGCCTGTATTTTTTCCATTTTAATAAGTTGTCGTAATTGTTGGACGATATCTAAAAAAACTTTCTTTTGTTCGGTTTTTTTATCCATACGATCAACTCCTCGTTCTATCAATTTCGCCTTG
Organism: Lysinibacillus sp. NPDC093216; assembly: GCF_050280325.1. NCBI lineage: Bacteria > Bacillati > Bacillota > Bacilli > Caryophanales > Bacillaceae > Lysinibacillus > Lysinibacillus sp. NPDC093216. Next base: position 131,469 of record NZ_JBNNVB010000008.1, on the reverse strand, counting down.
GCCTAATTGTTGCTGCCGCTTCGCTTTCGCACAGAAAACATTTTGTTGCTGTCGCTTCGCTTTCGCACAGAAAACATTTGTTGCTGTCGCTTCGCTTTCGCACAGAAAACATTTGTTGCTGTCGCTTATCCTTCGCTCAGATAATCAATGCGTCCAAAGGCTTGGGCCAACATGATGTTGGTCACTCAGTCGTTGCCACAGGACGTGGCGTTCTTAGACTAAGTTCCTCTATTTCAGTAAGTGTTTGGATACCTAACTAAATCCACCACCTTCAGAAGATGGCATCTCCTACCGAATGAAGGCAAAAGTGGTCTGACCACTTTTTAACATTGACTCTAGCTTACAAAATAATTATTAAAAAGTAAAGAAAAAACTGCATAAAAATTTATGCAGTTTCTATAATTTTCTTCAATTTCATATTCTTTTCGTCGTCTGTGCATGTTTTACTTTCACTTGAGGTTTACCAAAGCGTCTTTCAAGCGTTCCTTCAATGTAAAGCAATTCATCTTCGAGTAACAGCTCTTGAACAAGATGAAAGACTTGCGGGAATAAGGTTACAGATACCGTTCCAAACTCATCCTGAAGCTGAACAAAAGCCATTTGCTCACCTTTTTTTGTGCGTATTTTTTTTATTTCTTCTATTATGCCAATCATTTTTACATACGTTCCCTCACGAGCATGCTTCAACTCTCGGCATGTACTATTTACTTCATTCCAAAAAGCTCTTTCCTCTGAGACCGGATGTGCAGAAATATAAAAACCAAGACTTTCCTTTTCATGAAGTAATTTTTCCTTTTGTGGCATCGCTTCCGCTTCCATATACTTCGGCTTACCAAAGCTAAAGGCAGTAGCCGATTCTATATCAATATCCTCAGTTGGTCTTAGCAGCTCAGCTTGCTTTAAGGCTGCCTCCAATGTTGCTATTAGTACAGCACGATCTTTCCCTATATAATCGAGAGCTCCGGCGAAAATTAAAGCTTCCATTACTTTTGGTTTAAATTGCTGTGCACTTAAGGCAACTGCCATGTCAAATAAATTATCAAATGCTTCTACATTCGTTTGGCGTAAGGCATTCACTGTCTCTATAAATGTATGAGGTACACCCTTTATTCCGGATAAACTATAGCGAATTCCATCCTTTTCAACAGTAAAAAATTTTGTACTCTGTTTCAATGACGGTGGATAAAATGGAATCCCCTTCTCTTTCGCCTCACTCACAACCTGTAGGATTTTCTCCACATTCCCTGTAGCATTTGATAAAAGTGCTGTATAAAAGCTTTGTGGGAAATGTACTTTTAAATAAGCCATTTGGTAGGAAATAACGCTGTATGCGACAGCATGGCTTTTAGGGAAACCATAGTCTGCAAAGCGCACAATTAATGCATACACTTCTTCTGCCACATGAACGTCAAAGCCTTGCTTCATTGCCCCCTTTACAAATGCGGCACGTTGCTCCTCTAATACTTGACGATTTTTCTTACTTACCGCCCGACGCAGTAAGTCCGCTTGTCCCATCGTAAAACCAGCCATCACCGAAGCAATTTGCATGATCTGTTCTTGATAAACTATGACACCAAACGTCTCTCGTAAAATGGGTTCTAAAGCTGGATGTGGCATAGTAACCGATTCCCTTCCTGCTTTTCGTCTTGCATATACAGGAATAAAATCCATCGGACCAGGGCGATATAACGCGTTGACTGCCACTATATCTAAAAAATGATTTGGATGAATATCACGTAAAGCTTGCTTCATACCTTCCGATTCTAATTGAAAAATCCCTAGTGTATCTCCCTTTTGAAGAAGTTCAAATGTCTTTTCATCTTGCATTGGAATAAGCTCAAACTCTATCCAAGGACCACCAGCTTTATAAATCGACCAACGTATCTGCTCTAAAATTGTCAGGTTGCGCAATCCTAGAAAATCCATTTTGACAAGTCCACTAGCTTCTACATCTCCCATCGGCCATTGCGTACAATATATTCCATCATGTCCTTCTTCAATCGGTATCGTATTGACTAATGGTGCAGGTGACAGCACAATCCCAGCCGCATGAGTAGAAGAATTTCTTGGCAACCCTTCTAGTTTTAACGCCACTTCAAACCAGCGACGATGTTTTTCATCCTCGGCTAGCCAGCCTTGTAAACTTTGTGATTCAGCCAGTGCTTTTTGCAATGTTATCCCAGGTTTATTCGGAATCATTTTTGAGATTTTCTCCAATGTTTCAGCGTCAAAACCAAAAACACGGGCAACATCTCTAGCAACCGCCTTAGCAGATAAAGTGCCAAACGTAATAATTTGCGCTACATTTGCCTTCCCATATTTTTGAGTGACATAATGGATAACTTTTTGTCTTTTACTGTCGACAAAATCGATATCTATATCTGGCAGTGTAACACGTTCAGGGTTTAAAAACCGTTCAAATAATAAGCCGTAAACTAATGGATCTACTTGCGTAATAGATAAGCTATAAGCAACAAGAGAACTTGCCGATGAACCACGACCAGGACCTGTTAAAATACGATTTTCTTTAGCAAAACGCATGAAATCTGCAACAATTAAAAAATAATCTGCAAAGCCCATTGAACAAATAATTTCAAGCTCATATTGAAGTCGCTCCCGATAAACTTGAGGAATTTCAGTTTGCTTTAAACGTTCTGCCAATCCTGCAAAAACCTCTTTGACAAGCAAGCTTTCAGCCGTTTCCCCTGTTGGCACAGGAAATTTAGGCATTTGAACGTGCATTTCAGGAATTTCCGCCGTACAGCTAGCAAGCATCATTGCACTAGACTCAAGCCATTCTGGATGATCAGCAAACCAACTTCGCCATTCCTCTTTCGTTGGAGCGAAATAACCTTGTAAATGAGCTGATAACATTGTATCGGTAATCTTGTCACCTGAATCTATCGCTCTTGCAACCTCAAAGGCAAAATGATCTTCTGGGCGTAAAAAATAGCAGCTCTGAGAGGCAACCAGTGTTATGTTCATAGTTTCACACCATGCTACATACGTTTCCTCTTTTTCAGTTATCATCCCTGCAGGTCTTGCTATCCCCATAAACAAACGCTTACCAAACACCTTGTTTAGAGCACTTGCTACTTCTGTCCAATCCTCAATTTCTATTAAGTCATCCGAAGAAAGTAATGCCACACAGCCCGCTGCATATCCTTCAAGCCATTTCCAAGGAAGTGCATCGTCCTCTCGAATTGAAACTGCGCTACTAATCTTTAAAAGATGCCGGTAGCCTTCTTGGGTCTGAGCATAGAGCACAAGTGGAACCTTTCTTGCTTGCCACTGTACATTTATCGTGAGCCCTAATACAGCATGAATGTTCGCTTGCTGCAATGCTTTACAAAAAGGCAAAAGCCCGTACAATTTTGAATTGACGATTGCACAGGCCTGAGTATTTTGCTCTTGTAAAAAAGGGATCAATTGTTCAAGCCGAATCGTACTTTTCAATAAATCCGCACTCGTATGCATTTTCGTGTATACATGTGTCAAATGAATCCCTTCCTTTCTAGGTATTAAAAAATGTTAATTTCAAAGCTTTATTATTATGGTAGAAGCACGTTCTTATTCTATTGAGTTTACAAATCATCGCCAAATATTGGATAATCACCATAATGAGAGGTTGATTTCCGTTCCGGCTGGGCGCTTTGTAGCTGACGCTTCGCTTTCGCACAGAGCAGAGCTTTCCTGGGGGCGTCCGATGAGCCGCTTCGCTTCGCTGCAGGGTCTCATCTGTGACGCTAATCCCCAAGGAGTCGCCCAGCCTCCACTCCAATCAACTTATATATGGCATACGTTTAACAAATGTCATCCATAAATTTTAGTGATGAGCCCAAATAATCATGTTTATTGATATGCCTTACAAATTTCCTGTAATCTCGTTATAACATGCTCTGCTTCTTCCCATGTGTAAGCTGTAGCCCCAGATGCAAGCGGATGTCCTCCACCGTTAAATTCCTTCGCCAAAGTGTTAATGATAGGACCTTTTGAACGTAAACGCACACGAATTTGATCGGCCTCTTCAATGAAGACCACCCATGCACAAATACCTTTCACACTTCCAAGACAGCCAACTAACAGTGACGCCTCTGACGGTACAACATTGAATTCTGCCAGCAATTCCTTTGTCAGCTTGATATGTGCTGCTCCATACTCATCCATTTTGAAATTTTGATAAATATAGCCCTGTAAATTTAATAGCTTTTGCTCCATTTCATACATTCCATCGAAAATTTGATTTCGATCAAAATTATATGTAATAAGCTCTCCTGCAATTTTAAACGTTTTTACGGTCGTGCTAGGGAATTGGAAACGTCCTGTATCCCCTACAATACCGGCAAATAATAATCTAGCGGAGGCATCAGGTAGAATCCAGTTTGCTACTTGTTTTCCTTCCTCAAAAAGCTCATAAATCATTTCGCTACATGAGCTCGCATTCGTATCCACCCAAAGTAAATCGCCATACGGATCATCATTTGGATGGTGATCTATTTTAATGATCATTTTACCTTTTGTATAGCGTTGATCGTCTACACGTTCAGTATTAGCCGTATCTGTCACAATAACTAAAGCATCGTCGTATTTATCATCCGTAATATGATCTGGATTTGCTAAAAATGATAAAGATTCATCATGCTCACCTACAGCAAAAACCTTCTTTTCTGGATAATTTGCTAAAATAAGCTCTTTTAACCCTTGCTGAGATCCATATGCGTCTGGATCTGGACGCACATGGCGATGAATAATGATTGTTTCATATGAAGCAATTGTGTCGATGATTTGTCTTTTCAAATTAATTTCCCCCAAAATGATAGTAATAACCGTTAGCATTTTTCTTTAATTATCGTTACAATAATGACTAGTTATGCTAGGAGGTTTACTATGCTCAATTTAATATTTGTGTTTACAATAATCATATCATTTGTTTTTTATTTTTATTTTAAAACAAAACAGTTTCGTTCTTCACTACCAATCGCTAAAAATTGGTACAAAAGTAAAGCTAATGTAAGTTTCGGTGCATTTATTCTTTTATTTGGTTTAAACCAAGCCTATTTATTCCCTGGGTTATATACATTTATTATTGTAGCAATTCTTGTCGTTTTAGGCATCTTTGTTGTTATGGAAAATATTAAAAGGGTTCGTCACTACGGTCAATTTGTTGACGAAGAGTACCGAATTAACCAATAAATAATCAAATATGCCTCCGACGGGTGTTTGGACACCCGCTGAAAGAAGTGAAAGGGATGGTCTAGCATTTACCCTAGACCATCCCTTTTTGTGTTTTCTTAACGTTCCAGTAGTTGGAACATCATCATAGCCTTCCCAACAAGCATTTGTTGATTAAACACTTCGAAGTCCATTTTCACAAACTTACGACTCATGTCTAATATTCGAGGCTTTACAGTAAGTGTACTTTCCATTTGCACAGGCTTGATGAAATAAATCGTCATGTTTTCGGCAACTGCATCCCCACGTTTACGGCGTTTTAATGCGAATGAGCCAACTTCCGCTAACAAAGTTGTAAATGCTCCATAAGAAATTGCCCCATATTGATTTGTCATTTGTGGTGTTACTTTAAATTCTACGATTAATTCTTCATCGCCAAGTACCTTCATCTCGTTTTTCACTAAATCATCAATCGTTTCACCATGCTGCGGTTGTCTTTGAGCAAGCTGAAGCGCTTTTAGTACATCTTGTCGACTAATCACACCTTGCAAAACATTGTCATCATCAACAATTGGTAATAGGTCAATCCCTTCCCAAATCATACGATGTCCTGCAGAGGCAACGCTCATTTTCATCGATCCAGCAATCGGATTTTTAGTCATAACCTTATCAATAAGCTCGTTTTCTTCTCGACCAATAACGTCTTTTACGGTAATCATCCCAACAAGCTTATTGTTTGCTGTCACAACAGGAAATGCACCATGAGTTGTTCGTTCATTTAACTTATGGAAATGTTGAATTGTTTCATCATTTCGAAGAACAGAAGTATCCGTCATTGGCACAAAAATATCTTCAATAAATAAAATATCTTTTTTGATTAATTGGTCATAAATTGCACGGTTAATCATTGTTGCCACAGTAAAGGTATCATAGCTTGTTGAAATGATCGGTAAGTCCAAAGAATCTGCGAGTAACTTGTTTTCCTCGGTTGTATCAAAGCCCCCTGTAATTAAAACAGCTGCACCAGCTCGCAGTGCATTTTCATGTGCTTTAATACGGTTACCAACGATGAGCAAGCTTCCTGCATCTGTATAACGCATCATATCTTCTAATTGCATGGCACCAATAACAAATTTCGTTAACGTTTTATGTAGACCTGTTTTTCCACCTAAAACTTGGCCGTCTATAATGTTAACTATTTCAGCGAAGGTTAATCGCTCAATATTTTCTTTCTTTTTCTTCTCAATACGAATTGTTCCAACACGTTCAATAGAGCTTACTAAACGGCGATTTTCCGCTTCTTTAATGGCACGGTATGCCGTTCCTTCACTCACTTGCATTTCCTTTGCAATTTGACGTACTGAAATTTTATCACCCACGGGTAATGATTCGATGTATTGCAAAATTCTCTCATGTTTTGTAGACAAAATATCACCTATTTCTCAAGCATCAAATTCTGCTCTTAGTGTACCATATTTTTTATAAAAATATTTAATATAAAGTGATGAATTTGTTTTACTTTTCCCATCGTTTCAACTACGCACGTGGTGCCAACTCATATAGTACAGCAGTGTCACTAATTAGGAACAGTTTACTTTTTCACCCGCTTTTAATATTTGAACCTCTGCATTTTGCACTAAATCCGCAAAAATTTGTGGATCCTGCTCGATTGGAGGAAATGTATTGTAATGAACTGGTACGACAATTTTCGGCTTCAAAAATGAAACTGCACAAGCTGCATCTTCTGGTCCCATCGTGAAATTGTCACCAATTGGTAAAAACGCAATATCAATAGGATGGCGTTCTCCAATTAATTTCATATCACTAAACAAAGCTGTATCCCCTGCATGATAAATTGTTAATCCTTCGATAAATAATAAAATTCCAGCAGGCATTCCCATATAAATAATTTCATTATTTTCTGTTACATATGACGAACCGTGGAACGCTTGAGTAAACTTCACTTTACCAAAATCAAATTCCTTAGCTCCCCCTATATGCATTGGATGCGCTTTCACTCCTTGCCAAGAAATCCAATTGGCTAGCTCATTTGGTGCAATGACCAGCGCATCTTTTTTCTTCGCAAGCTCCACTGTATCACCGACATGATCATTATGGCCGTGTGTCAGTAAAATGATATCTGGTGCTTCATCAGCTACCTTTAAATCTGTTAGCCCATTCCCATTAATGAATGGATCTATTAATATTGTTTTCCCATTTGATTGAATTTTAACAACTGAATGTCCATGATAACTAATTTCCATCTAAATTTCCTCCTAGCAGTACATATTGTGCTACATCATTTTTATTCGCTATCCATGCGATTTTTCCCTTTTTTTGATATGCTAGTACAGAGAATAATAGATTCTTTCCCAACAGAGGTATACCTTGTAGGAAACAATTATTCATTCCGTTGAAGCCCCATACCGGGGAGGCTATAAATTTAGCCAAGCACTTGAAATTTTTTTCAATGCAAAAAGAGGAGGAACTGTGTATGTCAAAGGTTGAAGAAATTCAAAACTATTTACAACAAAACCAAATTGATGCCGCTTTCGTAACGACACCTGACAATGTTTTTTACGTTTCAGGCTTTAAAAGTAATCCGCATGAGAGATTACTTGGCGTGATGATTTTTAAAGAGGCAGAACCTTTTTTAATTTGCCCCAAAATGGAAATCCCAGATGCGAAGGATGCAGGTTGGCCTTATGAGGTCATCGGTCACCAAGATACTGAAAATTCAATGGAAGTTCTTGCCCAAGCTATTAAAGCTCGTAATGTTAACCCACAAACGTTTGCTATTGAAAAAGCTCAGCTCATCGTAGAGCGTTTAGAAGCCCTACAACAATCATTCCCACAGGCAAGTTTTGTTCGTCTCGACGAAAAAATCAATGCTATGCGAGTAATTAAAGATGAAACTGAATTAGAAAAATTACGTAAAGCTGCAGAACTAGCTGACTATGCTATTGAAATCGGTTGTAAAGAAATCGCTGAAGGCAAAACAGAAATGGAAATCTTAACTGCGATCGAAAACGCTATTCAGGATAAAGGCTGCAAGATGTCCTTTGAAACAATGGTATTGAGCGGTCCCAAAACAGCTTCTCCACACGGTAAACCAGGTGCTCGAAAAATAGAAAAAGGCGATATGATATTATTCGACCTTGGCGTAATTTACGACGGTTATTGTTCTGACATTACACGTACGGTTGCCTTTGGTGAACCTAGTGAGGCACAAAAGGAAATCTACAACACAGTACTATCAGCTAACACAAATGCAATTGCAGCTGTAAAACCAGGTGTTCGCGCAATGGATTTAGATAAAATCGCTCGTGATACTATCGCAGACGCAGGCTATGGCGAATATTTCACACACCGACTTGGTCATGGACTCGGCATTTCTGTACATGAATTCCCTTCTGTTACAGGCGCAAACGAAATGACTATGGAAGAAGGCATGGTCTTCACAATTGAACCAGGTGTCTATAAATCCGATGTGACAGGTGTCCGTATTGAAGATGATGTAGTCGTAACAAAAGACGGAGTAGAAGTACTAACAAAATTCCCTAAAGATTTGATTGTACTGTAATTGAAAATATTTACTCAGGTAAAATGAAACTTTAATCAGTGGGGATTTTCTTCATCCTCACTGATTATTAGTCTTCACCAATCGGGCTTTTACGGGCAGTTAATCTCCACCTTACTTTACATACATAAAACATTTGTAGCTGACGCTTCGCTTTCGCTACATAAAATATTTGCTGAAAGAAGTTAAATTAATGCTCCTTAATGCGAAATAAAAAGGAAGCAACCATTATAGCAGTGGTGCTTCCTTTCGTTATGTTCATTTATTATTTTTCCAAATAATCAAGAGTTGCCTGTCCTAAAACATTTGCTGCAATGCGGAGCGAGCGTTCATCAATATCAAATTTAGGATGGTGATGAGGATATACCTCCGTCCAAGAAGGGTTTTGTGCACCTACAAAGAAGAATGCACCTGGTTTTTCTTCTAAATAGTAAGCAAAATCTTCTCCCCCCATCGTAGGATCGACAATTTCAACAGCTTCGACAATAGATATCTTTTCGGCTGCCTTGATAACATGCTCAGTTTCTGCTAGATGATTCACAACAGGTGGATAGCCTCTACGGTATTCATATTCATACTCAGCCTTTGTTAAATAGCAAGTAGCTATTAGTACTTCTTCAATTTCTTGTTCAAGGAGATCACGCTCTTCGTTATGAAATGTACGGACCGTTCCTTTCATATACACTTTATCTGCTATAACGTTAAATGGGTTGAGTGCCTCAATATGTCCAATTGACACTACAGCTGGGCGCAGCGGATTTACTCGGCGTGCTACAAGCTGTTGTAAATTCGTAATAAATTGTGCAGCTAGTACAATCGAATCTTTCGTTTCATTTGGAGTAGAGCCATGCCCACCCTTCCCTTTGATTGTTATATCAATAGAATCTGCCGCAGCCATAAATGGTCCAGATGCAATTTGCACTTTACCAAGTTCTGCAGGAGCCCATAAATGCGTCCCGAAAATAACATCAACACCTTCTAGACAGCCATCCTCAATCATAGACTTTGCTCCACCCGGCGCTAATTCTTCTGCGTGTTGATGGATGAAAACAATCGTTCCTGCTAAATCTGCTTGCATTTTGTTTAATGCCTTCGCTAATACAAGTAGTGTTGCTGTATGACCATCATGCCCACAAGCGTGCATTCGACCCTTGATTTTAGATTGGAATGGTAGCCCTGTCTCTTCCGTAATTGCTAATGCATCGAAATCTGCCCGAAGTGCCACTGTTTTACCTGGTTTGTCCCCAACAAGCTTTGCGACAACGCCATTACCCCCTACGCCTTCTCGCACCTCATGTCCTAATGCACGATGAAATGCGGCAATTGTTTTAGGGGTTTCTACCTCTTCAAAAGAAAGCTCTGGATTTTCATGAAAATGACGACGCAGTGTAATCATTTCCTCCTCAAATTGTTCAAGTAATGTTGAAAGCTGTACGTGTTGTGCAATCATTCAAACCCCTCCTATTATTATCAATTATGCCTTGTCCTAATTGCATCACTCAGTCGTTCCCACAGGACGTGGCGTTCTTAGAGTGAGTTCCTCTATTTCAGCAAATGTCTTTTGTACCGAAAGCGTAGCGACAGGTACAGGTGTTTGGACACCAGCTGAAAAGTAACTTAAACCACCTATAGAGGTGGGATTCTGTTACTTAATGAATATTAATGTAATCTCCTGGTCCAAGTGGTAATCCCAATAAGAACCAAATGGCAAATAATATAACCCAACCAATAGCAAAGAATATAGTATATGGGAATAACGCCGAAATTAGCGTTCCGATTCCGATATTTTTATCGTAACGTCTTGCAAATGCTAATAAAATAGCAAAATATGCAAGCATCGGTGTAATAGGATTTGTAATCGAATCTCCTACCCTATACGCTACTTGTGTAACTGCTGGTGAATAATCAAGATACATAAACATTGGTACAAAAATCGGCGCTAATAATGCCCATTTTGCAGAGGCACTCGCAATCAGTAAATTAACGAGTGCACAGATCACAACAAATCCAATAATCATTGGTAAACCTGTGAAATTCAATGCCTGTAAAAATTCTGCTCCTTTAATTGCAACAATTGAGCCAATATTACTCCAGTTGAAGTAAGCAATCATTTGAGAAGCAACAAATGCAAGTACGATAAACGATGACATATCTGCAATTGATTTAAATATTTTTTCTGCTACATCCTTGTCACTCTTAACCTCTTTTGCTGCAATACCATATGCCAACGCTGGTAATAGGAAAAAGAACAGCATAATTGGTACAATACCCGTCATAAATGGTGAATTTAAAAAGCCGCCTGTTTCAGGATCTCGTAGTAGACCGTTTGATGGTATAACTGTATATGCAATAATTGCAGAATATATAATAGCAACAATCCCTGCCCACCTTAAACCACGCATCTCTAGCGGTGTTAATGGTTCGAGTACGCTAATTTCTCCTTTATAATCGCCAAAGCGGGGTTCTGTAAACTTTTTTGTCACCCATGTACCGATAAATATTAAAACAAATGTTGAAGCAATTAAGAAATAGTAGTTCATTGTAGCGCGACCTGTATAATCTGGATCTACAATACGAGCAGCGGATTCTGTAATACCTAATAATAATACATCGAGTGAACTAATTAATAAATTTGCACTAAAGCCACCAGCAACAGCCGCATACGTCACAATTAAACCTACTAAAGGGTTACGTCCTATACTCATAAAAATAAGTGCCGCCACTGGAGGTAAAATAATGAAAGCCGCATCTGCAGCCAAATTGCCCACTAAACCTGTTAAAATAATCACTGGTACAATCAATTTCTGAGGTGCGCTCATAACAGTCTTTTTCATAATCGCAGAAATCAGACCTGTCTGTTCCGCCAAACCAATTCCAATCATTGACACAATAACTAAGCCAAGTGGCGGAAATCCTGTGAAATTACTTTGCATTTGTGTAACGATTAAAATTAAGCCCTCTCGACTCAATAAATTAACGACCTCTATCGTTTCATTCGTTCCTGGTTTTACAGCCGAAATACCCATAGCATCTAAAACCCAAGATAAGATGAGTACTAATAATGCCATAATAACAAATAATGTAATCGGATCCGGCAATTTATTACCAGTACGTTCAATTGTGTCGAGCATCTTATCGACAAACGATTTTTTTTGAGTTATTTCATGTTGCATACATATTTCATCCTCTTTAACTTTCAATAATTTATCTAAAACATCAATTAATTTAAATATTCTGTTTTTTGTATGTACTAAACGATTCACTATACGCTCTTTTAAAGGGAGGAAATCTATTAGTATTGGAATATTATATTGAAATGCTAGAATAATAAGGGAGCGTATCAAATTGAACCGCTCCCTTATTTGCATTTATTGAATTAATTCATCAACATTTATATATGGTAGACCTTGAGAATCTGCAACAGCCTTGTAAACAAGATGTCCATCTATAGTATTAACACCTTTTTTCAGTGCTGCGTTTTCAACACATGCTTGTTTGTAACCCTTATTCGCAATTTGAAGTGCATAAGGAATTGTATTATTTGTTAAAGCAATTGTTGATGTACGTGGTACAGCTCCTGGCATATTTGCTACTGCATAATGCACAACTCCGTGTTTTACATAAGTTGGATCATCATGTGTCGTTACTCGATCAGATGACTCAAAAATACCGCCTTGGTCAATAGCAATATCGACTACTACTGAACCTGGTTGCATTGACTTAATCATTTCCTCAGAAACAAGCTTTGGTGCTTTAGCTCCAGGAATTAAAACTGCCCCAACTACTAAATCTGAGTTTTTCACTGATTCTGCAATATTATAAGGATTGGACATTAATGTTTGAACATCACGGCCAAATAAATCTTCTAATTGACGTAAACGCTCTGGGCTTAAATCAATAACCGTTACATCAGCACCCATTCCGACAGCTATTTTCGCCGCATTAGTTCCAGCTATACCGCCACCAATTACTGTAACTTTACCGCGTGGTACACCTGATACGCCTCCTAGTAAAATACCTTTACCTTCATGGTTTTTCTCTAAGAATTGTGCACCAATTTGCGTTGCCATTTTACCAGCAACTTCACTCATTGGTGTTAAAAGTGGTAAGGAACCATTTGCTAATTGCACTGTTTCATATGCAACCCCTACAACTTTTTTATTTAAAAGTGCCTGCGTTAATTCAAGCTCTGGCGCTAAATGTAAATAAGTAAATAAGATTTGACCTTCATAGAAGTAATCGTATTCTGATGCTACGGGCTCCTTTACTTTCATAATCATTTCTTGTGCCCATGCTTCTTTTGCTGTCTCAACAATATGAGCACCTGCAGCAACGTAGTCTGCATCTGTAAAGCTTGAGCCTAAACCTGCTCCAGATTCAATGTACACTTCATGGCCTGCATTTGTTAATGTAACAACCCCTGCTGGTGTCATGGCTACACGATTTTCATTGTTTTTAATCTCTTTTGGAATACCAATCTTCATCTTCCCTATCCCCTTCCATTACCTAAAAAATAAGCACATTTTGTTACATACTCTTCGATGTATTGATGCACCCCTTGCATTTCCATATTACCAAACATAAACAAAAAATGCTTTAATTAAAATAATAATAGATAAAATTCCTAATATTCTAATAACAGCAAATATTCCAATTAACAAGTTGGTAATTTTCCAACATACAAAAATATAAGTTTATTATCGATTGATAAGAGATTTCCTGAAGAATGCCTTGTAAGAAACAAAAAAATGCTTTTTGATAGTAATATTTATTGTTGGGGTGAATGTAAATGCCTTCACTTCTTCACATTTTTTCTTCCGGAAAGTATTTCCTTTAGAAAATCATTTGGTATAATCAACATATACAAATCTGGGAGGTAATTCAAATGGCTAATAAATATAAAAGCATTGTAGTTGCAGTAGATGGTTCTAAGGAAGCTGAATACGCTTTCCGTAAATCGATTGATGTAGCAAAACGTAACGAAGGTGCTGTATTAAATTTAGTAAATGTTATTGACACACGTTCATTCGCTGCAATCGAAGCATACGATCGTTCAATTGCTGAGCGTGCTCAAGCATTCTCTGAAGAGCTATTAAATGGTTACAAAAAACAAGCTGAAGAAGAAGGCTTAACAAATGTTAACCTTGTAATTGAATACGGCTCACCAAAAAATATCATTACAAAAGAGCTTTCTAAAATTGTAGACGCAGACTTAATCATCTGTGGTGCAACTGGTCTAAATGCAGTAGAACGCTTCTTAATCGGTTCAGTATCTGAAGCAATTGTACGCTCAGCTAAATGTGACGTACTTGTAATCCGTACACCTGAAATTTAATTTTGTCTTACATAAAAGGTATCCAATTTCGGATACCTTTTTCTTATTGTTGAAAAACTATTATGTAATGATATTAAAGTTCCTATTAAATAAAGTATGGCTCTTCTGCAAAACGAGGGGTTGATTTCCGTTCCGACTGGGCGCTTTGTAGCTGACGCTTCGCTTTCGCTACAGAAAACATTTGTTGCTGACGCTTCGCTTTCGCACAGAGCAAAGCTTCCTGGGGGCGTCCGATGAGCCACTTGGGCCAACACGAGGTTGGTCACAAAGGCGTTATCACAGGACGTGATGGTTTTAGCCTTCGTTCCTCTATCGCTGATCCTCAAGAAGTCGCCCAGTCGTAACGAAGATCAACCAATGCACTTATTCTTTTATCAACAAACTAAAGAAGTATATTTTAAAGCAAAATTAAAAAATTTCACATTAGAAAAGCGCGAGAAATCATATTTCAAAATTGATTTCTCACGCTTTTTAAGGTTTTTGACCGGTTTTGCCCCAGCCTGTTTTATGCTTATTTCCCTTCTTGCCACATCTTCACTTTTTCAAAGAACATAGCAAGAGCTTGTTTATTTTGCATGTTTGGTACTTTTGCTAACAGTACTTCTTTTGGAGCATTGAATTCCTTACCTTGCTTTTGCAAAATGACAATGCTCTTTTCAAGTGCTTTATTGGCGAACATTGTATCTGGTAATTGAATAATGGCTTGAATCCAAGCATGCTTTTGAATGTATTTATGCAGTTGTTTCGACTGCTCAGACTCGAAGAGATGGGTTGGTGCTAAGAAAAATAAATAGCCTCCATCCTTCGTGTAATTAATGGACTGCTCAATAAATAAGTGATGTGCATAACTCATTCCTTCTGAAGCGCATAGTTCATAATCTAATGCGATATCTTCATTCGGATAATACCCGACCGGTAAATCACAAACAACAGCATCTGCAGGATTTACTAATAAATCTTGTAAAGCATCTTGACGGAATAAGGAAACTGGCTGCTCTGTCAAATCAGCTGTAGCTGCAGCTATACGAATAAGTAGCTCATCAACTTCTACACCTGTTGCTTCTGTTTTTCCGTCTAATAAATTCATAACTGTTAATAGTAAATTTCCTGTACCTACTGCTGGATCTAAAATAGATATTTTTTCTGTTTCTAGACGCTCCGCAAATAGTTGCTCCACAAAATAACCAACTAATAACCCAAGAGTATCAGGTGTCATTTGGTGATTCGGCTGAGAACCTTTTCTCATCCCCTTTAAAACAGCAATTTGAATCGCTTTGCGCACATCTTCCTTTGTAGCACCTTCTTGTGAAAAATTAACTTCCCCATCTAGCCATGCCTCTAAGCCATCTAAAATACCTTCTAGCAATGTAACATTATGTTCTTTTTCTATTTTTTCAGCATGTTCATTTAGCATACCAAATAACTTTTCGATATTTTCCATACACAACTTCCTTTCACGCAGAAAAGAGCCGTGACAAAAACTTGTCACAGCCCCTTTGTCTAGTAATATCTTAGCCTAAAATCAATAAATTATGCTAGTGCTTTGACAGCTGCAATTGCCGCTTCATAGTTTGGATGGTCTGTTGCTTCAGGAACATATTCCACATATGTCACTTTGTCATTTGCATCCACAACAAACACCGCACGTGTTAGAAGGCGTAATTCTTGGATGTAGACACCATATGCTTCACCAAATGAAAGGTCACGGTGATCTGATACTGTTTGAACAGCATCAATGCCTGCTGCACCACACCAACGTTTTTGAGCAAATGGAAGGTCAACAGATACAGTATAGATAACTACATTGTCACCTAAGTTTGCTGCTTCTTCATTAAAACGACGTGTTTGTGCATCGCAAACACCAGTATCTAATGATGGTACAACGCTAAACAAACGAATTTTCCCCTCTGAATCTTTTAATGTAACAGGTGATAGATCATTCGCTAATACAGTAAAGTCTGGTGCTTTGTCTCCAACTTTTACTTCGTTACCTACAAGTGTTACTGGGCCATTTTTAAATGTTACTTGTGCCATATAAACGCCTCCTAATCTTCATATGTACATAATATTACTAAATAGAGGGAATTAATTGCAACTCAGACAACTTATCAAAAATAGTTTTGAAAAAATCATTTCGAACCTATTCATCCATATTTGATTTAGGTTGCATCATTTTCCAAGCTTATCTCTATAATGTAGGGTTGATTTCCGTTCCGGCTTGGCGCTTTCCTGGGGGCGTCCGATGAGCCGCTTCACTCGCGTTGCTCGCTCCAGGGTCTCGGGCCAACAAGAGGTTGGTCACGAAAGCGTTATCACAGGACGTGATGGTTTTAGCCTTCGTTCCTCTATTGCTAATCCCCAAGGAGTCGCCAAGCCTCCACTACAATCAACTTTATCCATGGTATACGTTATTATAAATGCATCCTAATTATTGGATCTTTTTCCCAACGAACTAACTATTAATCACCTCTATCATCACTAAAATAAAGAGCTGTCTCACCGTAATGAGACAGCTCTAGTCATTATTCTTCGTTATGTTTCTCTAGCTTTTCAGGTTCTGATTTTTCCTCTAGAGGTACAGATTCAACCTTTTCCTCTTTGATTGGCAAAGATGGTTGCACAATATCTTTTTCAATATATATTTTTTCATGAACGACTGTTGTATCCGCAAAAAAATCATGTATACCTTGATTGTTCGGTAGAATGCCTACAAGAATATAAAGTGGCATAAAAATGCTGTTGATGATACGCCCAATCCAATCACGGAATAACACGTCTGACCATGTCAGCTTCTCATGTTTTAATGAAATAACACGTAATCCTAATATCATTTTCCCTAATGTTTGCCCAAAAAATTTCGTCATTAATACGAAATAACTGTAATAAAGAATAGCGGATATAATCGAAATCGGTGCATACCACACTGTGTCAGATAATGACCAATCCATTAAATAAAATATTGGGTTAACGAGAATTCCACCTACTGCTGCAATAATAATTCCGTCTATGAAAAATGCCCAAAAACGCATCCAAAAGCCTGCCGTTTTCAACGCATAATTTTTATTCGTAATTGGCTTATCTATTAGGAACGTATTCTCCATAGAGGGTGAACCTTGCATAACAATATCATTGTTTGTCATTGTACTCCCTCCTTAGTTTTCGCCATATAAGTACATCATTTTTGGTGCTTTATATTCTGCCATAATTTTCATCAGCATTTTTTCCTCTGCTGAGGGACCAAACATGGATCCAATTTTCATCCCAACATATGATGGCCAACCACCCGTATCATATGAATACTCAAATAATTCTGCGTCCTCTAAACCAAAGTCTTTACGCATTGCAGTAATTGCTGCTTCCTCATCGCCAAGCTCATCTACTAAGCCCGATTCAAGAGCCTTCTTACCACTAAGAATTCGACCATCGGCGACTTTTTTCACATCTGCTTCAGACATATTACGGCCTTTTGCCACAATATGAACGAATTCCTGATAAGTTTCATTAATCATGTCTTGCATCATAGCACGCTCTTCCGCTGTCACTTCACGCATTGGGCTAAGCATATCTTTATGTTCACCAGATTTAAACGTTTCATATTTAATACCAACTTTTTCTGCTAACGCCTGATAATTAATAGATTGCATAATGACACCAATCGAACCTGTAATTGTATCACGTTGCGCAAATATTTTATCTGCTGGCGCTGAAATATAATAACCACCTGAAGCTGCCATCGAATCCATAGTTACATAGATTGGAATTTGTCGCTCTTCTTTAATTTTCATGAGTTTTTTATAGATTTCAGCTGATTCCTTTACACCGCCACCTGGTGAATTAACACTTAAGACGATACCTTCCACAGTCTCGTCATTTAAAATATTATCTAATTGATCTAAGAAAAATTGGTGATCATAAGAAACCGATTGCCAAAATGTACTTGAGCCAACATTTTGAATCGTTCCATCAACCTTTAAGTATGCAATACGTTTATCCATATCGCCACCTTCTTTAACCTTTTCCATTACAATTAAATCGTTTCCATCCATTAAGCTATCAAAATTACTAAAGAAATTCGATTTAAATATTGCAAAGATAGTGTTGATCCCTAATGAAAACACTAATAGTACACCTGCAATTATTAAAGCTGTCCACCTTTTACCATTCATATCTTTCCATCTCCTCATAACGTTATACGATTGATATCCTAATTTGTTTCATACTTATTGCAATAATATGGCTTATCACCATAACATAGGGGTTGATCTCTGTTCCGTTTTAACAAATATCACTCCTTAATTTAAGTAAATAACCAATACTATGCAAAAGCTTTAACCAATTTAACCAACTCAACCTATTCAACTTATACTACATTATCTAATATTAAAAAAAAATCAAAGTTCATAAAAAAAGCAGGAACTTTGATTTTCGACATTATTTCCTAGGAAATTAACGATGATTAATATAATGGATTTTTTCTTGCTCACGTAATTCGACACGGCGAATTTTGCCTGATGTAGTCTTTGGTAGCTCAGTAACAAACTCAATAGCACGAGGATATTTATAAGGGGCTGTTAAAGTTTTCACATGGCTTTGTAGTTTTTTAATAAGCGTTTCATCACCAACTACACCATCAGAGAGCACAACAAATGCCTTCACGAGATTTCCACGAATTTCATCTGGACTCGCGACTACGGCAGTTTCTTTTACCGCTGGATGCTTCAATAACGCATCTTCTACCTCAAATGGGCCTATCGTATATCCAGACGAAATAATAACATCATCCCCACGTCCTTCAAACCAAAAATAGCCATCTTCATCTTTATATGCACGATCTCCTGTAATATACCAATCGCCTCTAAATTGTAAATTTGTACGTTCGGGATCGTTTAAATATTTCTTAAATAACGCGGGTGATTCACAGTGTACAGCAATATCTCCAACTTCTCCAATTACAGTGGGATTTCCAATATCATTAATAATTTCAACAGTATTACCCGGAGTAGGCTTACCCATTGAGCCCATTCTAGCCTCCATCCCTACCATTGTTCCAACAAGTAATGTATTCTCTGTTTGTCCATAACCATCACGTACTTGTAAATTAAAGACTTCGGAAAATACTTTTATCACTTCACTATTTAAAGGTTCACCCGCTGACACAGCCTGACGTATCGTACTTAAATTAAAGTCTTGCAAATTTTCAAGACTTGCCATAAATCTGTATTCGGTCGGTGTGCAACACAGAATATTTATATTAAATTTTTCAAGCAATGCAAGGTATGTTGCCGCATCAAAGTGACCTTTGAAAACAAATGCTGTTGCACCACTTCCTAAAGTAGCAAGGAACGGAGTCCAAATCCATTTTTGCCATCCTGGTGCTGCTGTAGCCCAAACAATGTCACCTTCTTGTACACCTAACCAATTTGGAGCAGTAGTTCGCAAGTGCGCATAACCCCAGCTATGTGTATGAACCGCTGCCTTTGGATTGCCTGTTGTACCACTCGTATAAGCTAAAAATGCAATGTCTGTACTCTTAGTCGGCGTAGAACTTATGTAAGTCGTCGGTTGATTTTGCATTTTTTCAAGCAGCGGCTGCCAAGGTTCCTGTGCATGACCAATGACAAATTGCTGTATTTCTTGTAATTTCCCCACATTATCGAATTGTTCAATATAAGGCTCAAATGCTACAACGCCTTTTGCATCGGCATGATTGATTCGATATTCAATATCCTTAGTTCTCAGCATTTCTGAGCTAGGTATAATGATTAAGCCTGCCTTTAAGGCAGCAATATAGACGATATATGCTTCAACTGATCTGGGCACCATGACCAAAATAACATCACCTTTTTTTAAACCTTGAGATGTAAATACATGTGCTGCCTGGTTCGCCTTTTCAAGTAAAGCTCGATATGTTAAGTACTGAATTTCCTCATCTTCGTTATAAACTAATAATGCATTTTTAGTAGAATCCTGTGCATATTTTTCAATTTCCTCTGAAATGTTATACCATTCTGGTGCGATTAAATCTTCTCTTTTCATGGCAAATGCCCCCTTTTGTACGCTCATTATAAAACTCAATTTTTATCATTTTCAATGGAATTCACTCCAATTCATTAAAGTCGTGACAACTATCATGTTCTGCTATATGGCATCAGTCACGTATTAGTACTATCAATTTCGACTTAGCTTTAGTGCCGTTTTCGCAATGAAGAAAAAAACTCCCTATTGAACACGAGTGAATAATATGGTACATTTTGGTCAACTAAAAGCAAGATTGCAGGGGGACTCATTTAGAGTTGAGAAGGTAAAACCTGACCCTTTGAACCTGTTAGTTAATACTGACGTAGGGAGCAACTCACATCTATTTACTGATGAAAGGCTCTTTTGCGTGTTTTTTTCTACACGAAAAAGAGCCTTTTTTGCACGCTTACGTCCATCCAACAAGGAGGACTTAAAATGGTATTTCATACTATCCGTAAACAAAATCCACTTATTCATTGCATTACTAATTATGTTGTGGCTAATTTTCAAGCAAATGGCTTATTAGCAATAGGCGCTTCACCAGTTATGGCAGATGACAGTCATGAGGTTGAAGAAATGGTCGCAATTTCCTCAGGCTTATTGATAAATATCGGTACCCTTAACGAGCGAATGAAAGAATCAATGTTACTTGCTGGAAAAAAAGCAAATGCCCTTGGTATTCCCGTCATTTTAGATCCTGTTGCTGCAGGTGCAACAACTTACCGGAAACAAACGGTACAACAATTACTTGAGGAAATAAATTTTGCGGCTATTCGTTGTAATATCGGAGAGCTTGCAGCTATAGCCGATGTAGAATGGCAACAAAAAGGCGTAGATAGTGGGAGTGGTTCAATTTCTTTAGAAGTTGAGGCACAAAAAGTAGCTCAACTCTACGATTGTATTGTTATTGTGACCGGTGAAAAGGATTTTATTACTGATGGCGAACATCAGCAATGGGTTACAGGTGGAAATTTTCAAATGACAGAAGTTACTGGAACAGGTTGCTTATTGAGCGCCATTTGTTGTGCATCCTACGTCGCAGGAAATAAACCATTCGACCAATTGGTAGAAACATTATCGCTTTATAAAAAAGTGGCTGAACAAGCCGCTTCTTCTACTTCATACATTGGCGATTTTCAAATTGCAGTATTGAACGAACTACATCGCCTTTCCAAGGGTGGTGAACAATAATGCATATTGTAACAACAATTGCTGGTTCTGATAGTGGTGGCGGTGCAGGCATACAGGCTGATTTAAAAACATTTCAGGAATTAAAGGTGTTTGGAACGTCTGTTATTACAGCTTTAACCGCTCAGAATACACTTGGTGTATCGGATGTCTTACCAATTGAAGTTAGTTTTGTTGAGAAACAACTCCAAGCGCTAGTCGAGGATTTTTCAATAAGTGCCGTTAAAACCGGAATGCTGTTTTCCTCTGAAATAATTCAATCAATTGCACAGATTTTAGCTGAAAGAAATATTCCGCTTATAGTAGATCCTGTCATGATTGCAAAAGGCGGTGAAAGTTTATTACAGCAAGAAGCAATTGAGGTATTACGCAGTTGTTTGCTTCCTTTAGCAACAGTCGTAACACCGAACATTCCTGAGGCAGAAACCCTTTCTGGAAGGACAATCAATTCTTTAACAGATATTAAAGAAGCAGCTAAGGTCTTATTACTAATGGGCGTTCAATGCGTCATTATTAAAGGCGGTCATTTAGAGGATAAATGTTATGCTACTGATTATGTATTTTTCCAAGATGGTCGATCATTTTCCATGCAGTCCACTCGTATTGCAACAAAAAATACGCATGGTACAGGCTGTACGTTTTCCGCTGCATTAACTGCTTTTATTGGTCAGGGACTACCTTTAGAAGAAGCGATTGAGGAAGCTAAAAAATTTATTCAATTAGCAATAACTCATGATTTATCTATTGGTAATGGACATGGTCCTACAAATCATTTTGCTTATCAAAACTTGAAGGATTCCTGCGAGGTGATTATTCATGAAACGTGACGATCTACAGCTATATTTTATAATGGGTACAGGTAATGTTTTCAAACAAGAGCCATTAAACGTTTTAGAGAAAGCTCTGCAATCTGGAATTACTATGTTTCAATATCGTGAAAAAGGACCAAATACATTAACTGGGCAAGCATATGAAGATTTTGCTCGCAAATGTCAAAAGCTCTGTCAACAGTATGATGTTCCGTTTATCGTCAACGATGATGTCGAGCTAGCTATAAAACTTAGAGCGGACGGTATTCATATTGGGCAAGAGGATTTTCCTGTGTCGACGGTGCGTAATAAAATTGGCAATATGATTTTAGGTGTTTCTGTTCATTCACATGCTGAATTACAAACTGCTCTACAATATGGTGCTGATTATGTAGGAATTGGTCCGATTTTTTCAACCACTTCTAAAAGTGACGCCAATCCTCCTAGTGGGACTGATTTTTTACAGCAAGTTAGGATACAATATCCTGAACTCCCTATCGTTGCAATTGGAGGCATAAACTGCTCGAATGCTCCTACGGTATTTAAAGCAGGTGCGGATGGAATAGCAGTTATTTCTGCCATTTGCCAAAGTGAGGATATTTCAAATACAGTCTCTACATTTAAATCATTTGTAGGATAAAGTGAACGTTTTTACCCCACTGATTATTAGTCTTCACCAATCGGATTTTTACGGGCAGTTAGCCTCACCTATTTCTTTGCTCTCATTGAATTGAAATGGGAGGACCTAACGTTTCTCTTTTGATATAGATAAATTACTGCCCGTTAATACGGGATAAAAATTAAAAAATTTAAACAAACTAAAACCAGTGCCTTTTACGGTCACTGGTTTTAATTTTTTGCTGATTAAGCAATTATTGGTTGTTTGGCATACCTTTTAATTGTGATTCAGCCATTTGTACAAGACGTTTAGTGATTTCACCGCCAACGGAACCGTTAGCACGAGCTGAAGCGTCAGCTCCTAATTGAACACCAAATTCTTGTGCAATTTCGTATTTCATTTGATCTAGAGCGTACTCTACACCAGGTACTGCAAGTTTGTTTGAACTGCGATTTGTTGAAGTCATGTGTCTCTCACCTCCTTGTGAATATAGAATGTGCGATATTAGATTTTTAATACAAAAATTTTAAAGGTAAATTGTACCTCCGAAGGAAATGAACAAAAAAAAGCCAACTCAAGACTTTGAGTCGGCTCATTAGCTTACGAAATCGCAAGTTTCTTCTATAGAAGATCTGCAAATTTATCGGCTTCTTGCTCTTTTTTCGGGAAAATATAAACTTCACGGTTTTTCACTGCTCGTTCGATTAGTTCATCAAAATCCGAGAAGCTTTCATAATGCTCAACCTTTTCAAGCTTTGGCTTTGTTTTTGGACTTGCTGGAGTAAAAATTGTACAACAGTCTTCAAATGGCTGGATAGACGTTTCGTATGTGCCTATTTTCTCTGCAATATCGATAATTTCTAATTTATCTGATGAGATTAATGGACGTAAAATTGGTGTGTTAGTTACGGCATTAATAGCTGTTAGACTTTCAAGGGTTTGACTCGCTACTTGTCCAAGACTTTCACCTGTAACAATTGCTAGCGCACCAATTTCTTCACGTACTTTGTCAGCAACTTTTAGCATCATTCGACGAGTTGTTGTCATCGATACATTAGAAGGTACTTTTTCTTTAATAAGAACTTGGATTTCAGTGAAAGGAATAACATGTAAACGAATACTAGCGCCAAATTTCGTTAATTCATTAGCAAGCACCTTTACTTTTTCCAATGAATTTTGGCTTGTATAAGGTGGACTAAAGAAGTGAATCGCTTCTAAGCGCACTCCTCGTTTCATCATTAAATAACCAGCAACAGGACTATCTATTCCACCAGAAAGCATTAATAAAGATTTACCATTCGAACCTACAGGCATTCCACCTGCACCTGGAATAACTTGTGCCATCATATATGTTGCGTCATGACGCACTTCTACACGAAGTTCGATATCAGGCTTTTTCACCTTTACTGATAAATTTTGATATTGTGGTAATACATAACCACCGATTTCGCGTTGAATGGCATGTGATTCTAATGGAAATGTTTTATCAGTACGCTTTACTTCTACTTTAAAAGTAAGCTGCTCATTTTTAAATGTATCCATAATTGTTATAGCAAGTTTTTTCATGGCCTCCATGTCTTTTTCACATGCTGCCACTGGACTAAATGATTGGATACCAAAAATTTTAGGTAATCCTTTTAATAGAACGTCCATTTGTGTTTCATCTTGAATGGCGATAAACATACGGTCGCGCTCTGTACGAATGTGTAAATGCCCTAAATCTGCAAATGCATGACGAATGTTCTCACGTAAACGACGAATAAAATCCATCTTGTTGCGACCTTTTGTAGAAAGCTCTCCATATCGAATTAAAATTTCTTTCCAAATCATTTTTAAAATTCTCCTTTAAGTTCCATCAATACTTCATCTAACACTTGTTTAAACTTTACTATATCTTCATTTGTTACATGTGCGCCAAAACTTATACGAATAACACCCTTTTTAAAGTGCTCATCAATATTTAAAGCTTCAACAACATGGCTTGTTTTTGTCTGTTTCGATGAGCACGCACTCGATGTCGATACAATTACATTGCGTTTTTGCAATGCATTAATAATGACTTCACCTTTTAAGTCGCGAATACTAAAAGATAAAATATGTGCCGCACCTTGTGGGGTTGATAAAATATGCGCTGCATCTCCATAGCCACGTAGTTGCGTGCATATTTCTTCATTCCATTGACGATATTTTTTTGCACGATCATTCATCGTCTCTACTGCTATTCGGGCTGCTTTAGATAAGGCTACTGCTTGCGGTACAGCTACTGTTCCACTACGCAAACCAAACTCCTGCCCTCCGCCAAGTGCATATGGTTGCCATTTCATTTTTTTACGAAATGCTAGTACACCTGAACCTTTAAAGCCATGAATTTTATGGCCAGAAATTGAAATACAGTCTGGTCCATCATCATCGTTAAATGATATCGGTAACTTTCCAAAGCTTTGTACAGCATCCACGTGAAAAGCTGCGCGACTTGATTCATGAATAATTTTTGCAGCTTCAAAAATTGGTTGGATAGCACCCATTTCATTATTTACATGCATCATACTTACTAAAATGGTATCCTTGCGCACTTTTGTACGAAGCTCCTCTAAAGAAATAACTCCATTTTTATCGGCTTGTAAGTATTCAACATCAAAACCCTCTTGCTCAAGTTGCTTAACAGCTTCTAGAACAGATGGATGTTCAACTTCAGTTGTTAAAATATGATTTCCTTTATGTGTATTGCTACGTGCTAAACCAAATATAGCCGTGTTATTGGATTCAGTACCACCTGATGTAAATAGCACATTTTTTGCTTCTGTCTGCAAAATATCTGCTACTTGCTCACGTGCACGCATTAACAATTCGTTTGATTCAACACCCATTGCATGAATGGAAGCAGGATTGGCATAATACTGCTCATTCACTGCCATAAATGCTTGCATAACCTCTTTTAAAGGTTTTGTTGTTGCACTGTTGTCTAAATAGATTGTATTAACTTCCATTAATATTCACACACTTTCAAAACGTTGATTTAACGGTATTTATCATAACGCAATCTTCAGCAATTGACTACTAACTTTAACAATTATCCTAATTTAATCACTTATTTGTTTGCTTTTAATGTGAAAAACCACCCATTAAGAGTGGCATATTAAAATTTACTATGAACGTTTCCTGAGTATAAAAATTTGGGTTTTGCATTGTTAGGCTTATTACTATAACGTGAAGTTGATTTCCGTTCCGGCTGGGCGCTTTGTAGCTGTCGCTTCGCTTTCGCTACAGAAAACATTTGTTGCTGTCGCTTCGCTTTCGCTACAGAAAACATTTGTTACTGACGCTTCGCTTTCGCTCAGAGCAGAGCTTCCTGGGGGCGTCCGATGAGCCGCTTGGGGCAACAGGATGTTTTTTGCGCGAAAGCGTAGTGCTAACGTAGCGTCAGCAGCAGGATGTTGGTCACGAAGGCGTTATCACAGGACGTGATGCTTTTAGCCTTCGTTCCTCTATTGCTGATCCCCAAGGAGTCGCCCAACCTCCACTCCAATCAACTTATATACATGACATATGCTTTAAATAAATGCCATCCTCAACTTTCAGCAGCCATATTTATACTATATTTTACCACCATATTGAAGGCGGACTTCACCACAATATACCTTAGTCAACACGCTTATTTTTAACCTTTTTTCATTGTTATAAATTCTGTTGAAGCTGTAAATTCCATGACTTTTGTAAAACCTAATTTTTCATAAAGATGAATGGCTCTTGTATTAAATGTAGCTACTGTTAAACGAATAGGACTATGATTTTCTTGTTGTAGCTGATTTAAAATAAATGAAAAAAATTCTGAACCGCAACCTTTTCCTGTTAGCTCAGGCTTCATCCCTATCCCCACATCAATGCACTCGTCTAAATACGCACCATAATCACGTCCTTTAGGTACTTGTGCTGATGTTCCTGTACAGAAAAAACCAACTAGCTCTTCTTGATCATTGACAATTGAATAATACGGACTTTCAAGAATTTCTTTTAGAGATTCATCGCATAGATCATTGTTATAAAAATCATATGGTTCTTCATATTTCCAATTCAAAATATCAGTCGCAAAAATTTCATTCATTTCCCGAATATAAAATTGCATTATGACCACCTCTATTAGTTTTTAATCAAAATCGTAGTGAGACATCATGTGAAGCTTCCCGCTCCATTTCCCTTTTATCACGAATGCGTAGCTTCCTCAAACATTTCAAGGCGCTAAAATCGTAGGTTTAGAGAAATTTTGCATCTTAATAACAAAACTGTCTAAAAAGTAATAACTATACCTTTTAGACAGCTGATGTATTTTTTTATTATACTTGACTATTTAGTTATTGTTTCTCTGCTACAAGTTCTTGAATTCGCTTTAAAGCACCTGGCTCCATTTCTTCAACTGCCGTTCCAGCCTCTTCTAATGCCTTGGAATAGCGGAATTGATTAAAGGATTTTTCTGCTTCTCTTAAACGAGTATGCAATTTTGGATTTGTTGCACGATGACGATTACCATACTGAATAATACGTTCAATCAGCATTACATTTTCAATCAATTCATTCGCCTTCGCTTTTACATCCTCTACGCAAAGTGTTGCAGCATTTAAATTGTTATGGACTGTTCCCATATTGAGTGGTACCTCTTGAAGGCTTTGCATAACTACATAAATATGCTCTGCTGCCTCATCTAGACGGGCATCCATCTCTTCAGGAATACCTGGAATATTAGCCTTATTCAATAGCCGATCTGTTTCTTGTAACGTTTTCTTTAAGCTTTCTACTTGTGCACGAGCCTTGTTTTCATCAATTCGGAGCTTCTTCATCGTATTTGATAAATGGCCTTGCTCCTCATGAATATGTTCAAGTTCCTCGTTAATTTCAATCAATTCTTCCTGCAAACTTGAGTATGCGGATTTTTCCTCTCTAACACGCATCGCTAATAAATCATAGCGACGTTGTAAAGCCTCTAATTGCTTTAACGCAGCTTTTGGAATTTCTGCATCTTTTTCATTTAAACGGTAGCTTTGCTGCACAAAAGTTGCTTCATCACTTACTAATCTTGTTGAACTAATAACATTAGTAATTGAGCTTAATAAACGATCACAATTTTGGTCAACATAATTTTTAGCAATAACTTCTTTTTCAAGTAGATCGTAAAAGTGATCAATCTCTTCATTTATTTCAGCTACACGTGGTTTAACAACGGTTAAATTAAGCTCTGCTAATTCATTTTTTAATGTCGCAAATTCTTCATCAAATTTATCGAACCCCTTAGTTAGCTCTAAATGCTGTAAATAGTAGGATTGCTCCTCCATTTCACGCTGGCCACTACGTAATTCCTGTACCGCGCCTGGTAGTTTTACTTGCAATTCAGTCAAAATTGCTGGGACATCATTAATATATTCAAATGTCTGTTGTGATTCTTGATTCAAGCCAATAACAATTTCTCGAGCCTGCAAATAATTCCCTTCGCTAGTAAGCACATCGAATTCCTCAAACTTTTGAACAAACATCTCCAGCTTTTTCTCCAGAGCCGGTAATGCTACACCAAATGAATGTTGGTGAGCTAACAATGTTTTACGTGCAGAGCGATAGTATTCTTTTAATTGTTCAATTTCAATACGATTTTTTTCTTCGCTGCCAATTAATTCATTTAGTTCTTCTAAGATTTTATCTTTATCTTGTTCACATTTTTGAATGTAATCTTCTATCTCACGTTCAATTAACGTTGCTTTCTTAAAACGAAGTCTATTGATTTGATCCTCTGCATCAAATAAAAGTGAATCAATTTTTGTCATATGTACATCGATGACTTCATCCCAGCTATTTCGCCATCGTTCAAACATCTCTTCCGTTTCACCGTTCATGTTCAAAGATTTAACTTTTGAAATTTCCTCATTTATGGGATTGTTTTGTATTTGTGATTTTTCATTTTCAAGTTTAGCAATGATTGTTGTATGTTTTCGTCGCATCATAAATCCTACTATCGCTAAAATTAATAGTAGGATAACCGGAATGATGATATACTCCATCGTAAGCCTCCTATTCTACAATAAACGAATTGGCTAGTTGTATTTATTATATACTATGTTATCGCCTTTTGTACTAAAATTTGAGTGTTTTTTATGTATTTACGCCTTTCAAGAATAACACCTACTTAAATTCTGAACAATTTGCGCAAATAAAAGTGTTTGATCCAAAAGCTAAAGGAGTGGTAATTTTATGAAATGTGACGGCCATGTTCATAGTCCGTATTGTCCACATGGTACTTCTGATTCATTTAAGCAATATATTGAAAAAGCAATTTCTCACAACTTTACAGATATTACCTTCACAGAACACGCACCATTACCTTTGAATTTTACTGACCCTACACCTCAGCAAGATAGTGGTATGAATCCAGAATTTTTAATGCCTTATTTTGAAGATTTACAGTGCCTTCAAAAGGAGTACGCACAAGACATTCGCATTCATATCGGTCTTGAGGTTGACTATATTCAAGGCTTTGAACAAGAAACTCGTCAATTTCTTGATACATATGGACACTTTTTAGATGACTCTATTTTATCAGTCCATTTTTTACAATGGCAAAATATCTTTGAATGCATAGACTTTTCTCCAGAAAGCTTTATGGCTTTTTCAAAAAAAGTGGGCTCTATTGAACAAGTGTATAATTTATATTACGATACCGTCCTACAATCCATTAAAGCAGATTTAGGGCAATACAAGCCTAAACGCATTGGGCATCCTTCACTTATTCACAAATTTCAATTAGCACATAAAATGAAAATTGATGATTCTACGCGGATTCGAGAAGTATTAGATTTAATGAAAGCAGAAGGCTATGAGCTAGATTTAAATAGCGCTGGTTTAAGTAAAACATATTGTCAGGAACCTTATCCACCATTTACCTTTATCGATTATAGTAAATCTATTGGGCTACCAATTGTTTTTGGTTCAGATGCTCATAGTGTTGATGATTTACATCAACACTATAATGTTATATATCCAAAATAAATATCTTTCAAACGAGGTGCTATTATGTTTACACAAATTAATTATGAAGGGCCAATTGTCGAGCAATATAATACATTAGCAAAACAGTTAGATGCCCTACTTACTGGAGAAAGCGATCGCATTGCTAATTTAAGCAACGCCTCTGCTTTACTAAATCAATTCCTACCGAACATTAACTGGGTTGGTTTTTATGTATTACAGGGGGATGAACTTGTATTAGGGCCATTCCAAGGCTTACCTGCCTGCGTCAGAATACCAATTGGACGCGGAGTTTGTGGAACAGCTGTAGGCAAAGCAGAAACTATAGTGGTAAAAGACGTACATGACTTCCCAGGGCATATTGCTTGTGATGCCGCATCCCAATCCGAAATTGTTATTCCCTTAATAAAAGAAAGACAGGTCATCGGTGTACTTGATATCGACAGTCCAATCACAAACCGCTTTTCAAAGGAAGATCAAGAGGGGTTAGAGGTATTCGTAAAAACCTTACTTCTCCATTTATAAAAAATACCCTGAAATGATTTATTGTCATTTCAGGGTATTTCAGCGCATAAGGCTGATGTTTTATTTTCAAAACCAACTTTTTTTATTACATTATAAATTGTTTTGATAAGATCGATCATGAATACAAAATCGATTTTTACCACTGTTTTTCGCTTCATAAAGCGCTGTATCTGCATGTAGGAAAACAGATTGAAACGCTGGATGGTACTGTTCGTCCCATGTTATGAGACCTGCTGAAATAGTCACCTGAGGATCTGTTGTATTTGGAATTATTGCAACGATTGTTGCTGCTAATTCGATTGCTTCTTTCTCATCAATATTTGGGATATACACAGACATTTCTTCTCCACCCCAGCGTGCACAAATACCACGAACTCCAATCATTTCTTTTAACTGTACCGCAATTTGCTTAAGAATCTTATCACCAATTTGGTGACCATACGTATCATTAATGCGTTTAAAATTATCAATATCAATGAGTAAGAACATCCCTGATTGATCATTTTTAAGAGACTTTTCTACATATTGGTCTAAATAACTTCTTGCATATAATTTCGTTAAATGGTCCAAATCTACCATTTCTTGAAGTTGATTACGTAGTATTGAGTTTGCAATTGCTAAAGAAGAGTGATGGATTAATGATTGCATTAATTTAAAGCTATCAAATGAAAAGAAATATGGCTCCTTGTGTAACACAATACTAAAGCCATTAATTTTTTCTTCCATTAAAATCGGGATTGCCATAATTGAACGATATTCAATTTGATTAGGGGTTAATCGACTGAAATCGGCAATAAATAGTGGATCGTTGGAATGTTCAAAATGATGTTCAACATGTTTTATATATGTTTGACCCTTCTCTGCATTGAAAAAGGCTGTACTCGCATCCGTCACTTTAAAGGTGTCATTATGTTTAAAAGCGAAACAAACTTCCATTGGTTGAAAAGATTTCATTAACTGTTTTTGGAGGAAAAGTAACATTTCATTTATGTCAATCCTCATATTTAAACGATGCGATGTTTCATTGATGAGTTGTAAATCACTTACAAGGCGATGTGATTGATGATATAATTTTGCATTTTCTAGTGCATTTCCAGATGCTTGTGCTAGCATTCGTACAAAATCTTTTTCAGTCGTTGAAAAAAGATATGTTGTAGGTGCACTTACTTGTAAAATACCATAAATAGCTTGTCTCCCTTTTATAGGGGCGTTTAATAATCGACAATTCAAATCGCTTGCAAGCTCCGTCGTCAGCTCTCCTGAGACAAAAGCCTCAATTGTCGCAGGTCTTTCAGATAAGTAATCAAATAGCTTAATATCGATAGTCGTATGGCGGTCTTGATCATTCGATAGTATAAGCTCCACATTAAACTCCGGGAAATTATCCTTAATATTTTTCAAGACATTTTCTAAAATTAAATCAATATCCATAGTGGAATGAAATAAATCTGTCATATTGTACAATTTTCTATATTGGTCTTCATTCACTTTTACTTCGAAATTTTCTCTAATGATCTGAAAAGCCTTCGTGAGCGTTTCGACAAAATTTTCTCCGTAATCCGAAGTCATAAAGTCTGTCCAAGCATCGGTTGCCTCAACGAGTAGCACACCAATTGGATTTTTGCCTTCTGCTTGTAAAAGCACCATATCTGTCATCATCGTATATGCTTCTTTTTCTTTTAATATATAAGGGACTTTTACCAACTTCTGTTGATAAAAGCTAGCTTCAATCATTAACCATGACACAGCATTTAGTTTTGTTTCAATTGTTACAGTAGCCATTTCTTCAACAGGTATTAAAGAATTACCTTCTAAACCGAGAAACGCCACATTTACAATTCCAAAGTGCTTCTTTAGACACCGTTCTAATGGGTGAAAATACCCATTAAAACCGGCTTGTTCCTTAGAACTCACCCAAATGCTCAAAACATCTGATTTTATATATTTTAGCGTTTGTAAATGGTCTGTCATGAAATCACCTTTTCTATATAACGTCCAAATCAATACTATTAACTTATAGTATAGTATACATAATTTGTGTCATTTTGACTATGTTATTCTATTTTACTTTTACATTTTACATTCCACACTGTACCATTAACTACTCTTATATATCGAAATATGTATAAAGAGGAAATTTATACTATTACACTTTTACGAAAATAGTTAGTCTAATAATTGACGTCTATGTAATAAGCCGTTACAATGGAGTTTGTGTAAAATAAACGCAGCAGTGGTATGAGCTTATTACTGTATTTTATTCCTCTATTTTATTTAGAATAACTAAACAGATTCTAAACAAATAGACGGTGTATTGCGTAACCTAACGGCTGCATAGGCGAAAATACATGAAAATAAAATACGTATAAGAATGGGTACTACTGGTTTTTGTTTTACAACAAAAAAACCAAATTTAAAGGAGGAGACAACAATATGTCTCGTTATACAGGTCCATCTTGGAAATTATCACGTCGTCTTGGTATCTCACTAAGCGGTACAGGTAAAGAAATCGAAAAACGCCCTTACGCACCAGGTCAACACGGTCCAAACCAACGTAAAAAATTATCAGAATACGGTTTACAACTTCAAGAAAAACAAAAACTTCGTCACATGTACGGCATGAACGAACGTCAATTCCGTACTCTATTCGACCGCGCTGGTAAAATGAAAGGTGTTCACGGTGAAAACTTCATGGTTCTTCTTGAAACTCGCCTTGACAACCTAGTTTACCGTTTAGGTTTATCTCGTACTCGTCGTGGATCTCGTCAATTAGTAAACCACGGCCACATCTTAGTAGATGGCAAACGCGTTGATATTCCTTCATACAGCGTAAAACCAGGTCAAACGATTTCTCTTCGTGAAAAATCTCAAAACCTTGCTGTAGTAGCAGAAGCAATCGAAGTAAACAACTTCGTACCTGACTACTTAACATTTGACGCTGACAAAAAAGAAGGTACATTCACTCGCCTTCCAGAGCGTTCTGAATTATCAGCTGAAATCAACGAAGCATTCATCGTAGAGTACTACTCTCGTTAATTTTTTAGCGTTAGATTACTTACGGTTCTTAAACCTCGCAACCTTGTTTATACAAGTGTTTGCGAGGTTTTTGTATATAATTAGATAATCGGAAATTTACGTTTTTATTCGGGGGATTTGGGGGAGCGCCTGGGGGAGCATTTTTTCACCTTAATCAATTTTAAAAAATAACATACGGACAGGTGTATTCATAAAAAACGTTCAAATACAAAAGAAGTCGCTCAGAATTTTTTTCGAGTGACTTCTTTTTAAATTTATGTAATTTTTAATTAGCCACTATCTCTAAATCATTAATTCGATTTGCAAGTAGACTGTTCATGAATACTAAGACATCGTCATCAAAACGACCTAATACATTATTGTCATGCAATAGATAAAGTAACTCTATGTCCATATCATTTACAACTTGGTCCCACCAACTTCCGATATCGTTTGAATTAGGTGGTGGTATATTAAAGGTATCCGAAAAAATCTTTAGTGTGTTTAGTATTTCTTTTGTTGTCATTTCCATGCTCATGCCCCCTCAAAATTGGGAGTAACATCCACTTCTAATTACCATAATTAAATGGTACAATACAATTTAGTTTAATTGGGTGAATGTCACTCGGATTACTACCACATTTCAAGTTGCACCTTGAGATGTGGTTTTTTGTTATTTTTATGGTAGCACTGGAATCATAAGAATGGAATGGCTTACAAGCCCAATTGAAAAATTTTGTCGAGGTATCTACATTTTACGACAAAGTTCATCAATTATAGCGAGATAATGTCGAATAAATCTCCATCTATAGTTAAGACTACTTTCTTTAACACAATCCCTTTTTTACATTTATAAAGCGCATAAAACGCATAATTCCCTTTCTCTTCTCTATAATCTATAATTTTCACGAAATCACAATTAGTTTTGATTTTTTTGAAATAGAAGATAGCAATAATGTGTAATGTCTCGATGTCCATACTTTAGTATTTCTGTATTTATATCTACCTATTCCAATTACATACTGACAACACTTACCAATATTGATATAATTTAATAGAACCAACATATACAAAGGAGACTATTTTACAATGAAGAAAAAACTAATTTTTAGTGCAGCACTAGTATTAAGTCTAGGATTAGCTGGATGTGGAGCAGATTCATCTAAAGACGAAAAGCCTAAAGAGGAAACAAAAACTGCATCTACTGATAAAACAGCAGATAAAGAAACTAAAAGTGGTGACGTTTATTTTAAAGACAACGAAGTAAAAAGAGGAGATTTAAAAATAACCATCACTGAAACAAAAGTAATTCCTGTGGGTGAAAAAGGTAACGAACGTGGCGAAACACCAGTATTTGCAATCTGGTATAGTGTAACAAACCAAAGCGACAAAGAGGTAAGTCCAGGGTTGGCATGGCAATCTACATTTACTGCAATTCAAGGTGATCCAAACGCTGATAACAAATTAGGAGTTGGTTTTTCACCTGATGACAGATTCAAAGAAACAGAGTTCGAAAATATCAAAAAAGATGAAACTGTAGAAAACGTCATTGCATATGATCTCAAAGATTTGGAAACACCTGTAATATTAGTAGCTATACAAGGTTACGAAGGTAAAGAATTAGGAAAAAAAGAATTCGCTATAAAATAATAATATAGAAGAAAGCCACTCATTATCATTTCAAATGAGTGGCTTTTTTTATGTATTATTCTTTTTCTATAATTCTTCCGTTCGCAGTCCATTCGTACTCATCTTCACCAGACATTATATGTCGTAATTTTAAAAATTGATTAATTACTACATCTAAACTCTCTACATTAGTAAAACCAAGTGTAACAGGAGCATCATTTAAATCTAACATTTTAGTACCTTCTAATTTAGTCCCAACAGGTACTGGATTTATTTTAGTAATTTGAATAGCTCCTGAATTTCTTTCCTTATTACAACCAACGCTAACTCCTACATCTCCTTTTCCGAATAATATTTGAACAGAACTATGGTTTAGTATTGGCATTATATTTTCTCCTTTAAATAACGTCGTATCAGTTCTTCTGTATGAGTTTTAAGTGCTTGTTTAGCAAAGTTTAGCACTTCATCTTCTCCACCAGTTTTTATAATTACATCACTAAAATACTCACTTACATTTACCCACTTTATTATCTCAATATTTTTCTTGGCTAGCATACGCTTCTTATTGTAGAAATCATTTCTTAGACTTTTTAATAAACCATCTACAATATTCATGTAGACCTTAGACATTTTAAGCTTCTCTAGTGATGCATAGTCATGTTGTAATGACCTGATTGCCATGTCTAATTTTATATACTCATATACAGCGCCACGATCCTCATGTTTAATCATCGGCATCTACCAACCTGGCGTCTTGGATATCACTAAATGCAATACGTTTTACTGATATATCTGCATCCAGTAGCAGTTCCTTTTTATACGGATCCATTCCAGTGACTAAACCTGTTTCATCACGCAGATTGTGATTTTGCCACAGCGTTAATGTAATTAGTTTTCGTAATTTTGAGGCCCGTTGTATTGTTTGTTCAATCTCTTCTAGTTCCCATTCAGTCAAATCACGTTTCTTTTCATGAAATTGCTCTTCTTTCCACTTTTTAATCTCAACTAGATGTTCTGGCAGCATCATGGCTGTCCATTTCATTGATCCGCGGTCTTTATTCATCGCAATCACTCTCCATTAATAATCACATTCAGAAATACTCAGGATATCTAAAAAATGCACTTTATGAATATCCATGTATTTATCTTTAATATGTATTAATTTAGTGTTTGCATCCATTTTAGTGACCATACCTGTTAATTGTTCATCTTGTTTATATACTGAAAATACTTTGTTCTTTGATTCTTGCATAGCTTCGGTTAATGAGTATGCAATCTCCTCTAATTCAAACTCATCACGATCTAAATGTTTAGCTTCTCTTTTCTTTGTTGGTGTTTTGGTCTTAGTTGCCATGTTATCTCTCCTCAATAGAACATTTGTTTGTTTTATTATAGAACTAGCTAGCGTTCTGTTTTTGGCAATAAAAAATATTTTTAGACTCATTTTATTCAATAAACCGTTTTAGATAAGAAATTATAAGAAGGGTAAAAAGAAAAGAAATTTAGGTTAGTTACTTTTTCATATGTACAATTACCTATCATTTCCTTTATAGTTAATTTAGAAAGAGGGTGCAATTTAATGGTTAAGATAGGTCACATTGTGATTTGTGAGAGTTTCGGTAGTGACGAACAAGATAGAAAATTTATAATTAATCCTAAAGTTATGTTCTTCGTGGATAATTTAAAATCTAATATAGACTTTGTTGTCTCTATAGGGATTTATGGTATACAAAAAAATCCTTTCCCTGTTGCTGTGGAAATGCTTAACCCTGATGGTGACTTAATATCCAGAAGAGAAAGAGAACTTTCGCATCCAAACCCAGAAGATTATTCACCAAATTTAGCGTATTCCGCTGTCCTTAATGTTGGTTTTAAAGAAGTCTTAATTCAACAAAATGGGATATACACTATTAAAGCAATTATTGAAGGAGACGAAAAAACTTTATCAGTACCGATTTTACAACGTCAAAGGAAGTGAAGTAATTGGGTGTTGCGAACGAAGATACAAATGAAAAATTCGTATTTGATCCAGAATTCCCTAAAGTCGCCGTTCCAGCTGCATACATAGATAGAATCTTAGAGCATACTAATGATAATGAAGTGATTTTCACAGATAAAAATGGTACCATTAAAAGTGCCAAGTCTGTTGATAAAGAGGTGAGCGATATGAGTAACGATTCTTTCCATACATTATTTCAAGAACTGAAAACTGATATGCGTGAACGTGAAGATCGCACTCGAAGAGAAATTTCAGAACGCGAAGAACGTTTTGAAAAGCAACTTGAAAGAGTTTCATCAGATGGTGAAAAACGTGAAGATCGTATACTCAGTTCTATTCAAAGTATTGAATCAAACATTCAAGCCACTTTGAAAGAAAGAGAAGACCGTATTAACGATAAATTATCTGATACTGAGTCAAGAATTGCTTCCTCTCTCGAAAAAGTGGAGGCAAGAACAACTGAATCAATGTCTCAAATTGAAACAAGAATAAACGATAGTTTATCCACATTTGAAACACGTATACATGAACATGTAAAAAGCATGGAAACTATGAAAACCCAAAATTTCTGGGGAAATATAGCTATGTTTGTTGGGATGTTGGCTATAGTTGTTACATTAATAATTGTAGCAGTTAAATAAAACAAAGACCAAGACGGCAATTAAGCTGTCTTGGTCTCTTTGTATCTTATAAAGTACGTTTCACTACCGAAATCAGTAATCCCAAAGCTTCACCATCTGTCATTGAACCTACTTTTTCGCTATGGTCAACCTTTAAAATTCCTTTTTGATATGTCGTTTTTAACAATGATTTTAAATCCTCTTTTGCTGTTGATGTTAGTGAATTTTCCATATTTGCTTCCTCCTTTGGTTGTGTTGGTGTAATTATTTGAGTTGTTGGCTTCATAGCCTGTTCAATTCGTTTTAAAAAGCTATTCCAACGATTTTCACTTAAGATACGATGCGGACAGTATTTTCCACTCCAATCCTGGTGTTTTTTCACACGATCAATGCCCCAACCATACTGCTTTAAAAGTTTAGCAATGTATTGTACTGCATTTTCTTCGGCTGCAGCATAACGAGCACCACCACTTTTGCTATAGCAGATTTCAACACCAATAGAAATACGGTTACCTTTCTTTAATGCGTTAGGATCTTTACTACCACCACCATCACCACAATGCCAAGCGTTGC
This sequence comes from Lysinibacillus sp. NPDC093216, assembly GCF_050280325.1. NCBI lineage: Bacteria > Bacillati > Bacillota > Bacilli > Caryophanales > Bacillaceae > Lysinibacillus > Lysinibacillus sp. NPDC093216. The sequence goes on along the minus strand of NZ_JBNNVB010000008.1, from coordinate 93,382 downwards.
GATTGAATGGGATAGCTTGAATAACCTCTTTATCGTCGACAGCAACATGATAAGATACCTCGTTGCTGTTAGAGAACATGTATTTAATTTCGTTTGAAGCAGGCGCATCATTAGCTGTGTTGTGTACTGTGATGTATTGAGGCACCATAGTATAAGGTGACTTAATAGGATATTTACTTGAAAGTAGTGAGTTTTGTTTTAATGTATATGCCATTATTCATCATCCTTTAGTTTTGAATATGTTAATGCTTGTTCACTATCAGAAGTGCCAATAGTTGTTGGATCAATAACGATACCAAGTAGAGCCAAGATGCTTAAAATAGTCTCTGAGACAGCAGTTACCTGGTCGTTATAAATCGTAATATCAACATTAAAAATGCCAGCAATTTGATTTGCGAGCACAATGAGTAATGCGATTAATGACACCCAAAATTGTTTGTGTTGTAGACGTACTTTCCAGTTAATTTTCATGATTATTTTTCCTCCAATTTATCGATTCGTTTATGTGCTTGTTTTGCTGATTCTTCGTTACGAGTAACACGTTCAACAACATCTTGAATCTGCCCCTGTACTTTTTGCTCACTCGCTTTCATATCCAAACGAATATCCTTCATATCAATTTGAATATCATTAACACCTTTACTGATATACTGCAACTGAGCACTTACCTCTGCTGATTGCTTCCCATCATCTTTAATACTTTTAGTTTTATTGAGTTGATACCCTTGTATCGCTACAATTAGCGATAAAATTGTTAAAACAATTCCTAATTCCACTGTCAATTGCCATCACCAATCCTTTGCCCTAAAATAAAAAGCTGTCAGAAGCATCGATAATCAGTAACATGTACTGTTGCCCATCTCGATTGCTCTCACAGCGCTAAAAAATTCATAAAAAATAACGCTAAGCTTCTGCTTGCGTTTCATTCGATACTTTATTTTGCTGTACGTTCATTAAGGTACATAACTTCGAATATTCATCTTGGCTAACTTGCTTATTTAACATAAGTAAACTTAAATTTGTTGCCATCACATCGTAATTACATCCTGGACTAGTGATTAATAACTCAGCAGCACGATAAACAATATTCATATACGTTCCTCCCTACACTCCGATATTTTTTATTGCAATTAATACTTCTGTATTCAATAACGTTTGTGTGCTTGCATTTCTTCTAAAGTAGGCTTTGGTTGTATTTCAACTGGTTCTGATGGGGAAATATCATCATCCGTCAAAATCTTTTCTTCAACCCTAGCAGATACCGTTTCGCCATCATTTGTGTATTCGGTTATTTTAAATCCATTCTCTTCATATTCGCGTAAGATAGTCACAATATCACCTCTTCTCAATTATTGGTTTAGTTCGTAATATATTAATCTAGGTGCATTATCTGGACTGCCACCATGTTCGATTCTTAAACTAGAAGAAAAGGGTATATCAAATATTCCTTCGTAGCCTAACGAAAACGATTTACCATCTATTTTGACATAGAGAGCATAATGATTTGTACCATTTATTAAATATAATAAACGTCCACTACCATATACATTTAAATACAGATTAGCATCCCCACTATATGGCACTATAGTACCTAGTTGATTAGTTAGCGATTGACTAGCATAGTTCGCATCAAGTCCAGATACTTTCAATACTGATTTTGTACTTCCGTTATTCATTAACCAGTTTAGTTTGGCATGAGCATTGCCACTAGTTGAACTACTTGCTGAACTTGTAGGCGTACCTAGATTTGTATTAACCGTTTTCACATTAGTATCTACTGTTGCTACATTATTTTTAACTGTAGCAACATCAGTTTTAACACTTGTGACATTCGTATTTACGTTATCTACATTTGTTTTTATAGTATCTTGTGTTGCCTTTGTAGGTAAATTTATTTCAGGCATTATAAAACCTCCTCATAAACAAAAATAAGACCATCCTTAGCTTGATTGGTCTTAAATCCGTATTTATATATTTTGTTGTCTGTTGTGTCGAGAAATTGATGAGGCATTGCGGCTTTCTTATGATCGTCAATTAGATTGTATAAATTTCCGGCAACATCTTCATTCAATATACCTCTAACAGATTCAAACCAAATTACGAATGCTGATTTCTCAGAAGCTTTCCAATCTAAAAAGTCCTGTTGTTCTAAGTTTATCCACTGTTCCATAGCGGACTGAATACTATCTTGCCACACTTGGAACTCGTTAGATTTTGTGACACTATAGCTATTAAACCATGACTGATACTGATTAAAGATTGTAGTTGTGTCTACTTGATCTACAACAGCATGTACAATGCCACATAAGCTTTTATTAAGCCGTTGGTCTGTAACATTCCCTTGAATAATTTGAGTAGCGCCAGCGCCGATTAGTACATCAGCTAACACTAACTCGTAAAAATCTGCATCTCGTACAACTGTCGGTGCAACAGGATTGGTAGCAAAAGTACCTTTTTTGATTACAATTTGAATGTCACGATCAGCAACACTCTTTCGTAATACAATTCTGTCGATGCGTTTCAAGGCACCGTCAGCTCTATCGTGAGCGATAATAAAGTCACTGTTATTTACTACGAAGTAACCGTTAATCCACCCTTTACCAGCCTTAACAACTGTGGTCATATTGTTATTTGCATACACTTGTAAACCATTTGAAGGGTTAGGAAAAACGCCATTTCCGATAAATGTTGCGAAGTACTCAGCGAAGTCATTTGCATCATAAACTCGATCATCGTTTACATCATTAAAAAAACCACTACGTACAGCCATTACTTAATCACCTTCTTGATTTTATCTATAATCGTTGGTACAGCTGTACCGAATTCTGTTTGCGATGAGCAGCCATTTTCATTGTAGTTTTCTTTTACAACTACTACTCGTGAATGCATTACTAAACCTACTTCATCGTTACGAGATGTCGTTTTATCACCCAAGAAATAGTCTTTGCCAAAAACGAATTGTGAATCTGAATCATTATCACTTTTAAAAGTCTGTATACGTGGATACTCAGACAACCTATTTAGCCCACGCTCTGTTAAAACCTTTTCATATTCCTTAGGTGTTAAGGTTACTTCCTCATCATTTTCATTTTTATAATTGGACTGTAGATCACGAGCATCAAAAAATATTTCTCTACGCTCAAAGCCTGTAAAATTATCATTTAGCCTTAAAACAGTACGATCGTCACCTTCACCTTCACCAGCTACATAAGCAGTGCTTTTGTAATTACTCATATCATCGATATAAGACTGTGTATTAACGTTATCAAACGCCTTTGAAAAAATAATATGAGGGTTAACTGTTTGTTCAGTTGAACGGTCCGCACCTTGATAAACAATAAATTCAAAATTTTTAGTCGTATGATTCATTAATATCTCGAATGATACGTCATGTTTAATGCACATTTCCCACAAGGACTCGTCGAGCATTTTGTTGTTGTATGCTTCTTCTGTGATTATGTCGATACCGGTGTTAGGACCTAGAACAAGGTTTGGTATTTTTCTGTTTGCGAGCGTTGGATTGATAGCATTGGCGTTAACAAAGCTCTTTAAAACATCCTCGATGTTACCTTTATAAATTTGTTGCCACTCAATAATTCTCCAACCCATCATGATACTTAAAGACTTTGCCATGATTAATATTTCAGTTTTATTTTCATCTTTAAACTCTGCGTTTTCGATAATATAGCCACGTCTTAAATCTGTTGATTTCGTAAGAATCCTGATTTCATCTGTAAAAAAGTGAGCTACATTATCTTTGTTTGCATCTATGGTCGCTATTAAGATGCTATGATCATGATATTTCAGTGTAAAATCTATATCATTATCTTCATCGATGATACCTAACCGATTAAAATTCACATCGAAAATATTTAAATACACCATTACACCCCCACTGATTTAGCTCGATATTCAAGCGATATTTCCAAATTGTCTACTCCACTGTCTGCCTCATATCTGAATAGGTTGTCGCCTGGTTCGATTTGCAAGAAGTGACTATTTAAATCAATAGCATTAAATATATTGGTTTTTACATTATCTTTTATTAAAGTGATAGTTTTGTTGCCATCGAAAGTTGTAACTTCAATAAAATCACCTTTGGTCATTGTATAGTTAAGTCTCAATTCTTCATAAGTGTCTACATTAATAATTGCTGGTCTTACTACAGTTGCTGATGCTTTAAATTGTATTACCATACCTGTTCTGTTTTGCCCTTCATTAAACACATTTACAATAAAACTATTTGACCGTTTACCCATTTTAATACCAACGCCTTGTGGTATTTTTAAAGGAAATTTAAAGGCCCCAACCCATTTTGCTATATCTACTCGACGTGAGTCTTTTTCATAGATATAAGGGTCAGTGGCTATGAACTGTAATAATGCTTTTTGCCACGCTGCGTTGTTGTTAGCATGGTCAGGCGGCATTACTGGCGTACTTTGTAGGTTAACCATTAAGTAGTATTCTTTGCCGTCACTTAGCTCCAAATCTACACGCATCGGGTTCAATTCTGGATTAAAGACTCTGTACATATTTGCACGTTTACTATCCATTTGTACTTCATCAGCGCTCTGACGCATCATTTTAAATTCAATATCAAATTCTCTGTTTTCCAACTTTGTATTTTGATATTTAGATCCAGCCTTTGAATTAGTCGAAAAGTTTACCTTCGCCACCAAACCACTTAGATCAAGACCATTTGTCAAACGAAAAAGACGGCCGAATTCAAATTCGCCGCCTCTACTATTAGTTATTTTTAATTTTGTTATCATTCCAATCAACCCATTTCGAATTCTAGTCTACGTAATAGACGTTCTAAATCAGCCCGATCGTTACCAGTTTGCTGTGTAGTGATTGTATTGTACATCTTACGTGAATGGTCATAAGATGTTGTGTTATTTGTGTTTGCGACACTTTGTAATGATGTTCCTAACGTTCCTAAATTAGCTTTTACACCCCTTAACTTATTGACTATATCCGGCTTAATCATTTCACCTAAACGACCTGAAGCTTTCGTGATAATGTTTTTGTGCTTATCTACACCAACATCAAATCCTTTAGCCAAATTACCAGCCACAAAATCTCTCATCCAACGTGATGGGCTGTGAATATCCAACGCTGACTGCATAGTGTCTTTTATTGCATTTGCAATATCTTGAGCTTTGTTGATTAAATCACTTTCCATACTTGCTAGTCCATCCAAAAGGCCTTGACCAGCGTTAATACCAACTTGTTTTAAAGTAGATAGCTCTGAATCAGTTGCACGTACTAGATTTTTAATTTTTAAGTCCCATTCAGTCTGCAATTTACTCAATTGAGTATCAGCAGTTTGTCGCAATTCCAAAAGTTTTTGATCAGTATCTTTTCTCATGCCTGATAATTCTTTTTCAGCTTGTTCTCTAGCTAGTTGCGATTTTTCTTTATATAAATCACTGTACCTAGATAGTTGATCGTCAGTCATGCTGTTTAATGCCGCAAGCTCTGGTAAGGCTTTAACACCTAAATTAGATAACTCATTTAATAAATCTGCATCAATGCCACGCTCGGACAACTTTGCAAATTGTTCCTGCCAACTTTTAAATCCATCAACTTGTGATTGTAGATTCTCCATTAACTCGGAACCAGTGCGATCTAATTCAACCTTAAAGGCATCAAAAGTATTTGCAAATCCCATTAGAGTTGATACGCGCTTGTTATAGACATCATCATACTCTTTATTGAGTCTTTGAGCTTCTTTGATGTAGTCGTCATCAATTTTCTTCATTTGGTCTAGATATTCTTTATTGATTGATGTAATCTCTTTATTTACAGCCTCGACAGCTTTTTGGTGTGCTCTTTGAGCTTCGATACGCTCCTTGCTACCTTCTTCAAAGAGATTTATGGATTCTTCCCAAATTTTCGCTTCTTCAATTAACGATAATTGATCTAAGGACTTTTTATCCGATATATATTGTTTGATTTTTTCAAGATTTTCTTTATTGAGTTCCTCTGTAGCTTTTTTAAGAGCCTTTTGTGCCTCAACTCGTTCTTTAGAATACAAATCAAAGTGATCTAATGATTGTTGCCAAATCTTAATTTCTTCAACTAACGATAGTTCATTTAAGGACTTTTTATCATCGATAAATAACTTGATTTCTTTTAGCTTTTCTTGCTGCTCTTTACTAAGTAAATCAGACGATTCTTTTTTAGACTTTTTCTCGATTTCAGCAATCTTTTTAGCAGCATCTTCCTGAATTCGTTTAATCTTTAAATTCTCGTCCTGAGTAGTTTTACGCTTTTTGGCATATGCATTACGGTAAATCTTATCGATGTCATCCTTAGATCGCTTTTCAATTTGAGCAATTTCAGCATTTGCTTTTTGAGTGATATTCTTGTTTTCGCTTTGGAAATTTTTCGTAACGTTGAGTAAGCTATTCGTTATGTCGGTCATGACTTGCTTTATACTTGCTTCACGTTCTTCCATACCGATTTCCATACCTTCAATTGTCCAGATACCAATCTGTTTAAATACACGAGAAGGAGAATGAATACCAAGCAGTGATTTAGCCTTATTAACGACGCCATCTACAACACCAGTAATTGCCTCTATAGCATTACCAGCCATGCCTAATATACCGTCTATCAAACCGTTTACCAGGTCTTTACCGACATTAATCATATCAGTGACTTTACTAAGTACGCCGTCTATTAACGAGCCAACCAAATCTTTACCAGCAGTTAAAATATTACCTACAAAGCTCAAAATCTTATCAATAAGACCTGTGATAAGATTTGCTCCTGCGCTTAAAATATTGCCAAGCAAAGATAATATTCCGGATATAAGATTACTAATTAGAGTTACACCAGCAGCAAGCAACTGACCTACAAAACTAAGGATTTTGCCTAACAACCCAGTTATTAATTGACCACCTGCCGATAGCAGTTGACCTAGGATGGATAAGACCCCTTTGGTAAGAGCTACAATCAGTTGGACGCCTGCTGCTAATAACTGTGGTTGCAATTTAAGCATAGCTTTTGATAATTCTGTAATGAGAGTAATACCAGCTTCAATAAGTTGTGGCAAAACTTGTATAAGTCCTTTTACAAGAGCTTCAACGATTTTTATTCCAGCATCAATTAATTGAGGTAGTAACTTAATAAGTGCTTCTACTAACGACATAATTAAAGTTAATGCTGCTTCTATAAGTGCTGGTATAGCTTTTATTAATCCTTGAACTAAGGCCATGATAATTTTAATACCAGCCTCGATAATTTGAGGTAAGAGTAAAATTAACGCTCCTACCAACGCGATTATAATAGTTAGCGCCGCCTCAATTATCGTTGGTAACGCTCCAACAATACCTTCAATCAATGTATTGAGTACTAATAAACCCACTTGAATTAATTGAGGTAATGCTGTAATTAAGGCATCCACAAGTGACATAACGATGTTTAGAGCACTTTCAATAACTAATGGCAATGCAGTTAATATACCGTTTAACAATGTTTCAACGATTGTTAATCCAGTATCTATCAACATAGGCAACATTGTTGTCAGATTATTTATTATTGTATCTAGCAATTGCACAACGACTTCAATTAACATCGGTAAAGCTGTAACGATGCCGTTAATAATCGTTGTTAGCAAAGATATTCCGACTTCAACAAGTTGTGGTAGAAGTGTTCCTATAGTTGTTGTAACTAATTCTATTAAACTAACTATTGCCTCTACCATCATAGGTAAGTTAGTTGTAATACCTTCCGCCAATTTTGTTACAATATCTGCTGCTAATAGAATAATTTGAGGTACTATCATAACTAATGTGTTAATAATAATTGGCAATATCTCCGCAAATGTAGCAGCTATATTCCCGATATTACTGCTTACCCCATTGATTAATCCGACAACTAACTCGGCTCCTATCTTAACAAAACGCGATGTTAGTTCTGTTATATTCTCTATAATTCCACTTATAGATTCAGAGAAATTACTAGCGACTTCATCGAATGTCATCTCGCCTTTGAGCATCTTAAAAGTATCTTGTAGTAAAGTTGTGTGAGTAAAAACTTTTAATAGAATACTAGCAAATATGCCCCACGGTCCCATCAACATTAATACAGACGATAAAACTGCTATTGCGGCCGTTTTAAGTAAGTTTAGAGCTTGTTCAACATTTATAATATCTGTGACAATACTTAGTTTTTCTTTAAGGCTAGATAACCCAGTTAGCAACCCGTTTATTGCTGTAGTAAACCCACTGGATACACTTGACCACGCAGCGCCCAAACTAGTACTAAGTGTTGTTGCTATTTTCGATACTGTTTCGGACATCGCCGTCGCGAATGATTGAATAGCGGTTAATGCGTTATTGAAAACAGCTAATGTTTTTGCCCATAAATCTGAAAAGAATTGGGTTATAGGCCCCCAATAAACATATATAAGTACCACTGCAGCTACTATAGCCGCAGCCAAAGCTGTCCATGGATTCATTGCCAGTACTATGTTCAAAGCAGACCAAACCTTAGTTGCTACCATTACAGCAGTATTCATCGTTGCGATGGAGACCACAAAAGTACCAAGCGCGAGAGAGACACTTTGGATCAATGGCATCCACGATTCTAAATTTTGATATACTTCTTTTATTGAATTCACAAAATTCGGAATCCCTTCCGCTGTTTTATTCAGTACTTCTTCAAATGCTGAACCAAATTGAGCTACCATTTTACGCATATCCGGCAATCCGTTATCAGTTAACATTTTATCGATAGCTTGAATTATATTAACTACACCACGGTTAACTGCAGCTTGCATGTTGTCAAAGGTACCCATCCAAGAAGCACCGGATTCTTTAGCAGTTCCAGCTATTTTCATTACACCGTTGGTACCTTCTGCCATTGCTTTGGTCACTGTACTAATAAATTCTTCAGCTGAGATTTTGCCTTTGGATAAATTCTTTTGAACGACTTCCGCATCCATGCCTGTAGCTTTTGCATACATACCAACAGCATCAATACCAGCATCAAATACTCGGTTTAATTGGTCCATGCCGACTTTGCCACTAGTTATCATTTTTGCAAGTGCATCAGTAACGTTTAATAATTGTGCATTTGAACCATCACCGTAAAAACTTACCGCATCTGCCCATGTTTCGAATGTATTTGTAGCCTTATCTACTTCCATGCCACGAGTTACAAAGTTTTGGATTGACTTCGCTGCTGTATCAAGTCCGTATGCTGTACCTTTAACGGTTAATCTGGCACCCTCTAGAGCTGCTTTAGCATTTTCTGTACTTCCTGTCATCGCGGTCATTACAGCAGTAAATGATTCCATGGTGTCTATACGAGCAAATGCTCCTTGGATACCTGTTTTAACCATCTCGATGCCTTTTCTTGTTGCTGCTACTAACCCTAGAGCCGTTACCATTTTACCGATACTTAAAGTACTAGTTTCACTAGCCTGACCTATACCGCCTAATTGTCCTTTAACATCTGCTACGCCTTTGGCTACCTTGCCATCTTCCAGTATGACGTCTATTACTACGCGACCATCACTAGCCATTGCACCACCCCTTTATGTTTTTAAATTTCCAAACATATTCGGGGCTCAGTGGCTCTCTTATTGTTTAAAGGCATTAGTGGTGTGACAGCGACTACATTTAATCTCTGCTTCACCCTTTACTTTCCCTAGTAGCCTATTGCATTTTTTACAACGCACTACTTTCAAATCTTTCAATTTAATCACCTCGCATAAAAAAGAAGCCTAATCATTAGGCTTCAACGCATACGCTTTCTTCAATTCTTCAACCTGTTTACGTTGATCACCAGAGCCTTTCCCTGTCGGTAATGGCATCTGACGTATTTCAAGCACCTTTTTAAATTTAGTATCCTCTCGTAACCCAGCTAAAAGAGCTCTAAATTTATCCCAATGTAAAATACCTTGTTGCTCAAATAAATCCATGCTGTAATCTTGTAAAAAAGAAGCGTAAATATACTCTGCATCTTGTGCAATATCGTATATGTCCACTTCCTTTTCCTTTGGTTGTGAAGGCATCGGATTCCCTTCGATGTCGTACTCAACATCATCCTCTTTAGCTACATCAATCAAGGTTTCATATAGTTCAAAAAAGATCTCAGCCTTTTCCTCAATTGAACATTCTAAAGGTTCAGTTATTAGCATCTCAATACCTATAAGTATCTGTGTTACATCGTCAAGCTCTTTATCACTTAACATATCGATAAGGCTCAAGATATTATCAAACGACATGTTTAAACTGTACATACGGCCGTTTATTTCAACCTCATTAACCAAAGTGTCGGTCAACTTAAACATAGCAACAACCTACTTTTTATTTTTGTTTTTAGGTTTGTTTTTACTACGGAGATATTGTTGTGCTTTGTCCTGTTGGGATAGCCCTTTACCTAAACTTGATAATTCCTCTTGAATACCTTCCGCAATTTGTACGAAATAACTCGTTACTTCAATTAACGACGGCGTTTGTTTGTATACTTTTTTAAAGGCACCTTTACCCAACATAAGGTCGTAGCCTTTTTCAAGAATTTCTTTAGCAGCATCCATATCGTCATCTTTCACATTATTCATTTCATTTAAGGTTTTCTGTCCAACCTCATAAAAAGATTTAATTGATTCGTCAGATGTATCGAAAGTGAATTTAAGTTCTCCAAGCTCTACCGGAATACCAACTTCACGTGTTTGAATTTTAATAACCATTTATCCCACTCCTTTTAAATTAAAGAGGACGATTACTCGCCCTCTGTTTCTATTGGATCAACTTTTTCTTCTGTTTCAGGTTCTCCCCCATCCACCGGGGGATCACTAGGGTTTAGGAGTCACTTTTGGTTTAGTATCCCAACCAATTTTGCAACTAAATGTGGCGTACTCAGATGCTTCTCCGCCAGTAACTTTAATTTCAGTCACAGTAGCGCGACCTTCTAAAATATCACCATTAGTACGCTCTTGTTTAAAGGCAATTTTACGGCCTTCTCCTACTTCAAGCTCCAAAGATGCAATGAATTTCATCGCTTCGTCTGTTTCATCAAACATTCCTTCAAATGAATAAGATTTTTTAACAGAAACAACATCACTCTCTGGTGTGCCGTCGCCATCATAAAAAGCTGTATCCTCAGTTGATTCATCTGAGTCATCTGATACAGATTTAATCCATTTAGCTAATTGTAGTGTTGCTGTGCTTTTTTCATCTGTCAAAGGACCGACGAAATATTTAGTTAAGGCATTCTTTTGACGTGCCATTTATACCACTCCTTTATGGATCGTTATTGTTGCACTGATTGATAATTCGTAAATAAAATAGCCGCCACTTTCTTCAATCATCACTAACGATGGTAAAGAAGTAACGACTATTTGTTGAAAATCATAAGAGTTGTTGTCTGATGGTAACTCTGTAAGACTCTCTAGTTTTTGAAATAATGTACTTAAGGTGTTTATACAGTCATCCTGTTTCCTACTTTTTGCATTGATTTGCACTTGATAATCTTTATCTCTGGTGCCATCGAAAAATACTTTCTCGGCACCACCTGGCATTGCCATGATGGATAAGCTTTCTTCTTTCCCAAGGACACCAATTACGCTTTTAGCGAAGAAATTTTGTTTATTTATATATCGATTGAGTTGTACTAAAAAATCTAATTCTTTCATTTCATCGCCGCCTTAACGATTTTCACCCAACTGTCGCCATGTATCGACTTAGCTTTTTGATCCCACTTAGGACCAGTACCAGGAGTCGTAAATTTGGCACCGACATTATAATACTGTCTTCTAGCGTAAGGACCATGCCAAATTATAGACTTACCATCGACAGCGATTGTCGATTGATTACGTAAGTCACTGGACAGTTTAGGGGCATAGATATTTGAGTCTGAGTGAACTTGATTGACCAATGCTATTTGTCCTTGCTTCGTCATACTATTTAACTTTACTGGTATACCATCAAGCTCTTGTTTAACACGTATTCGCACTATATCACTTCCAATTCGTAGTGACGGATTTTATTTTTGTTTGGATGATAGCAAGGCACAATTTTCTTTAAAGTTAACTCTCTACCCTCAAAAATAATGATAGATTCCTCTTTAAATTCAGGTACTGGCGAGCTGTTAACTGCATCTACAAAGATTACACCCTCAGCTACTATTTTAGATTGTGTGTTATCACGACTAAACACCGTCGTAGGATCATAACGTACAAATTCAATATCGAAAGGCTCCTTGTGCATCGGATTACCGTAATCATCTTTTTCATCGAGTATTTCTTTATAAGTGATGGTGTGTATAAGCCAACTCTTAGGTAACGGTTTAACTATCATCAAACCACCTCGATTCCTCGATACAATAACCCTGTATTCCTTAAATACATCAAAGCATCTTTGGAAACTAAGCTATTTTCTGCACTTTGTGTCGATGAAGAGCCTTTTGCACTACTCGATAACGTTGTACGCCCAATTTGTACTGTTGCTGGCTCTTGGATTCCGTGTGAGCTTGTAGCACCCATATCATAAAAGTAGTCTATTTGAGCAACGACTGCCTTTTTGAATTTATCTCGACGTAATGGAAAGTCTGAATCTAGATCATTCAGCTGATAAAAATCACGAGTGATGCTATCTAACACATCACTCGCTTTTCGCTCTAACTTTGGAAAATCATCTACAGTAACATCAGAAAAGCCAATCTCTTGGTATTCCTCGTAAGTTAGATAAGGCATGTTAACACCTACTTACCACTTGCGTTTGAATCAGTTGGCTTTTTTAATTCTTCTAGCTCTCTTTCAAGCTTTGTTACCTTTGTTTTTAGCGCTTTGTTTTCCTTAAGTAATTCTGCAGAATCTGAGTTCGCTAATTGTTCTTCTAACAGCTCTTTTGCTTCAATCACTTCGTTTAACTCAGCTACAGTTACATTACGACCACCAGTAGCACGTTTAACGATAGTGCCGTTATCATCGATTTGATCATAGCCTTGGTTTAAAAATGATGATAGACGACTTTCTTCTACGTTTAAAATTCGGTTTCCTTTTCGAATTTTCACTACATTACTCATGTATGAAAACCTCCAATTCTATAAATATAATTTAAGAAAAGAGGACTGTTTAAGCCCTCTTAGTTAAGCGTTTCTGTATTAAATTTAATACCAGGTACTTTCTTTTCAATCGCAAATACGTCCCAATATTTTCTTTCAAAGTACAGATATTTACCGCCAGTAGCAGCAGTTGGTTGATCTAGTGATACGAACTCATATTTCTGTGGCGAGATTACTGATAAAGGATGAACCAAAATCATATTAATTTGTTTTGCTGTTGGGTCAACAACTGCACCGTCTGTAAAGTTGTAAGCAGTTTTCATACGTGATGATGGTACAACCTTAATTGTCACGTCATCTAAAGAATAAATACTACGTTTTACAGCACCATTATTAGCAATAACATCCAATGAACGTTGTAACCCCTGTGCTGCCTTAAGCAACTTGTTAACCGTTGCTGTCACATATAAGATACGGCCCATTTGCGGTACTTCTGCGTCATCCATCTCAGCCATAAAATCATCGAATACCGACAGAATGTTTTCTGTAGTCAATACTTTATGGTCCAGAGCACCACCATAAGATTGGTATTCTGTTAATAATTTAGAAGCCATGTACTTATCCATTTCAGGAATCTTTTGCTCATCGTTAAACACACGAGTGATGTTCGCGATTGATAATGCGATGTTTGTTTCATCAATATCCATCGGATCAACTAATGTACGGAATTCGCGGTCGTGTTCGATTGTTTTTGGTTCCCAATCGTTGTCTGCTCGTCGAGTGAACGAACCTACAACATCACGGTCAACGTCAACAAAACCACCTACTGTGATACGTGGGATTTGGATTGTTTTAGCACTCGTCCATTTTAAATTTTGGTTATTTGGCGTGTTAAAAAGCTCTGCGAAATACAATCCTTCGGAAAATTTTTGTTGAAGTGCTTGTGAATAGAGAGTTGCATAGTTTGCTTGAGCAAACATTTGAATGTTTAAATTCATTAGCATTTTCATGCCATTATAATTTGGTATTGATGCAATTACATTTTTCATATTCATTTCCTCCTGGAATATCTTATTTGTTATTTAAATGCAGCTGCCCAAGCTTCTGCTTCGGTAGTAGATTGTTTTTGATGCTGTCCTGTTGAAAATTTAGGTTTAGGTGTTTCTTCTTTTTCAACTTCAACCTGTGCGAAATGAGGATACTTTTCAACAACCTTTGAAATAGCTGTATCCATATCCACATCCTCACTCACCATCGTTTTAGCAAGCGTCACAACATCAGTGACATAATCAGCATTAACACCAGCTTTCATTGCACTGATTTCTGCTTTGAGTACTGAGTTTTCATCCGTTAAAGTACCATGATTTGTTTCTAGCTCCTTTAAACGTTCAGCTTGCTTTTCTTGCTCTGTTTTCTGTGAATCTTGCCACTCTTTGAATTTAGTTAGGCCTTCTTTAGCATCTTTAAAATCGCTAATGCCTAGCTCTTTCAACATTTTTTCTTGTTGCTTACTTGATTCACGCTTAACGAGGTTGTTGACATCATCTTGTGTAAATGTTTTTTCTGGAGGTGTTAAATCCTTACCTCCGCCCTTATCTGCAGGCTGTGGATCTGTTGGAGGTGTTTGGTCAACTGGTGGTGAATCACCTTCTCCTCCAAACATTTGAATATCTAAAGTTCTCCACCCAGCATCTGGTGTCGGTAGCTGGTATACTGTTTTCTGCATTTCTTTCGTCATAATAAAGCCCTCCAATATGGATAGTTTTCCTTCCGTTCTTTATGGCGTCTGCGGATAAAGACATGTATAACAACTAAGATTTTTTAAAACTTGAACAAACAGCAGCAAATATAAGCAACACAATCCATAACCATAACGTGGTCCACCATGGATGACCGTAGATGATTTCTAACGCTTCAACCATATTCACACCTTCTTTCGTCTTGGTCGCATAAACGTTTTTACAAACCAATTTGAATCAGCTATTGGCCGTTTAGGAACATCTGAAACAATAGGATCACTATCTATAAACATTTGTTGATTTGAAAATTCAGAAGGTAATGCATTCCTTCGGCACGTTACTATAATTGCGTTAGTAATTAGCGCTACAACACCGATGAAACATATTAAAATGATAAAACCGATAAACTCTATCAAGTTATTCACCACCTTTTAGGCATAATAAAAAGCCACACCTTGTTAGATGTGACCTTGTAGCGTTGACCTTTTCACTCAATCACCATTTCTCGAACCTTACCAAAACACATTTCAATCCGTTGAGTAATTTCCAATTTGCGCTTTTTTTGAAATAACGAATTATACTTAGCAAGTTTTTTATTTGATAAGCTATTCAAAGCAATCAGTTCTGGTAAGCTTTTAATTCCAACATTGATAAATTCATCAAGTATTGCAGCGTCTACATCTCGTTCAGAAAGAGTTGTTAGTTCTTTTACCCATCGCAAGAACTCATCTGGTTCTTCAGTTGAAAATTTTCCTTGAACATTTATGTTCTCATGTCGCTTAATTAGCTTTTCTGCAAATGCAATTAACTCATGATTAGCCATTGGAGCAAGATTATTTATTGGCGCCCTTAAAGTTCTCTCAAACTTACCGTGTCCAGCATGTTCAATCCATTTCAAAAAGACCATAGGCTTTTCATTCACATAAAAATGAGCCTCTATAATTGACCTCTTCATTTAGTCACCTCTTCGTAGATTGCTTCAAAAATATCAGGTTTACATGTGTAAAATTCACCAGCTACGCCTTTTATGATGAAGTCATTTTCTGATACGTGCATAACGCCTTCAAGCGTTTCGATTTCTCCATAAATGACTTTTCCTGCATATTGACTATATAGAGTTACAGGTTTTCCCTTCGCGTGTCTAATAAATCTGGGAACTCCTTTAGAGAAATTCTTCTTAGTGAATTGCCAAGCATCTATTATTACGGACTTTTTACGATATTTTTTCATTTAATCACCCTCTCTTTGTCATATCGTCGAGCAAGATCATGTTCATTTACAAACTCACGTACTTTAGTTTGTCGATTACGGACTAGCTGCTTATATTTTTGAATTGCATTTTCATCGCCGATTTCCTCAGCGAGATTAAGAGAACGCTTTGCCTTTCGTACTTGGCGCTCATAATACCGTTGCTGTTGTGATAGCTTGTACTGTTCTCTCATTTCATCTTCATCATATTGAATCTGATTATTAGTATTTAAGCCATCGATAAACGGATATAAGATGTGACGACAGTTAACGCCTCTTATCCCCCATGGCTCACCATATCCGAATTCATAGATTGACGGATACTTAGGGTCACTCGAAGGATTACTCATTGAACAAACATTACCCTGTATCTTTGCGCATGCTGGTCTTGGGTCTGAATAGCTGTTAACGAGCACTAAATCAATGCCGTATTCATCCATACGAGATAATCTTAATTCATTGTATGTGTTGTTAACGGTATTTCGGATTACTGTGTCAGCATATTGTTCTAACTGCCAGACTCGACCACCTTTATCAACAAACCCTGTATTAATGCCTTTATCGGCCCATTTAATGACCGTATCGGCAACAGCTTGATTTATGGTCATATTGCCAGCTAAAACCTGCGCTGTAGTCTGCTCGACGATTTTGCGATACATAATAGCAACAGTACCTTGACCAAAAGTCGTTGTGATAAGTGTTTGGTTAACGTAGTTGTCCAGTTCCAAAAATGCTTGTTTTACAAATCCTTCAAGTATCATATCCATTTGAGTTGGTGGTGGTAACTGCTTATACTTGCCACTTACCTCATCATCTACGCTTTGAATTGTCTTGTATCCTACATCTCCAATCATTTCTCTGATTGTTTCAGCTGCAATACTTGTAGCAATTGACAACTCTTTGATAGTCTCAAGATTGAACATACGTAACTGCTGCATTTTTTCGACTTGCCACTGTAGAACATAGTCTTTATCATGCTCAGGGTTCGTTTTAAGGCGGTTTACTATCTGCCTGAATAATTCATCCTCTAAAGCCACATAGATGTCTGTAATCTGTGATGTGTACAGATTAAATTGATATGGAGTAATGACTGGTCTTGGCATTTACTCACTCCTAAGTTACATTGATTCCTTTAATATTGATATCTAACTCATTTAAAACAAGTAATGCACCTATTTTACGATTATCCATTTCTCTTTGGTGCACAAGGCTATGTTTCGATAGCTCACTCCAATTTTCGAAAAGTGCTCTTATTTTCTCTTGTTTCTCTTGTTCATCCATCTAAAATCACTCCTTTTGTCCAAAGAGACTAACTTCTTTCGCAATTTCATCATGTTCAGGAGAAGATCTATTATTCTCCTCTCTAATTTCTTGCAATATCTTAATAGCTTCTTCTTTAGGTACTTTATGCACCTTCGCAATCGCTCTTACTTTTGATGTTAATTCAGCACCAACTAATTGGATTTGGCGATTCATCTCACTTGTTGCATCTTCAGCAATGCTATCATCAAAGCCAATCGTCGTTTCGTATCCACCTACTGGACGCTCGAATAATTCGTACAACTCACCTAAATCGATGATGATTTCAACCAATTGTTTTAAAGCCTCGCCAACTACGACCTCATGAGTCTGTTTAGTACGGAATGTCTTACTATCCTGGCTAATTACTTCCGTGGCCGTTTTTACTGATTGACCGTTGAATGTGAAGGTACCAGAAGAAAATCCAGTTTGCATAGATAACAGATTTAACAAAGCATTAATGCCATCAACATGCTCGGTTACTCGCAAACTTACAGTGCTATCATGGATTTTGTTGTCATCCATGTTACCGCCCATAGCTTCGTAAACTTCATCATTTTCATCAAAGAAACGTCGCATTGTGTTGTTTCTTCTATCCAAAACTGTGTTCACCATATTTTCAGGTACGATGATTCTACGTTTACCAAGCACAAATTCTCGTTGGAAACTATCAAAAGCGATATCAAGGCTCTTTAATGTGTCTAGTGCGTTTGCATAAATTGGTACACCAAGAGGACTTGTTAAATCAATGTTATTTGCAACGTTCGGATGGATATAAACAAATAAGCTTCTACGTACATTTTCGATTGGTACCTCGTCTTTTAAATCATCGTATAGAGTTGATAACGGTATCCTCTTACCGAGTTCATTCACGTTTTCACTTACATAAAGATCGTTTTTAATGACGTATACATCATTTTCCCAAAGGTGCCATTCAAGTAGTGTGTATGTTTTCTTACCTTCGACAGTGACATTAGTAAACACACCTTCGTAAATGCCTCTGCTATTCCAAGAGATAGGTATAAAAGAGTCTGCTTTTACGTATGACAATTTAATTTTGTCATCATCAACATAAGGTTTTACGACCATGCCACCCGTGGCAAAGCTATACTCTAAGTAACGTTGGAATTGCTTATAGAAATTATTGTCCTCAAGCACATCATGGATGAATGTAGATGTAGCATCATCGGATATGTTGATTTCGCATTTCTCATTGAAGATTATCTTGGCCATCTCTTCACTAAGTACTTTGGCCATATTTAACGATGCTCTGCGGCGCTTTTGTTGACCACTGGCAACCGTGTGATAAAACACGTCATGCCATTCACTAAAGTATCCCTTGTATATTTGCTGCCACTTTTCAATTTCTTTGTATGTTTGGTCTGAGATAGGTATCTTTTTAATATCCGAAACATCTTTTATTTTTTGCACTAACCCCAATTTAACCATCACCCCTTTCATCCATCCGACAGCCTTGTTAAACATTGGATCACCACCTTAATATTTCAGTCCGAGTTTACGGAGATTGTCCTTAACGTAATATTGGAACATGTCACAAGTATGATCATCCTCTTTAATTACTTTTGGGTCGGCGCTTTCTAATGTATCTGGATCCCACTGATATTTTTTATGTTCATCAATGAAGACCTCGTTACGTTTAGTACGCAATACATACATGCGCCCTTGTGCCAATAAATCGTATGTGTAATCAATCATATCGACCTTTTTACCTTTAGCGACTGGATGCAATCGAATGCCGTAATCTTTATATATCTGATTACGTAAAGCACCCTCTGCTGAATCGATAGTTTGTACATCGAAATTACTGTTGTAATCTTTCTTAACGCTATCCATCCACTCTTTATAATCCTTCGATAGTTCACTCGGCGCTTTTTTATTCACCTTACCTGCAGGACTGTAATAATAAGTGTCTAGCAAAATAACATTATGCTTATTGGTAAATGCAAAGGCACCATGAGTTGTAGCTGAAACTTGGTGACCAGTATCGGTTGCTACATCAATTAAAATAATGTGCTCATCTTCTGGGATATCGTCGATAAGCTTAAATAGATTGATGTTGTAAATGTTCGTTCCTAGACCTACTGGTAAGCCCTCGTACAAATACAAATAATAATCAAGGTCATTTTCTTTAATACGGTTGATTTCCTCTAACATCTGCTCTGTAACAAAGCCGAGCTCGTCATTCAAATAGCTCGAATGGTGAACCAAATGATTAGGTGAATTTTCCATTGCTGATGACCATTCATTTATCCAGTGATATGGATTACGTGGTGGGTTATAAGACCAAAAAAATAACACGGCTTTAAATAGCTCGTGTTTCTGTCGCATAAACGTTGTATTAGTTTGGTCAAATTCCTCAGCGTCTTTAAATTCAGCGGCTTCCTCATACCAAACTGCCAATATATTGCCGATGTCATTTGATTTGAGTTTTTGAAAATCATCTGAACCGTAAAAATAAAATGTGGAGCCTGTATCCCTGTGGACGATTTTAAATGGGGAAACAGTTGCGTCAAATTCGTCCATCATACCAAACTTATTAATGGCCCATTGAATTTTTAAATACACTGAATCTCGAATCGTTTTGCCGACTTTACGAATAACAACAATATTTCCTTTTTCACCATGGTCAATAATACGCACCATCAAATAAACAAGTAATAACGCTATGACGGATGATTTGAACGAGTTACGACCACCCCTAAGAATGTTATACGGTTTTTTAGTTGCCCATACTTCCTTAAAGTGAGGATTGACCTCTTTTGTAACATCGAACTCAACTATTTCAACCTCATTAGCCAATATCATCACCTCGCCACGGGTCATTGATATTGATAACGCGTTTTTGGGTTCCGTTGGATTTGTTTATTACAGCAATTTCGGCAGTTGTTTTGTCTACATCTAGTTGCATCTTCTTTAGTTTTAATCGACGCTCATCATCAGCATCGGCCATCTCAACAAACTGACGAATAGAAGAACGCAACTCCCCGATGGCTCTCGATTGAGCAGTGAGTAGTTGCGCCTGTCGTTCCCAAGCGAATTGGAAATTGTATTCTACTTCGTCCAATGTACGCTCGTATTTTGATGAAGTTTTACCGTCTTCGTCAGTTGTCTCAACTTCGGAATAGCCGTACTTCTCTTTTTTGATTTCCTTAATCATTTCCTCTTTTGATTCAACATGCATGATTCGTTGAGCCCTGATGATTGCAGCATATTGAATTTGTATTTGATCCCAAATTAAATCAGCTGGGGAACGCTCATTCATCGCTTCCATAATTTCGCGTGTTTCCTCTGGTAGGAACTTTGAAAAGAAACCATGCTTCTCTGCGATTGAGTTGCGTTTTGCGAACTTAGGTGTCGGATTAGGATTACCTCTATTCCCCTTAGCATTCTCATTGCCTATAGGAGCTCCTACCTGTTTCTCTTTGGTTGCAACCTTCACTGTTTTGGTTGCATCCTTTTTAGTTGCATCCCTCGACCATTTCTCGCGGCTCTTTCGGCTCTTCAATGTGCCAAGTTTTATCTCATGCTTTTCAGCAAGATCAGCAAGAGTAATCTTTGTGGTTTCCCACTCATGTTTAATTTCATCCCAATTAGCCATATCTCATAAACACCACCTCCAACAATTCAGTTATGTATTTCACTCTCAAAAGTAAGTACCGTTACCCTAGCAGTTAAAGGGGAAAACTGCTCGATACTCACTTTTCAGGGCAAAATAAAAACACCTCTATCGAGATGTTTGTAATTTCGTTGATATTTTAATTCCAGGGGTTACGACAACGTGTTTTGTATGTTTTTCATATCTCTTGCCATTAGCACATTGAAAGAAACCGTATAAAACTAACTCGTCACCTGGTTTGTAATCCATTTCAATTAAAATTTGGTTTAATTCAGCAATTTGAACTTTAAAATATAATGCATCAGACATTTCTATTTTAACTCTCTTATCATTTTGGCGAATTATAGAAATAGAATTTTTCTTTTTTAGATAAAAACCTCTTTGTATTATGTTAATTGGTACAACTCTTTTGTTATAAAGTTTTAAAGCATATGTAGGAAATACTTGTGTTTCATCCTCTATTAAAAACATTTTACCTTTAGGGTAACTGTTAATAATCACTGTCCACATACTAACTAACACTGCACAAAAAGTTAGTACTGCTAGTATAGAATTAATCACTATGCCCCATTCCGCAACACCTAAGTTATATATCAATTTCAATCCCCCCTAAAACAATATTAAATCTAGAGGTAATAAATTGGAACAATTTTCTACAAATTTTGCTCTCAAAACTACACCAAACTCCGCCCTATCGGTTACTAGTGCATGCCCAGTGCTCTTTGGTATCTAATGTTCCTGCGATACTTGGTCACCCGTAAACTAGTCCATTATTATTTGTTTGGCTGTTTGATGCAGTTTTCAAAGCAAAAGAAAAAGCCCTCGTTAGAAGGCTTATTTAACGATTTCCCAATCATCTGCTAATGCATCACTTGTACTAGGGGCCCACATTGCATGATCGCCTTGAGCTGTTCTTAATTGTAGGTATGGTCTAACCTTGAATAAATCTCCCTCATTAAGTCCCCATGCTTCGGCAGTTTGTTTATTGCAAGGAATACCGTTTGGATAACCTTTTTGATAGACAACGAACATTCCTTTGCCATTCCAACCTTCTCTAGCTACTTTATCGCCAGATTTTAAAGCTTCAATCGCTTGACCGAAATTCATCTTAATTCCTCCTTTAAAGCATAATAAAAAGCCTTACCGTGCTAGGTGTAAGGCTCGTCTACTGCGGTGTAATATTTAATTGTAATTGTCGAGTTAGCTCACTTTTGAAACCGTGGTAGAGCTACACCACGTTATAATTGTAAAGCGAATTGCGTTTTTGTTTATAGTGCATTTCCGTGCACTTTGTTGCTCAGTAAGTTTGTTTTAGTAAGTTTGACTGAATCATGGAAAGTGGACGAAGTTCACATAAAAACCACTCCTTCAGCAATTTTTAGCCTTTTATATTAATTAAGATACCTAATCTCTTAAAAAATATGGGCCGGCCAAGTTTGTCATGCTCCGAATAAGTTTGTGGAGCGCAGGTCGGTCGTCGGTCTGTCTTTCCCTAATATTTAGGATTTGATAAATACCAAGGGAAGAAACATTTACCTGTCCGACCTCCCCTTCAGTATACAATTTTTACTTAGCTCTCACGAAACATTAGACATTTCGGACATAACGGACATTTCGGACATTTTTTGTGCTACATCATTAAGAATGCGGCGTACATGTCTATCTGTAATTCCTTCTAATTTAGCAATGTGTTTTGTTTTCATACCTGATAGTTTCCAGTGAAGTACAGTTATCTCACGTTCTTTTCTTAAATGCGTAGAGTATTCGTCGATAAAATCAATCTTTTCGTTGTACTCATTTACTAATCGTTCTGGCAGTATGCATTTGTTCATGAATGCCTGCTTAGGCGTCGGATCACTGATTCTATACTTGCCTCTTGGCATTCCAACGTTATCGTAATCAGCGACCATAATATCATTTGCATACGGACTCTCAAAATCAAATCCCAAAGCTCTTTTCATGTGACTGTAGCGATCGATAATTTCTAATACCTCTGTAGCGTTGTAATGTTTTTGCCCAATTTTACCCATTAGGTTTGCCCTCCTACGGTGTGATATACTAGAGTTGTTAAGCACCGTCAAAGGGCATAAACCAATTCTTAGCTGTAGCGTCTGAACACGCTGCGGCTTTTCTGTTTATCTGCAAATCCCTAAGGGTATAATGTGTAAAAAGGAGTGACATTTTGAAAATCTTATTAGTTACCTCTAGCATAGTTGTCCCTTCGGTTATGGTTTATCTACAACATAAAAGCGATAAATTCAAAATGATTTTTAATATAGTCGCTGTTATATCAACAATAATTTTCGGTAGTATTGCGTCCACAACCATTTACCAAATCATTGTCGATGATGCTGTGCTTATGACTACAATTCATGCAATCTTTTTAAATCCCTTTTTCTTGGTGACTGGCGCTTACCTCGGGGTATTCATCATTTACAGATTAATGATTATGGCATTGGAAGAAAGATAACCTTTTCCTCACATTGTGTAATTAGATAACATAATTTTCGATTTGCTCTTTCAAACATTCTAAGCAAATGTTATCCACTTCTCGTCCATCCGTATTGGCTTGTGTTAAATCATAAACTTTAGCATTCAAGGCAAATCGTTTTGGTTTTTCGATAATATGCACTTCTCGGTGTGTGCTCTCGCAATAATCACAGCATAAAGTTTGATTGCTCATAATTTCACCTCCAATTTGCTCATAATGTGCAGTAAATTTAATCTTCTAATGCTCTAATTACAAATTCTCTTAAACTTAAACTGTCTGATTCTAGGTCAGATACCAAGTCGTCAATTTCATCCTCTGTTAAATTTTTATCACAGTTTTCTGCTACAAAACTATAAAGTTCTACACTACTACCTTGTAGCTCTTTTATAAAATCATATAGTTCATTTTCAGACATATTAATCCTTCTCTCCTTACTGAACAATTTCTTTCGATTGATCTTCAGATTGTAGATTATTTTTTGTTCTTCTTAGGTAATGTAGCTGGGATTTTAAAACCACTACGCTGACCTTTTTTACGTCTGTCGTCTCGGTTTAAGTAATCCGTTGAATACGTGCTGTATTTGTGTTCTGGATTCATTTTAGTTACCACCTTTCTATACATTTTCTTTCAACTAACCATAATTTTTTCGATTCCAAAATGTAAAACAGTTTGATCCCACTCTGGTTCCTCACCACCGTATTCAACCCAAACCTCTGCCATTACCTGATAAGTTGTAGTCTTTTCATCAAAAAGAATAGGTATCTTACAATGTTCAATAGGAACAGATAAATGCGTTGTTTCACCCTCTTGGACTAGTTCATGTTTAATTGCCTTAATCATTTTGCGAAGTGCTTTTTTAGCTTTATTTTTGCTATCAAAGAATGCTTCTTTGACAGTGAAACCCATCATATCCGTTTGAACTGCCTTGTAAATAATCAACGTCATTTCCCCTTTCATCTGCACAAAATCTTTCTAATATTGTTGTACTTTGGCCTTCTTTACTGGTGTGACGACATATGAATAAGTAACTACTCTTTCGTGTTCAACGACTGACTGGCACCCAGGACAGTTCCTTTCTTCATTATCTGGACATTCAAAAGCATCATGGTCAACATAACCGCAGAATGGACATGTCCAATCTTCTTCATCTGTTTCATATATTTCATCAAGATCGTCTTCGTCAGTTATGCTAACTGGCTTTACAGCAAATAATTTAGTTTCATGGTCAATTGCACACCATTTAAACTTGTTACCTTCGATATCCAATAAAGATTCTTTACTTGGCTCATTAGGTACTTCTTTCAAAACCGCAAGTTTGCTTTTATCATTCCAATAAATATTTATGTCATAAAGTACAATTTTCCACATAAAAATTCCCATTCCTCTCTGAACAAAATCTTTCAATTACACATCTAACTTTTTCAATTTTAAGTTCCAAAGCTCAACAATTTCTTTAGCTAATTCAAGTTCAAATTCATCGAAGAAATAGGCGTTTTCAATATTCTTCGTAAATGTATAATGCCATCCGACGGTAGAATCATTAGCGATATATTCGTATATGACATCTGGTAATTTTCCCTTCACTTTCGAAGGTTTTATATAACTTTGATAAACAAGGTATCTTGCCATGTTAGATCCACCCAATTCACAATTTCTTTCAAATTGTTGATTACAAATAAAGTTGTTACATTTACAATAAAGTTGTTTAATTCAACTCCATTCTTTTCATTAAATCCTCAATGTCCAACTCAAAGTACTCATTTCTTAACTGACTGTTAATATCTTCAATGAATTTATAAACAGTAACATCATTCATTTTCTTCAGAGCTTGTCGTTGTTTAAGTAATTGTGATTTCTCTTTTAATGTTCGTGTGATTTCATCGATAATCGCTTCGGTAACTGCTTTGTTATCACTCTTATAAATAACTTCATAACAACTTTGAAATAATCTTGAAGGTGTAGAGTACATAATTAAATCGTTTTTATTGCAATTTAATAGGGTTTCACTTTTCTTTTCAGCAATAAAAAGTTCTGAATTTAAAGTGTTATCTACTTCAAATAATTTCCCTTCCAAATTTTTAAGCCATATTGAACATTTCATCAACAAACCTTCTTTTTAAACAACTTTATTTTTAGTTAGCTGCCATTTTGCAACGTAAGAATGCCACTTCTAGCCTTATTAATTAAACATCTTTATTGTTACTTAACACAAATAACCTTTACAAAAGTTTTCAGAAAAGTTATACTATTTATATCCTTAATAGTATTTATTTTTTCCTCGAGAAGGTCTGGTCGGGACTCCATTTCTCGAGGATTTTTATTTATTACTTATTCCACCTACGCAAACGACTAATCTGCTCAAGCTCTTTCCCGATGCTCCGTAGTTGCCTATAAGTCTTGCATCTTCTGCATTTTTTGGATGGATCATAAGCTCCACGTTTCGGACATCCACGACACTGAAGAAAAGCTATGTGGTCCTGTTGATTGATTAGCCTTGCTCTACGCTGTTTGATTTCCTTGCGTACTGTGTTCATTCAGGCACCCCATTCAAGCGTTACTACAGCCCTTGGATTATCCGAATACAACTTACGAGCAACCAACTCTGTCACTTGGCTATCGTCATGCCATAAAACCTTGCTCAAACCATCTTTAATGCCCTTCACTAAATTGTCGATGTCTGGTTTAGTTGTTGGTCTTAAAACGCCATCTACAGCTTGCTGATGCTTTTTCTTGCTGTATGATTTCGGTATCTTGCGATAGACATCGATGCTTAGTCTTATCTCCTCGGTAATAAGTTCATCAGGTGCTATTTGTGAAGCTACCAATCTCACGAATGATTTATAGTCTTTGGATTCTTTTGGATCGAATGTGCCATTTCGTGTTACTCGTGGTCTTTGTTGTGCCTGCACATCTCCTGGTATTTCAAATGTGAGTACGTTCATGTTTGCCCTCCTAAACGTTTAAATGCCATCTATGCCCTAGTTGTTCACTACCAGCCGCGATTAACTCTCTAACTTGGTTTCTATATTGATCACGTTCGCTCTCTAATCGCGAGATGTTTCTTTTGAAGTTTTCTATAACTCTCGGATTCTCACTTTGATAGAGTTTTGTTGCATCTCTTGATAAAGACCTAATCAACGATAGTTTTAATATGTCATCCTCGATTAAAAGTTCTTGTTTTTGCGCTCTTTTTACACATGTACCATAGACGTACACTCCTATATGTTTCGGGATTTCATTTTTCACTGATTCAAAAAGTTCCCGTGTCATTACAAAGTAGTTATAGTGGCCAACAAACGATTTCTTAGCCTTGCTTCTGAAATCAGCTACAGAAGCCTTCACTTCATAGCACCGCCAAATATTTTTTGTATCCAGCGTTAGATAATCTACTCGTTCATTTCCGCCGAATCCTATAGTGACCTCAAAACACGAGAAAACCCCTATTTTATTTGTAGCTACAGAAATAGCTTTTTCTAATTTCTCTGTTATCTCAGTCTTTGCCATAGTTCCTCCTTAATAGCACTCTTAGAAGTCTGCTGATAAAACAACCTAATGCCGTTCTACCAGCAGCGTGTATATTTAAGCC
This sequence comes from Lysinibacillus sp. NPDC093216, assembly GCF_050280325.1. Classification (NCBI taxonomy): domain Bacteria; kingdom Bacillati; phylum Bacillota; class Bacilli; order Caryophanales; family Bacillaceae; genus Lysinibacillus; species Lysinibacillus sp. NPDC093216. The sequence goes on along the minus strand of NZ_JBNNVB010000008.1, from coordinate 66,359 downwards.
GTTTTACTTTCCACTACTTCATCCATAGTGATTTGATTCTTTTTGAACTCAGCCTCAGCTATTTCAGCATCATGTCTTTTCTTACATGTCGGACCCATACCAACATCAATTGATTTCTGTGACTTTAGCTCGCGGTTACAACGTTCACATTGTTTCATTAATTTCCACTTACCTTTCTTAAACTTTTTTCATGTACTCCACGTTGGCACAAACGACCGTCCTTTTTTGACTCTAAAAACACGACTATATATTCGCCTTTTCCGAACGATCTATTTTCCCAATAGGATACGCGTAAAGTATTACCGACCTTTAACCAACGATGGTCGCTTTCAGGTTTCGCGATTTCTACAACATCGCCACGTTCTAATTGTTTACCATCTATATCAAAAGCTTGTGGTGTCTTTGTTACGCTCATAAACTCACCTTTTCCCTCTCGGTTTACATTTTCCGATTATTTTCACTATGTCGTCGCCTACTTCAACCCTCGAAATGCTCGCGATCACATGCTCGACATTATCGATAAAAATTGTCCGGCCTTTGTAATATTCCCGGCTTTTTCGTGTCGCTACTTGCAACATGAATGGCGTTGATTTTGGTACATTATCGCCGCGTTGGTAGCTGTATCCCATACCCTCACCCCTTTAAGCTTCTCAAAATGGTAGATCATCACTGCTAACCTCAATCGGCCCCTTACTATTTGCAAATGGATCTTCATTAACCCTAGAATAATTCGGTTGATTATTACCGTAATTCTGCCCTTGTGAACCGTTTTGATTTGCTCCATGATAATTTGTACTAGATTCGTAGTTTGAAGTGCTCTGTGCGCCTCCTGTGCTTTCAGAACGAGTGTCCAAGAACTCGATGCTATTGGCTATAACATCAGTAGTGAAAATTCTTTGCCCTTGTTGATTTTCATAGCTACCTGTTTGAATGCGTCCAACAACACCTATTCTGCTGCCCTTCTTTTGATAATTCGCTAGACTTTCAGCAACTTTATTAAAAGCGATGCAATTAATGAAATCTGCTTCATCCCTTTTCATCTCTCGATTGACTGCCAAGGTAAAACGTGCAACTGATACACCTGACTGGCTATACTTGAGCTCTGGATCCTTTGTTAATCGCCCGATTAGTTGAGTTTGATTCAAGCTATTTCCTCCTCAATAAATTTCAGTAAATCTTGTTTCATCACATCAAAAGCATTTGTATGTCCAACAACTTGAAAGGCTGGCTCACCATCTAACATTTCGTTCATGGAACTTTTGTAATACTGACACTTTTTGATACCTTTACCTTCTCGTAGTTCAAGACCGTTTACGTATCTACCTGAAACACCTAAGTAGATAAAATATTTGACTGATGGATGGCCAGCATAACGATTGTGTATGATGTCGCCTTTGCGAAATTTATTCTCACTCATGCTGTTTCCTCCAATAATTCAGGGTTTTCGTAAATGTTGCCAATGACCTCTAAGTCTTTGCTGGCTATAAATACATAAGTCATACCCTTGCCGATTTTTTCAAAGACAAATCCGGGCTTTTGTCTCGTCCATTCAACACCATCTGACGAAACTACTTCTATAGCATCTGTCCATTTAACATGCAACAATTGATTACTTCCACATCTACTATTCTTAACTACATCCCCCTCATAAATCTCCTTGCCGTTCTTGTCCTTTAAGCCTGTGAAATCATCTCTACCAATCAATTTGTAGCCAAACTCCGCATTAAAGCATGGTGATAATTCCTTTACAGTTCGTTCTTCTAATTGGCTTAATGTATAAATCTTCTGTTCAATATTTCCTGTCAGAACATGTTCGAATGTATATCGAAATTTTTTCTCCATCATGCCGTAGCCTCCCCCTTATTCCACACCTCGACTATTTGGAATCCCTCTTTTTTCAGTGATTTAAAATCCGGATGTGCGACTGGTACCGTAGCCCATATTCTCTGACCATTTTCTTTCTTGAACATCGTTGCGAACGTCTTATATTTGTTGTACTCCGCAGGTTGCTTAGTTTTAACAATCGAAACCTTCTTACGAGCACTAGGTATGTCGATTGGAATGCCGTTACGTTTTCTCATGCAGCCTTCACCCCTTCTGTTAATGCAATTGCATAATCCAATGCATCATCTTGAGTACCAAGACCTTTCAGCACTCGTAAAGCCTCTAGATTTTGATAAAACCCTATTTCGTTTTCTTTGTACTGGTATTTCTTATACAGCTGTGAATGCAAAATGATTTGATCGATTAGAAATTGTTCATTCATGAGCTCCATCCTCCAATGCTTTGTGTAAGTCATAAACAAAAGATTCAAATTTACGCTTGTTGAATTTGTATAATCGAACAATTGGATTGTTTGTTTTCGGTTGATTTGCTGGACCGTCGACGCTGATATAGTATTTACCAATATTTAAATATCCGTTGTTATCAAAATCCCTGTCGTAATATTCGTAGTAATCAGCACCCATGCTATCTGCTTCTTTCGGCGTGAAGTTCTTCCAAGCCTCATTTGCAATTCTCTCCATGTAAGCTAAAAACTCTTTAAATTCATCTTGGGAAAATGTGTACTCGCATTCCAGCTCACTTGGCTGAATTACAGGTGTTTTATCTTTCCAGTAAGGAGATACATAACCTTCAATATTTAAATCTGTTTCTCTCTCGAAAAACACTGCTGATTTTCTATGACGTACAATTAAGCCATTGAAATTACGTTTAGTCATGAACTTCACCACCTAATGCCTTACGAGCAATTTCGTAAACAGACGTTTCCCAACCTTCCATGATCGGTGCTTCAACTTCCATGACTTTTTCTAGTGCTTTACGTAGAAGCTCAATCCCCTTTTTCTGTTCGCATAATTTACTATCAGATTCAATTTCAATCGCCTGTAAACGTTCAATTTCTTTTTGTAAACTAGACTCACGTTTAAACCATCGTTCTCTATCGGCTTTTAATCGTTCAACCTCAGTAACAAGCGCTGGCACATCTTCTTGAGCGTGTGCTATGAACTCTGAGTCCTTACGCAACATGCCTTTACCTATAAAACTATCGTTGTCTATTACACAATAACTTTTTTCACCTTCAATTTGCCCTGATTCCCACGGTCCCGGTGTAGCATTCGCCACCCGTTCTTTAATGGCATTCAACTGTTCTGGGTTCATCACTCATTCACTCCTTTGATTTTGTGACCTAATATCGTTGTAATGTCCCTGATTATCTTAAGAGCATCCTCACCAGTCTTATTTAGTTCACCTTTAGATTCCGAAAAATCTACATGACTTTTGATTTCACTGTAGTAATCCGAGACTTGTTCTTTTGGTGAAAGTTCAACTTTGTAATTACCTAAAAGCAGATTCATCAAGCCTTCGCCCTCATCGTTGTTTTCGTAATGCCATTTTCTCAATGCCTTCATGTTTTCATGAAAAACGTCAAAATCAGCAGTACACATGTTAAAGACTTCTGTTAAAGTCCATTTTTTCAACACGGATTCTCTCGCTTCTTTAACCTCACGACTAACCTTCACTTTTTCAGCCATTCAATTCACTCCCCACTAATTTGTTAAAGGCCTCACGGTCGCCAGTAGCTAAAGCGACATCAATAGCAGCATCTTTGTAATTTCGATTGTTGAAGTCCTCAAGCTCGGTCATGAGTTCGTTCAGTTCAAACTCACGGTAGGCTTCACCCATCTTTGCTAAGAAATCAACGACTCCCGAGAATGGATTAGGATTGGTCATTGAGTACACCGTCCTTCACTTGCCACTTCGCTACGAACACCTCTAGCAAAAACTTTAACCGAGTTAGGTTCCCCTACCGCGTCATCCAATAACACGATGCCATCGATTCGTTTCACGATAAATCGCTCTCCCTCGACCTTAACTACAGTGTCTTTCGTAATATGCCAATAAGGATTTTTAACCACAAATTGCAATTCCACCCACTTAGCCATCCCTTCACCCTCCAATCAAGGGGCTGTGCGCCCCTCATAATCTAAAATCCTAAGTCCACTCGACGTTTATCTTTAGTCTCTTTAAAGAGCACAACCTTAGCATTCTTGTTTAACCTTGATAGAGTTTTGCTGTCGTAAATAGCGTTTAGCTTGTTACCTGATAGGTTAGTAGTAACGATGGTTACTTTATCCTGCCTAGCATTTGAAATAGCTCTCAGCATACGTCCTATGAAATCTGATGCTTTCTTATCTGTATCCTCATTACCAACCTCTGCACCAAGGTCATCTAAAACGAGTACATCAACCTTGCTTAGTAAGTCCGTAAAGTAAAACTCGGTGTAAACGCTATCCGGATTTTTAAATGATCCTCGTATTTCACGTAACATCTGGTCAAAGTCGATGAACAAGCACGACTTCTCTTTATCGCTGTTGTTATTTACACGGTGCAATAAGCTGTAACTCAAATGTGATTTACCGACACCTGGTGTACCATTCAGGAAGATATTAAAGACTTGTCCACTAATGATTTCATCTGCATATTGCGTCATTAGACGAGCATTTTTTCTAGCCTCGTGTTCATCTTCTTTGAGCTGATACGTGTTAAATCGTGCATCAAGAATTGTTTTATCAGGAACGATGCTACGTTTTATAAGAGTGTTGAACTTAGCCATTCGCTCTTGTTCGTTTTTGATTTCTGAATACTCTTTTTCAAGAACAGCGTTGTTGCCTTCTCTGAAACACATAGGACACTCAAATTTCCCAGAGCCTTTCAACATTTCAAGCATCCTGATTCCTGTAGGAAATTTCTCTTCGTCATGTTTAAAGCAATACTTATCAGAAGCCCAGTTCAACCGTGTACCCATTGCCTGTATTGTTTCCTTGATCGCCTGCAAGTTTCTGCGCCTCCTTTTGTTCTAATAGTTGGATAGATGTTACGCCTTCATGTTTCCAGTTTCGTAATGTACCTAAAGCGTACTTTTCTTTAGCTTTCACACGACCATCTGCAAGTGATCTGTTAAATGCTTCGATAATTAAATCACCATCGTTATAGGTATCCAAGTAGAAATTAATGTCCTCTCTTAATTGCTCACTTGGGAAACGGTTCAATCTTGTTGTAAAGAAAGTAAATAATTTTTGAGATGAAACGGACGACTGACTAACTGTCTGTTGTATGTCTTTGTCTTTATCTATATCTAAGTCTTTATCTAAGTCTAAGTCTGTCTCTGTTGCGTGACTGTCACGTGACATTGTGTGACCATCGTTTTTTGTCACGTGATTGTCCTGCTTTGGTGCTGGTAATTCCTTATTTTTTTCCCGTTCACGTTGTTTTTGTTTGCGTATTCTATTCTGTTCCCGGATACGTTCCATACCGTCAATGTTTTGATGTGTTTCCCAGTTCTTAATACGAACGATTTCGCTATCATCTAACTCAATCATCCCGTACCGTTTAAACGCTTCTATAGCCAATCTGACAGTGTTTAGTGGCCTGTCGAAAATAACTGCCATTTCTTCTACATTCATTGGAATATTTTCGCTTAACATGATGTATCCGTTACAATTCGCCTTGCCCGCGGCTGCCAACAACTTCACCCAAATGACTAAGATCGTGTCGCCCTCTGGTAACTTCTCAATCAAACGGATTTTTGTGTTGTCGAACATGTCAGTACGTAGCTTAATCCAAGTGATTTCAGCCATTTGCCCTCGCCCCTCCTACTTACGCTTTCTACGTGGTCGATTAAACGTTTTATGATGCCACGCTGTCCATTTTGGTGCTGGAGGTAGTTCTTTCATCCAACGATGAACACCTCTCCAAAATTCATTGTTCATTCCCAACCTCCATATTCGCAATATTCATTTTTTTAATCACGGATTTATTCACAAAATCCACAAAAACTAGATTTTTCAGTGCCGTTTCGTATGCTTGTTGTAGTTGTTCAAGCATCATTTTCAACCCAATCCACTAAGCCGCGATTTATTAATTCGTTACATAAGTATCGTAATTGTTGTTCTGTGTTTCCTTCATCATTGAAGCCAATGCGATAAAAAGCATCACCCATTTCCCACAATTCAGGTCCTCTTGTTAAAAACTGCGACATGATTAAATCACAAATGCCATTTTCATAGCTATATACTTCGATTTTTGTAGTAAACCTAAAAGTATCGGGTACATTCATTACAATTGTATTTTTTTGAATAAATCCGTCTCCAATTTCAAAAGTTCCGCCATTAACACTTAATCCTTCTAAATCCTTAAGAGTAGGTGCTTTTTCGAATCTTAATATTTTATCCATTGTTAATGTCCCCTTTTCATTTACGGTATAAAAATCATCTTGCCTGTTGCCCTTGCTACTGCTTTGAAGATACGCTCCATGTTGCTGTTGCCATCTGATAAATGCAGTAAATGTATTTCTTCAACCTTGCTTAGGTCGTTTGCTTTAAAGAACTCTAATAGGTTTTCTAAGCTGAAATGCGATCGCATAACCCTTTTCCGCATTGCTGGATGCACACGACCACTCTCTACGTTTTCATCCAATGTTTGTTGGTCGTAATTACACTCAATCATGATGTGTGATAGGCCTTTAAATCGATATTTGACATAGTAGGTGTCTGTAGCGAATAACAGCTTTCCACCGTTGTCGCTTTGTAATAGAAACCCTAACGGCTCATTAACATCGTGCTGTACATCAAACGGCAATATGGTCCATGTACCGACTTTAAATTGCTTCTTACTTTCAACTGTTTTAATTCGATGATGATCAAGCTGTAACGCTTCCTGAGTGCCCTTTGACATGAAAACATCAAGCCCTCGATTTAACGTCGATTCCACGCCTTTGCAGTGGTCTTTGTGCTCATGGGTAACAAGTACACCACCAAGACTAGAAGTCTCGAAATTGACGCCCTGCTGTATCTGTTTGAAGCTGATACCACACTCCAGGAGTAAAGGAGTGCTACCATCTGTAATGTGATAGCAATTCCCCTTACTTCCAGTTGCTAGCGTTTTGATTTGGATCATCAGAAATTAGGACCCTCTGCAAATGATGCTTGCTGTTGTTCTTGTGCTGATTGTTGTGGTACTTCTACATAATCAGCTTCTTGGACTGTTGTAACTTGTGAGCTCGCTTGCTCCTCGATTAACCCTGTCTCAGGTGTAATATCGATAGGTTCACTATTAGCATTTTCGTAAATCTCAGCTTGTAATGCTGCATCTTCATTTCGATTATCAGAACCATGGAAGTGATCCATAATTAAACTGCTATCATCTGAGGAATTTAAGAATTTCTTACATGCACGATTAATGACTGTTTTCTTCGCCATTTCTTGTTTGAACTCATCATGTGTTGAACCAGCCTTTTCTTTTTCTTCACCTTTGCCCCAGAATTGAGCTTTTGACCACGCTTTTCGTAGTTCGTCAATTGTCATAAGTTCTGTATAAATTTCGTTATTTGGTAATTCAATGATGCAATAAGCACCAATCAGATTTTCTTTTTTTATATTTCCGAATTTTTGTTTGTGATTAAGGTTGGTGATACGACCATTCTTCATCTCATAGTCCACTTCATCACCTTCGTAAATAACAGCAGCATCGATATTTTTAGCACCTGTCACACGTTTCGTAACTGCCATCGTGCCGAAGTAAGAGCGTTGGAAAGTTAGTTGCTTGCCATAAACAATGAAGTATCCCTGTTTTTTCATAGGGTTAAGACCTTGGACTACCATGTCTAGGAGTGCATTGGCTACACTATCTTTTGTACACACTTCCAAAGCCGGTTTATAACCACTATCCTTGCCCGTTTTAGTACTTTGAAGGATTAACCACGCAGATTTAACAGCATTATCCGGGCTATATCCTGCCGGGAAGTGGAGCTCCCCAGCATCTTGAAATTGTTTTACTTTCGCTTGTACAGAATCAGCGATACTTTTTTGTTTTACAGCTACTTGTTGCTGTTGTTGCGCTACTTGATTTGTCATTGTTAAATTTCCTCCTCTAATTCATTAATTTGCTCTTTTAACGATTCAATTTCTGATTCTAAATCTTGAATCTTATCTTCCTTTTCATCTGATAAAGTATTGAAATATTCTTCAATTTCATCACCTAAATCTTCTAGTTTGTCATGAAGGTTTTGTGATAAATCGTCAGCGTTATCATCCAAAAAGTTTTCTATAAAACCACCAATTTCAGTTTTTCGATACTTAGCCATTGTTAAATCGCCTCCTTAAGCATTGGTTGTTGACCTTCTACCTCTACACGTAACTGCTTGTCTTTCTCAGAAACTACTAAGCTAACAAGTTGAGTATCCACATCAATAAACTTGGTTACAGCCTCGGCATTGTCCACGAAAATAGGTGCCTGGATGCCATAATGAGCAGATAGTGTATTGATGATGTCTAAGCCAACATTGATTTTTGCCGCATTGTTAAGGCCTGTGCCGTATGGTACGCCTTTGAATGTTGTTTCACATACTTCGTTAAGTCCACCATTTACTTGAGTGTCAAATAGCTTAAATCGAGCATATTTGAACTTGCCGTTAATGCGATCTGTGAGCATGTTTACCTTTGTTCGGATAAATTCTTCAATTAAAAACGTTGTTTGCTCTAGCTTTTCGTACTCTTGAGCAAGTTTCTCTTGTTGATCTTCAAGTTCAATAATTCTTTCCTTACTTGCTTCAATGTTTGCATGTTGTGCAATATCGTTATTGCACTCTTTACGCTCAATATTAAACTTTGTGATTTCTTCATCGATGCCAGCAACGGCTTCGTAAGCATGTTCATTTAGCTGTTTAATTTCAGCCTGTAACGTATCTATTTGTAGATTGATAGATTTGTATTCGTCTGTAGCAGTAACATCTTTTACACCTGACTGAGCAGTTTCAAGAGCCTTTTGAGCTTTCTTTAACTCTTTCTCTTGTGCTGATAAATCATCTTGATACTTGTTCATTTCTGCTACAGCTGCATCATGCTCATTACGTAACACAGTTAAGCGATCATTTAATTGCTCCACTTGTTCTTTTCGAGAGCCACCTTCATGTTGAATGTCTGCCAAACGCATTGTTCTTCGTTCGTTAAATTGAGCTTGAGCTTCATCGCGTGCTGCCTTTACTTGTTCATCAGGTAAGGATTGCTTACAAGTTGGACATTCATTACAGTTATCTTCAAAATGGAATTGCTCTTTATCAACCACATAATACTTCTCACGTAGTTCATCCATTTCTTTTGTTAATCGTCCGATATCATTTTGAATACGATTAGCTTCATCTACTTTAAATTTTCGATTGTTATCAGCCTGTTGTAATTTACTATTAATAATTTGAGTATTTCCTTGCACTTCTTGCAATTTAGCTTGAGCCTTATAAACTTCTTGCATGCTATCAGATTCGAATGTTCGGTTAAGGTCACTTAGCTTCATTTCTAGCTCTTGCAACTGGTGCTGTTTATCAAGTACTGAGGCACCGTTCTTCACGCGGATTTTTTGTTCCTGTAGCTCCTCGACATTCGCCTCTATCTCAGCTACCTGTTGGCGCATTGTTTCAACGTCTACAGTTGTTTCAGGCAACATTTTATTGATTTCATCAATGCGTACTGGAATCTTCTCTAGTTCGTCATTGATATGTTTTTTCTTACTGGCTATAATCTTTTTCATTTCATCTAATGTTTTGCCATTTAGCAGCTCATTCAGCTTTGCTAAAGCTTTATTCGAAGCAATAACTTCATCGTCTGAAATATCACCGCAAATTTCTAATAATAATTGGCGTTTATCTTGCCATTTCATTAGGTTAAAGTAAGTTGGTGATGTTAAAAGTTTGAACACTTCTTCATCTACGATACTTTCAACCTTGGCCACGTACTCTTTTTTAGACATCGGTACATCGTCCGCAAAATGCTCTACTACATGCCCTGTGAACTCTGCAACAGCTTGTCCACGCTTTTTAGTCCATTTCTCTTTGTAAATTTTCTTTAGAGTAACTGCAGCACCATCGACTAAAAACGTACCTTCAACCGTGTGCTCCAGGTTATGTCGTTCGGATCCATCGCTGTTTAATGTTTTGATAGCGAAATCCTTTTTGTTGTTGCTGTCCTTATCGAACAACAGCCATAAGAACGCATCAAACGTTGTTGTTTTACCTACCTCGTTATCACCAAAAATTTGTGCATTACCACCGTCTAATTGAATGTCTAATGATTTAATGCCCTTGAAATCACGTAATTTCAATACTACTAACTCGATTTTCTTCATCTTTTTTGCCCTCCATGGTAGAATGATTTTAATTAAATGTTTTTTCGAAGCCACTGTTAGCGCAGTGGTTTTTTATTTTGATGGAATCCCATCAAGCAGCTCATAATGTGTTTGGCTAACCAACCAATTTGAGGAGGATTATGAACTGCTTGACGAGAGCGAGATAACTCGCAAACGTCTGATTTTAAACTTCCGTAACTTCAACTTCTATGTCGTTATCTTCATCTAATTCAACGAAATTAATAGCTGGAAATGGCCAAGTTGAGCGAGGATCAATTTTCCCTTGATTCGCAACATCTCCGTATCCTTCCATGAGTCCACCGTATAAATGCTGACTACAGAAACGAGCTCTTAGTTGTGCAATGTGTTCAACGTGTTCTTCAATAGTATGGAAATCGTAAAATACGTTTCTAAACTGCTCCATCCATTCTTCGGTAATTACACTATCATCAACTTCAATGACAAATTTATCTGTACGAACAACTTCAACCTCGAATTTTCTTTTCATAATTAAGCTCCTTCTGTGCCTTTACACTATTTATTTAAGGTCAAACTCTGTTGTCATAGCTTGACCATATGCTTTTCTTTCAAGGATGTTTATCGCATCGATGATGTTGATTATTGCTCGTGCTATATCTCCATTAATATCTACTGCATATATTTCACACAAAGCTCTCGCTTCGTTTTTAAGATTGTTTATGATTTCGTCCACTTTATTACCTCCTTGTGGTATACTGGACTTGTATATGTTGTCTGCTGTTTAATCACTCCACATGATTAAGCAGCTTTTTTATTGCCATTTAACTTCTCCAACACTTGCTTATCACAATAGAAATGTACATAAACTAACTTTTGCTTTAATGTCATGTATTTCCACGCTCTAGGCTTGATGCGCATACTTCTTCACCGCCTCGCTAAGTAATCCTCTATCCTGTAAATCCTTGATAACCCAAAGGAAATTTTGTTGATCTTGTAAATGAGCTTTTAATCTTTCAACTTCACGATTCGTTTTCTTAATTTTTCGCATGCACTCTGCTGATAAGTGGTATTCTCCACGATCGTTATGCACTCCAATTGCTACTAGTAAATCCTCGTTACAAGCCTCTAACATTGCTATTTTCAGCTTTAATTTTTCTACAATATCCATCTGAACATTCCTCCTATAAACATTGGTATCGTTTGTAACAGATGAATTGCTTGAGCACATAACTCTGGACCAAACAATATTGCTGCAGCTTCTACCTCGCAATTTGTGATTCGACACCATCTTAAAAATGTTTCTAAATCTATAACTTTGCGCCCACATTCGTATTTACTGACATGTGATTGCGTTATATTAAGCTCTTCAGCCATTTCTTCTTGTGAAATTTTTGCGTCTTCACGAAACTTCTTTAATACTTTTGTAAAGTCGAGTGATATTGCCCCCAAAACTCTCATTCCTTTCGATAGTCGATAACGGACTTAGTACATATTGGATTAGCTATTTCTACCGAGTTAACTTAATATAAAGATAAGAGGTTGATTTGCCCCAACCTCTTATGATTTCTACTAGATTGGTAGTTTGATAGAGGCCATTTGCCCTGGCCTCTCCTATTTTTGAGTAACGAATGCAAGTACACCTGTCCGTGTGTTATTTTTTATTGCCATTCGTATTCAATGATTTCATCCATAATTGGAATAACTTTTTCAGCTATCCAGTAGCGCTTGCCTTTTCCTCGGCGGCGCTCGTATAGTTTTATACGCGGATCTCTAAAGAAGGCTTCTTCTAGAGCATCACGCTCCATACTGTACATCACAGCTAACTGCTTCATAGTTACTAATTTTTTTCTTACAGCCACATGTTTTTCGAAAATAGCATCGTATTTAGCGTCTAAAGCATCGTGGTCTGTTTTGACTTCGACTTGTACAATTGCGTTCATGTTATACCTCCGTTCATTTATAGATTTTCTGAACGTTTAAGAGCATTACTCGCTTCTTGTAAGATGAAAATTATTTCGTCAATTTGCTCATAATCTAGGCTTAATGTAATTCCTGTTATTTCTGTAAAACCGTCAGCTTCATTGCCTTCTACTGTATTTATTGAAACGAGTGATAAGGCACTATCTACATCTGTATCCGTTTCAATTGCGAATTCATTTGTAAGTAAAGTGTTTTTTCTGATTAGTTCTAACATTTAAGCGCCCAACCCTTCTACTTTAATTTGATGCTTTATAGCCATCTCTTTTACAATTGCTAAGTAGATTTCTGTTAATCTTGCATCATCTGCAATCACATCGAGCTTTGTCACTTTATCTAATTTAGACTTAGAAATACCGTTTAAGGCCATTTCCTTTCTACGATTACTTAAGCGAATATCTAACTTACAACGACCACGTTCTTCTAAAATTTGATAACTTTCATTACGGACATTTCGATATGCTTCGAATCCACCACGTGAAAGAGCTATTTTATTAATGAGGTTCGTAACTTTTTTACGCCATTCAGTTGGATTAAGAGCAATAATTTCAGCTATATGATCCTGTTTAGTTTCTAATTGCAGTTGTTTTTCTTCGACTGCATTCAAGCGACGTTCTTGTTCTACACCCTGTTGTGCCATCATGGCAATTAATTCAGCAGTAGTTGGTTGTGTTAATTGACGTTCCATTTCGTTGAACGCTTGGATGTATTTCAATTTGAACTGCATTGCTTTTTGACCAGTGAAGCCCATTGCCAATAAAGTGAAACCATCTCGATTCATATAAAACATACGATATAGTTGTTTGTTTTGTGGATGTTCATAAGTCCCTTCGTGGAAGTAATTTTGAGCTTCCTCAATTTTGAGGAGACCCTCGATTTCACGCAAAACATTGTCGTGACGTTTTTCGAATGACTCTGCAACTTGTAACGATGTAGTAACTGCTTGTCTGTTTTGAATGGCTACTAAATTCATGATAAAACCTCCTATGCTAATTGTTTTTTACTCGAAATGTGTAACTTTTCTTCAAAAGAAAGTTCGTTTAAAGACATATTTAAAAGGTCAGCTATTTTAACTGCATTTTCAAAAGAAACGTTAGTTGTACCATATTCTATATTTGCATATCCAGAAACACTTTTATACCCCAACTTATGTGCCATATAAGTCATCGAAAGACCTTTAGATTTCCGAGCTTCACGCAGTTTTATTCTCATATAAAATCACCACCTTTTACTCACTTCGTGTAACTCCTATATCTGTATTGTACTTACTCATTTTGAGTAAGTCAACAGTTTTTATTCTTTTTGTGTAATTTATTACATGCAGTGTGTAAGTGATGTTAAAATCCGTGTAAAGAGGTGAAAAAAATGAACACATTAGGTGATCGCCTTACCTACTTAAGAGAGAAAAAAGGATGGACTAAAACGCATGTAGCGAAAAAACTAGGCATAAAAACTATGTCTACGTATGCTAACTGGGAGTACAACTTACGACAACCAGATAATGAAATGCTTTTAAAAATTGCTGATTTATATGAAGTGTCTGTTGATTATTTATTAACAGGAAGAGTTGATGTGAAAGTTAATGGTAAGAAGGTACTTTCTAAAGAAGAACGAGACGTAGCTAAACGTATGGACGAATTACGTGACGACTTATCATCTGCAACCGGTTTACTATTCAATGGTGAACCAATGTCGGAAGAAGCAAAAGAATCTTTGTTAGAAGCAATGGAATTCGGTATCAGACTTGCGAAGAAAAACAACAAAAAATTCATCAATAAAAAATATAGAGATGAAGAAGAATAACCGATTCGAGGGATGCAAATGGATTTTATCCAATCTAAGGTCGATGATTTATGTAAAAAATACGGTACTAGAAATCCATTCACATTAGCTAAATATTTAAAAATCGAAATTTTTTTTTGGGATTTACCTCATGACATTAAAGGGTTCTATCAATACGAAAAGCGAAATCGATTTATTTTTTTAAATAGTAGCTTAAGCATCAAAGAACAAATTATTGTTTGTGCTCATGAACTTGGACATGCGGTGTTACACACTAAGCTAAATACACCTTTTATGAGAACTAACACCCTGTTTTCTATTAATAAAATTGAAATACAAGCAAATACATTTGCTGCATATCTATTAATTCCTGATGAAAGTTTATTTGATTCATATGAGCAAATGACTATCTATGATATAGCTACCTTATATAATGTTCCTGTAGAATTAGCAGAACTGAAATTTAAGGGGCTATTTTAATACATATTTTTAATATAACAAAAGAACAGCGAGGGATTTTAATGGGATTTTTTAGTTTAAAAGAAGTATGTAGTGTTTGCGAACAAGAAGTTGGCTTAAATCGTAATCGTATTGCTGATAAAAAATGGGTATGTCCTTCATGTTTCAAAGAGGCTAACCTCAAAAAAATAGGAACTAACGAAAAAGCGATTACTAAAATGACAGTTGAAGATATTAAAAATGCTATTCTTGCACAAAAAGAAAATAAAGCAGAATTAGAAAATTTTAATCCTACAAAAAGAATTGGAAAATCTATGGAATTTGATGATGTCAATCAAAAATGGCTTATCTTATCATCAGTTTTAGGTAAACGTAATAAATCTACTGTTTATAACTATAGCGATATCGTCAACTTTGAATTACTTGAAGATGGTGAATCAGTAAGTTCTGGTGGTTTGGGGCGTGCCGTTGTAGGAGGAGCTCTATTTGGTGGCGCTGGTGCTATTGTTGGTGGAGTGACAGGTCAAAAGAAGAGTAAAGGTATTTGTACTAGTCTTAGAATAAAAATAACTTTAAATAATATAAACAAACCAACTGTATATGTCGATATCCTAAAAACAGAAATTAAAAAAAATAACCCCATTTATAAAAAGGCTTATAAAGAGGCTCAAGAATGTTTATCAGTTTTACAATTAATTTGTAATCAACAACAACCTACTACTACAATATCTGATCAACAAAGCACTTCTGTTGCAGATGAAATTTTAAAATATAAAAATCTCCTAGATATGGGAGCAATTACTCAAGAAGAATTTGATGAAAAGAAAAGTGAACTTTTAAGTAAGTAACATAAAAAGCGTTCATTTGAGCGCTTTTTCTTCAAATATAAAAGAACACGCATTCTATTAATTGAAAGGAGTGATGCCAAGACAGTAACCCAAAAGTACACCTGTCCGTGTTAAGTTCTTGGGGGAATGTCAAATGAGTTTTAAACCGAAAATGAATAGATCAAAAAAAGATAATGATTTATATTGGTACATCGATGCAGATGGTTCTAAAAAATACGCTTATCGACATCGTTATTATGATGTCTTAGGTAAACGTAAAGAAAAATCAGGCCAGGGCTATACAACCGAAACTGCTGCTTTTCGAAAATTGTTAGAAGTGAAATCTACGTTATTAAGTGGTAACGCCATACAAGTAGAACATGAGAATATGACTGTTGGTGCTTGGATTGATATATGGTACGAATCCAATGAACGTGAATGGGTAGTTACTACACAAAAACAACGAAAAAACATCATTCGTTACCAGGTGAAGCCGCTAATAGGAAAATTGAAACTTTCTTCATTGGATAAAGAGACATATAAACGAAAGTTTATTACACCACTATTAAAGGAATACAAACCATCTACAGTTAGATTGTTTCATCGCGTTTTTAAAGTTGCTGTTAATGCTGCAGTAGATGCGGAGATCATTCCGCGTAATCGATTTACTAAAGTTATTATCAACGATGAGGAACGTGAAGAACCAAACGTATTAAATATCCAGCAACTTAATCGATTGCTTGAAATTGCGGAATCAGAAGAACCTATAACTTCTTATGCCATAATTAGGACCATTGCTTTTACTGGCATCAGACGTGGCGAAGCATTAGCATTAAAGTGGAAAAATGTTGATTTAAAGAACGGTACTATTACTGTAGAAGGAACTCGTGATAGAAATGGGTACCGACCACCAAAAACAAAGAATAGTTATCGCACAATCGATATTGATGAAACTTTAATAAAACTACTAAAAAAGTATAGAATATGGAGCTCTCAAATTCTGTTAGAAGATGGTGAGCAGTTAAAAGATAATAGTTTTGTTTTTATTTCTTCCCAAACAAAAGAACCTTATGCAGATAATAGTTTATTTTATGCATTTAAACGATTATCAGAAAAAATGGGGACTTTAGTAAAACCCCACACATTAAGACATACACATGCCTCGATTTTATTATATAAGGGTGAGGATGTGGCAACCGTTGCTGAACGACTTGGAAATACCCCAAAAGTCATTTGGGAAACGTATGCTCATGTAATTGAAGATGATAAAAAGAAAGTTACAGATGTATTTGCAGAAGCTTTAAAAAATGGATGAAATCACCCTCATTTTTGGGGTTTTGGGGGAAGAATTGGGGGAGCGCTTTTCGAAAACGACTCTCATCCTTACAGCCTCAAGGGTTTAAGAATCTATAGAGCACTTCTCTCGTTAATTAAATTGCTCTGCAAAGAGTAGTTTAGAAAACCCTAGAAAACCTTTTATATCAAGGTTTTCTAGGGTTTTTGCTTTTTTATCGACAATGCACAATCATGCATTAAATATTGTTATTTTTGGGCTGACATTGGGGGAAGATTGGTGCTAATAAATTACGGTGAATGTGTGTATAGGAATGCGTGAGTAGGATTGAGGCTAATTGCTTCAATCTTTTTTTCGGGTTAACTAGTGATCCGAAGAATAAAAGAAACTATCTGTTTAGTCGATAGCCTCTTCGATAAAAAATCGGATTAAACTTTTGTTTTCCCTGTACTTTTTCTTCCAAAATTTCACCTCCTACTATTTCTCTTATTTAATACGTTTATCAATGGAAAAAGTTTTAATTTCCTATTCATTTAATTAAATATTTATTCTCAAACAAACGTCAAGAAATCATTTTATGCGATTGATACTATATCCATTAATATGCTAGCAGAAACGATTAAACGACCTGAGCCTTTAAAATCCCGGGCTCAAGCCGCTTCATACATGTTTATTATTCTCCTTGACCTAGCACAGTTCAGCATTCTAAATTTTTCTTATTTCATTTGTTGTTGCAATAGAACTCAAAATACCTATTGTCCCGAGAACTAACAACGATTTCGATGGACCAATAATTCCCAATGTTAATCCTCCTACTCCTACGACAGTTGTGAAATACCTACTATATTTCAGTTTTGATTTTGTTACTTTTGGCGTTTTCACATTTACCCTAACCATCTTATTTACCTTACTCAGAGCAGTATCTAATTGTTTAATCATTTTAGTTTACCTCCGTTAGAATTAATTGAATAAAAAATCAATAGCGGGATTTACTAATAGCAAGAAACTGGAAATCAATACATATACGCCATATTTTTTCTTTTTTAAAATACAAAGCAATCCAATAATAAACACCACAAGTGCAAGCCCAATTGATATGTAGCTGAATATTCCTATAGAACTATTTTGTTGCAAGATATCTAATATTAAATTTCTCAAAGCAAATCCCCCAATCTTAATGTTTGTTTCAGTTAGTTTACACAATGGTCATTAGTAAGATTTTTGTTTGCTAAAGAAAATGAATTTGTAAAAATTTGATATATTGAACTATCGAGTAGAAAATTGAATATTTCGCATTTGTTACAAACTAAATCTTTTTTCATCGCTGCGGTATATAAAAGTGTGCTAAAGATCCCATATGCTTTTTCTCTTGAAATTTTCACATCTAGATTTGAACGCTCTAAAACTTCATCAAAAAAATTCTTATCATTTTCTCTTAGACTTTCAATTTTTTCTTTAGGTAGCTTTTTTAAAAACAAATGATAATCTGGATTGTTGAAATTATATAATGTAGGATGCTTTACATACTCTTCAAAAAGCCAGTTCATAGCTTTTTTAAACCCTTCTATACCTGAGTTAGTCTCTATCATAGAGTGCCATTGTTCTTTCAATTGATTTTGAATCATCGACAGTACTTCTAGAAAGAGCTCTTCTTTTGTTTTATATAGCCTGTAAAAAAATTCAGTTGATATGCCAACTTCATTAGTAAGTGTATCGATGCTAGTTAATTTGTATCCTTTCGTTTTCCAACTCTGAGCACAACTTTCACGTAACTTTTGTTTAACTAATGGAATATCTTCCTCAGTAAAATTTTTAATCATTAGATCAGTTCCTCTAATTAGTATCATTTAGATCAGCCCCTTTCATTTCATACTTTAATTGTACGAATCGATTGTCTCTTTTTTCTTACTCATTCCTTACAAGTTTATTAATTTTATGAAACTTAAGATGAAACAAATGCAAAAGTAGAAATGGCTTAATCATGCTGAAAAAAGCCCTCCACGGTGCCGCACCCTAGAAGTTAGAATTGAAATTCTAACTTCTAGGGTGTTTTTTTCTGACAAAATATAGGGATGAATTTAAATTAAAAGTTGTTAAAGAATATTTAGAAAGTACTTTAGGCTATAAATTATTAGCTATGAAATATGGTATTCCTGCTGAATCTCAACTAAAAAATGGGTACGTGAATTTCCCTCTCCAACTTTTTTCGTTTAGTTCGCAATAAAAGCCCTACCATTAGGTAAAGAATTGTAGTAATAATGCCTGCCGTTGGAGAAACAAGAAATTCTTTTCCCTGAGAAATTTTAATATATCCATCAAGAATAAGTGGATTCACAAGCGCATCTTCTGTCATATGCATAAGGACAAGTGGCCAAATACTTTTCGTCATTAAATAAATTTCTGTATACATTACTGTCCAGCAAATCATCGTCACAATACCTATCAACGCAAATAGCCACCTATTTACAGGAAGTACACTAAAGATGTCACTTTCTGATAAGAACACTAAAAAATACGGGATATGCCAAGCTCCCCAAACACCACCAGCAATAAGATACAACCAAAAATCATTTACCTTTAACGTTAAAAGTTTACTTGTCAAATAACCTCTCCAAACGGATTCCTCAAAAAAGTTTTTAACAAATTGGATCAGTAAACCACCAACAAAAACTGAAATTAATGCATCCAAATTAAAATCCGAAAAATCCATCCAGCCAAATATATAGCTTACTAACAAAACTATAGTAGTGATGACAGGATAGACTAGGAGCGAGACAATATACCATTTTATGTTGCCTTTCAAATTAGGTAATAAGCCTATATCTCGCCACCCATCTCCTGCAAAGACACGTAACAGTATAGTTGTCAGCAGCGGAAATACTAGCCAAATTCCCATCCCAAGCGTGTCACCTTTAGGCTGTTCAGGGATGGAGCGATCTACAAAAACACCAAGCCAACCACATAGCAAAACAACAACTATAAAGATTATTAAGTTCCGTGTAGTTTTCACTTTTAATTCGCCTCCCTGTTTTCAAGGATTGAAATAACCCACATTGAATTGGGACAAGGAGTTTCGGGATGCAGCGCAATGTATTGGGCGATTCCTTGTATAGAACACCAAAATGCTACCGCAAGTGCCTCAGCATTTCCCTGTTTAATTTCTCCTAGTAATTGCCCCTTCTCTATTAATGAAATACTCTTTTTTATTAATTTATCTGCTTCCGTAAGCATTTCTTTTAAATCTTCCGACAAGGAATCAAGATGCTGTGCATTTTCCATTAGCACAAACATTTTTGCTGCAGATGGGTTTGTACGGATCGTGTCAAACAAATCCTCAGCAGCCGTTGTAAAAATTGCCAATGGCGATTCATTCATAAAATTAAAATCCAACTTGAGTCTTTCACACCCTATGCGAATTAACTCTTCATAAAGCTTTTCCTTAGAGTCAAAATAATGAAAAAGTAGCCCCATGCTCATATCAGCAGCTTTAGCAATATCAGCAACTTTCGTTTCACCGTACCCCTTCCGAATAAACAAATCTAATGCAGATTGTAAAATTAAAGCCCTTCGTTGTTCTTTTTGCTCATGTCTAATTGACATTTTTACCCATCCTTTTATTGAAAATATTTTCATTGAAATTGTATTCAATAAAATTGCAAATATCCCTGAAAAGTGCCCTAAAAATGAAAACTTTAATAAGTTTTCATTCCCTTTTGTAAATATCAATAAAAAAGGAACCTTTTATCTTTATGAAAGTCTAAATGGAAAATATCGGAATAAAAGAGGAAATAATGGGGGTTTCTGAACTTACTGTGATGGTAAAAACATCAAAGCAAGGGAATTAAGCGTCCAATTACTTTTAAAGAAAGTCTACTGCATATCACTTCTCATAAAAAGGCTTCACTAGCTCTCCTATTATTAGGCTTTTTGCTAGTAGCTATTTGGTTCGGATATGAGCAGGAGGTATATCATTTTAATGCTCACAGTGGTTATCCTCCTATAAGTTTAGGTTCAAAAGCAATTGTCTATATGTGCGCATTACTTGGATATACGGTCATTCTTTATTTACTGCTTGCATTATGGCTCTCCTTAAACATTTCAAAAAGAAAAAGAATTTAATTTAAATATTCTGTAAATTATGACTATTTTATGTACTTTAAAATAGTAATTACTCAATAAAAAAACGACTTAACCACTACTATTATAGTAAAAACAAAATATCAGTTATTTACTATTCAATACTTCTTTAAAATAGAACACATTTCCCAAAAATATATTTTACTTTCATAGGAAAACAATTCTTAAACCATTTTAAAATCAATATCCCTAGACAATTCAACCTTCCTCCAATCAAAAAACAAGGCTAACTTTTTTGTAAAATAATAACACGATTAAAATTAACAATTTTAATAAAAATACGAGTTGAACTTTTACAAAAAATAGAATACTATGAATTTCGAAAGGTGGTTCGCCATCATTCAAGCAATAACAATTTTTTTAAAGGGGTTGGAAATATGTCAGACGTTCTAAAGCAATTTGTTATGCCGAAAACAAACTTATTTGGACCTGGAGCAATTCAAGAAGTTGGTAAACGCTTAAATGATTTAGAAGTGAAAAAGACATTAATCGTAACAGATGAGGGCTTACACAAACTAGGTCTCTCTGAACAAATTGCTAACATCATTATAGCTGCTGGAATTGATGTAGCAATTTTCCCGAAAGCAGAACCAAATCCAACAGATCAAAACATTGAAGATGGGATTACAGTGTATCATGCTGAAAACTGTGATTCGATCATTTCTCTTGGAGGAGGTAGCGCACACGATGCAGCGAAAGGTATCGGACTTATTGCTTCGAATGGTGGACGCATTCATGATTACGAGGGCGTTGACAAATCACAAAACCCATTGGTGCCATTAATCGCTATTAACACAACTGCTGGTACAGCAAGTGAAATGACTCGCTTCACGATTATCACGGATACAGCTCGTAAAGTGAAGATGGCCATTGTAGACAAACATGTTACTCCACTACTATCAATTAATGACCCAGAGCTAATGATTGGCTTACCTCCTGCTCTAACAGCGGCAACTGGTTTAGATGCATTAACACATGCAATTGAATCATTTGTATCGACAAACGCAACACCAATTACTGACGCTTGCGCTGAAAAGGTACTTCAGCTAGTTCCTGAATATTTACCACGTGCCTATGCAAACGGTGCTGATTTAGAAGCACGTGAACAAATGGTTTACGCACAATTTTTAGCAGGCATGGCGTTTAATAACGCTTCACTTGGCTATGTACATGCAATTGCTCATCAATTAGGTGGCTTCTATAATCTACCACATGGTGTATGTAATGCTATTTTATTGCCTCATGTTTGCCGCTTTAACTTAACAGCACGTACTGAGCGTTTTGCAAAAATCGCTGAATTGTTAGGTGAAAACGTTGAAGGATTAAGTAAACGTGATGCTGCCGAGAAAGCAATTACAGCAATTGAAAATCTTTCTAGCGATTTGAACATTCCAAGTGGCTTCCGCGAATTAGGTGCGAAGGATGAGGATATTGAAATCTTAGCGAAAAATGCAATGTTAGATGTATGTGCTTCAACAAACCCACGTAAAGCAACGTTAGAAGACATTAAACAAATTATTACAAATGCGATGGGTCCTGTAGCAAAAAAAGAAGAATCACTCGAAGCTATCGCACTTTCTTAATAAGTAATCAGAAGGCATGTCTCTTGGCATGCCTTTTTTATTGAGGAAAACATTCTGTCATTGTATGTGACTCCAACACTCGCTATACTTTTCTTAAAAAGAATTGGAGATAAGAAGATGCGTTTAATATCAATATGTCCTAGTAATACCGAGCTTGTTGCTTATTTAGGTCTGACTGATCAACTTGTTGGTGTCGATGATTTTTCGGATTGGCCATTAGCAGTAAAAAACTTACCTCAGCTTGGCCCAGATTTATCAATTGATATGGATGCATTAGAGGCATTGCAGCCTGATCTTGTACTCGCATCCTTAAGTGTCCCTGGCATGGAAAAAAATATTGAAGCGTTACAAGCTAGAAATATTCCCCATATTGTTTTTAATGCTAATTCATTAGAGGAAATCGCACAGGATCTCCATACTTTAGGTAAAGCCTGTGGAGTTGAAGGGCGTGCAAAAGAAATCTCTGAGGAATATTTACAATGTATAGATCGTCTTCGCACAATTGCTGAAACAATTCCTAAAAAACCTACTCTCTATTGGGAGTGGTGGCCAAATCCTATCTTTACGCCAGGTAAAATAAATTGGCTAACTGAAATTAGTGCCATTGCTGGTGGGCAAAATCTGTTTCAAGATGTAGAACTAGCAAGCGTGCAAACTGATTGGGCAGATGTAGTAAGGCGCGACCCAGACTATATTATGATGGCTTGGGTAGGAGTTGCCTTTGAGCGTATTCAACCGGCTAATTTATTAAAGCGTGCACATGCTCAGGAGCTTCAAGCCGTTAAAATGAAACAGCTTCACGTAATGGAGGAATGGCTTTATTGTCGCCCATCACCACGTCTTATAGAGGGTGCATTAAAGCTAGCGAATATGCTTCACCCCGAAGAATATAAGCACATAATAGGGGAACGAAGGCTAAAACCATCACGTCCTGTGATAACGCCTTCGTGACCAGCATCCTGTTGGCCCGAGACCCTGCAGCGAAGTGAAGCGGCTCATCGAACGCCCCAGGAAGCTTTATTGCGAGAAAGCGAAGCGTCAGCAACAAATGTTTTATCTGTGCGAAAGCGAAGCGTCAGCAACAAATGTTTTATCTGTGCGAAAGCGACGCGTCAGCGGCAAAGCGCCCAACCGGAACGGAAATCACCCCCTCGTTTTGCCGAGGAGCCATACTTTATTTTCAACAAAACAAAACATCCCCTCAAATTTCGAAGGGATGTTTCTTTGTTTGAAGCTGAATTAAACAAACTTCACCATATGGTATTTTTTCTTGCCGCGACGAACAATGCTGAATGCATCTTCTAAACGATCTTTGCCGTCGATTACATATTCTAATTCAGTGACTTTTTCACCGTTCACGCTAATCGCACCATTTGTTACGTCTTCACGAGCTTGACGTTTTGAAGGTGAAATACCCGCTTCCACTAATAAGTCCACAATGTTTTTATCTTCTTTCGCCAATTCAATAGAAGGAACATCTTTAAACGCATCCTTCATTTCATCAGCAGAAAGTGCTTTTAAGTCTCCAGAGAATAAAGCAGCTGTAATGCGGATTGCTTGGTCTAATGCTTCTTGACCATGAATTAAGCGAGTCATTTCTTCAGCTAATGCTTTTTGCGCCTTACGTAAATGTGGTTCCTCTTCTACAGATACTGCTAAAGCTTCAATTTCTTCACGAGAAAGGAATGTGAAGATTTTTAAGTATTTTACAACATCAGCATCCGCAGCATTAATCCAGAATTGGTAGAACTCGTATGGAGATGTTTTCTTACTATCTAACCATACAGCACCACCCGCTGTTTTACCAAATTTCGTACCGTCTGCTTTCGTTACTAACGGAATTGTGATACCGAAGGCTTTTGTCTCTTCCTCATGTGTTTTACGAATAACTTCTAAACCTGTTGTAATATTCCCCCACTGGTCAGAGCCACCTACTTGAATACGGCAGTTGTAATGGTTGTATAAATGATTGTAATCAATACCTTGAATTAAAGTATACGCAAACTCAGTAAATGAAATCCCTGTATCAAGGCGTGATGCAATCGTATCCTTTGCTAACATGTAATTCACGTTAATTAATTTCCCGTAATCACGTAAAAACTCAATCGTATTTATATTGCCAATCCAGTCACGGTTATTCACTAATTGTGCACCATTACCATCTTCTGCAAAATCAAAAATACGCTCTAATTGACTACGGATACCTTGAACATTTTTATCAATTTGCTCAACTGTTTGTAATTGGCGTTCTTCAGAGCGACCAGATGGATCTCCAATCATACCAGTCGCACCACCAACTAATAAAATTGGACGGTGACCTGCTTTTTGGAATCGACGTAGCGTTAAAAGAGGCACAATATGCCCAATATGCATAGAATCCGCAGTTGGATCAACACCACAGTACAAAGATACAGATTGTTCATCTAATAATTTCGTCATACCTTCAGCATCAGTTTGTTGGTACAACAATCCGCGCCATTCTAAGTCTTGTAATAATTCGTTCGTCATTTTTATTCCTCCTAAGTGTTTAATAATTCCGTGTAGGGAGAAACAAAAAAGTCCCTACACGCAAAACATTGCATGCAGGGACGTTATAAACTAACGCGGTACCACCCGGCTTGAAGATGTCATCCATCTTCCTCTTCATTCAACCGCCTTTATCGCAGGCGCGCACGTCTAAGCTCCAAGCACGTAATTCGTCTCTACATTATGACCAGCTTTCACCAACCGCCGGCTCTCTAAACAGGGAATATAGACACTACTGCAAGCTCTTCTTCGCTAGAAAACTATAAGCATTATTCTAAACGATTCTTTTTCATTGTCAATAATTATGTTCGACCTAAATCAATATGTGCTATAATAGACAAGATTTTAGGAGGTCGATACATTGAAAGATTGGATTGAGAAAATCAATGCAAAGATCGATGAATTAATTCAACAAAAATGGATGAAGAAATTACGTATTTCAGGAAGTGTTACCTGGAACTTATTTTTACTATTTTTAGTCTTTGCATTGGTAGGTACTGTATTTGCCGGTTCAGTTGGCGCTGGCTATTTTGCGTCACTTGTAAAAGAAGAGCCACTACGCTCAAAGCAAGAATTACGAAATGAAATTTTCAACTACGATTCAACAAGTGAGATTTATTTTGCTAACGATATTTATATCGGAAAATTACGTACAGATTTAGACCGTCGAACAACAACATTAAACAATATCGCACCTGATGTTATTAATGCGGTATTAGCGACAGAGGACGAGTATTTCCGTGAACATAGCGGAATAGTTCCAAAAGCTGTCATCCGAGGGCTACTTCAAGACGTCACAAACTCTTCCACTCAAACTGGTGGTTCTACACTAACACAGCAACTTATAAAAAACCAAGTATTAACAAACGAAGTATCTTATGAGCGAAAAGCAAAAGAACTTTTACTTGCGATGCGTTTAGAGCACTTTATGAAAAAGGAAGAAATTTTAGAGGCCTATTTAAACATAATTCCTTATGGGCGTAACTCTTCTGGTCGAAACATCGCAGGAGTTGAAACAGCTGCTGAAGGTATTTTCAATGTAAAAGCAAAGGATTTAACGCTTCCTCAAGCAGCGTATATAGCTGGTATTCCTCAAGCACCTTTTACTTACACACCTTTTACAAATACGGGTGCACTTAAAAGTAAAGAAGCTCTTCAACAGGGTATTGATCGTATGAAAACTGTACTTTTTCGCATGAAAGACGCAGGTTACATTAACGAGGCTCAATATAAAGAAGCACTCGCTTATGATATTACTGCTGACTTCCGTTCACCAGAGATGCGAGCGGAAGATCGCTACCCATGGCTAACATATGAGCTTGAAAGTCGTGCGACAGAAATTATTGCTGAAAAACTAGCAGTAGAAGATGGTATTGATCCAGAACGCTTAAAAAATGAAAAAAAATTAAAAGATAAGTATACGATCCTAGCAGATCGTGATGTCCGCTCAAAAGGTTATCGCATCTATTCAACTATTAATAAAGATATGTACGATGCGATGCAAAAAGCAGCGGAAAACTTTCAAAATTACGGTCATACTTACACCGTCAAAGACAAAGACCCTGTAACAGGTGAAGAAATTGATGTTCAAATGCCTGTACAGGTTGGAAGTATTTTAATTGAAAATACTACCGGACGTATTTTAAGCTTTGTCGGTGGTCGTGACTTTGAATTGAAAAAATATAACTATGCTACACAGGCAAAACGTTCAAATGGTTCAACAATGAAGCCACTACTCGTATATGCACCTGCCATAGAATACGGTGTAATCGGTGCAGGTAGCCCATTAGTCGACGTAAAATTCTCTATTCCCGGATGGAGCCCAACAAACTATAATACTAATGATGAACGAGGACTAATCCCTGCACGTGAGGCATTAGCAGATTCACAAAACTTATCAGCTATACGTCTATATTATAGTATTCTTAACAGACGTCCTGCCGATTATTTAGTAAAGATGGGAATTACAACCTTAAAGCCTAAGGACTTCACAAACCCTGCAGCTAGTATTGGGGCCATAGAAGAAGGTATTACTGTTGAAGAGAACACCAATGCCTTTGCAACTTTTGCAAACAGCGGACAATTCATTGACTCTTATATGATTGATAGAATTGAAGACCAAAATGGAAATATTATATATAAACACGAAGTTAAACCTGAACAAGTGTTTAGTCCTGAAACTTCTTATATCGTTACAGATATGTTACGAGATGTGTTAACAAAAGGTACTGGTACAGTTGCAAGAAATACACTTAAATTCTCTTCTGACTTTGCTGCTAAAACAGGTACTTCACAAAATTATAAAGACGTTTGGTTTGTTGGTTATAACCCGAATGTTTCTCTTGGTGTATGGATGGGTTATGATAAAAATGAAACACTAGATGCATTTAATAATACGTATCAACGGCCTAGCGTGCGAATTAACAAGCTATGGGGAACATTAATGAATTCTGTGTATGATGTCGATCCACAATTAATTGCCCCTAAAACTAGATTTACGCAACCGAAAAACGTTGTTACAGCATCATTCTGTGGTATTTCTGGTTTAGCGCCTTCAGCAGCATGTGCTAATGCTGGCCTCGTGCGCTCTGACTTGTTTAACGCAAAAGTATTTTTACCTTCACAGCCTGATGATAGCTTAGCTTCCGCAAGCGTTGTTACGATTAAAGGTAAAACCTATAATGCACTTCCTAACACACCATCAGAATTTGTAAAACCAGGTGGTGCAGGTATTAATCAAGCATTCATTAAACGAATGTTAGGCAGACTTGGTGGTAACCCAGCCAGCCTATTACCAAAAAATTCAACATTATCGAATTCATCGGTATCAGCCGTTGATTTCCCGGCAGATAACAATGCGCCAGCAGCAGTAACTGCTTCAATTAATGGTAATACATTATCTTGGACAGGCTCTTCAAATGATGTAGTCGGTTACCGAGTTTATAAAGT
Source organism: Lysinibacillus sp. NPDC093216 (assembly GCF_050280325.1). Lineage (NCBI taxonomy): Bacteria > Bacillati > Bacillota > Bacilli > Caryophanales > Bacillaceae > Lysinibacillus > Lysinibacillus sp. NPDC093216. The sequence continues at coordinate 38,670 of NZ_JBNNVB010000008.1, read as the reverse complement.
AACAAACGGCGGTAGAACGCTTGTCGGATCAGTGCTTGAATCATCACAAAGCATGACTGTAGCAAGTGGGCAAGCCTATGTTGTTGTCGCTGTAGATATTACAGGTTTAACTTCAGCGCAATCCAATGTCGTTTCTACTGGTGGTAGTGCGAATGAAAAACAACCTGAAAAAGACAAGGAAGAAAATGTTCCACCAACTACCCCACCTACTAACGGCGAAGACTCAAACCAAAACGGAAACGGTTCGGAAAATGGCAATGGGTCAGATGGTAGTAACGGGAATAGCTCAAACAATGGAAACGGCTCGAATAACGGTAGTGGTTCTGGAAATACCGGAAACGGCTCGAATAACGGCAGTGGTTCCGGAAATACCGGAAACGGCTCGAATAACGGCAGTGGTTCCGGAAATACCGGAAATGGCTCAAATAACGGTAATAGTTCAAATAACGGTAATGGTTCCGGAAACACCGGAAATGGCTCTAACGGAGGAGACAACGGAAATACAACTCCACCGACTAATCCACCACCTACCCAATAATAAACAGGCATGGCATACTACAAAGTAATTGTAGTATGCCTGTTTTTTTGTCATTATAAAGGGGACTACTAATTTGAAGGGGTGGAAATAATTGAACATTTTAGTTTTAGGAGGCACTCGTTTTTTTGGTAAAAAGCTTGTTGAACTCTATCTTCAAAATGGGCATAGCGTAACTATTTTAACACGTGGACAAAGTGGAAATCCTTTTGGCACAAAGGTGAAGCAGCTAATTGTTAATCGAGATGATGCCGATTCGTTGTCACAGGCACTATCAGGTACAACATGGGATATTGTCTATGATAATATTTGCTATTCTCCTAACGAAGCTCATAAAATATGTGAAATTTTAGAAGGTAAAACGAAAAAGCTCGTTTTCACATCTACTCTATCCACCTACGAAATAGACAGCATTGTCAAAACTGAAGAAGATTTTAATCCATATGATTATGAAGTTCGGATGGGGAATCGTGAAGATTTTTCGTATGGTGAGGGTAAGCGTCAAGCAGAGGCAGTACTTTTCAAAGAGGCCACGTTCCCTGTTGTCGCTGTACGTTTCCCGATTGTTATGGGGGAGAACGACTATACACGCCGTTTACATTTTCACATTGAACGAATTTTACAGGACCAGCCTATTTCATTACCAAATATTGAAGCAAAGATGAGCTTTATTACGGATGACGAAGCAGCAGCATTTTTATATTTTGCTGGCATTACACCAATTGAAGGACCTTATAATGCAACAGCTACGGGTGCAATTTCATTAAAGGATTTGCTGGGGCTTATTGAAGAAACAACCGGAAAGCATGCGAAAATTTCACTAGTAGGTGGCGATGAAATGTCGCAGTCACCGTATGGAGTTCCTGCAGATTGGTATATGACAACTACAAAGGCAGAGGCTGCAGGCTTTGCATTTAGTCAACTTCATGATTGGCTCCCTACTCTAGTGAAAAAATTAGTAAAAGAGTTACAATAGGATTTCACTAAATAAAAAACTTATCACCATAATGTGAGGTTGATTTCTGTTTCGGCTGGGCGCTTTGCCGCTGTCGCTTCGCTTTCGCACAGATAAAACATTTGCCGCTGTCGCTTCGCTTTCGCGCAGAGCAGAGCTTCCTGGGGGCGTCCGATGAGCCGCTTCGCTTCGCTGCAGGGTCTCGGGCCAACACGATGTTGGTCACGAAGGCGTTATCACAGGACGTGATGGTTTTAGCCTTCGTTCCTCTATCCGCTGATCCCCGAGGAGTCGCCCAGCCTCCACTCCAATCAACTTATTCACATGGCATATATTTTAACAAAATGTCATCCCAAACTTCCGATGATAAGCCATTAAAAATCTGCTAGACTTCTCCAAAGAAAGTCTAGCAGATTCATTTTCATCGTAGTTAATTGGCCTAATACTATAACAGTATCGTTTTTAATATTGCAACTGCTTCATCGATCTCTGCTTTTGAAACGGTTAATGGTGGTAGTAGACGAATAACATTTGGTCCTGCTCCTACTAATAATAAGCCGTTTTCCTCTGCTGCAGCTATATACGAGGCTACCTCAGTATCGCCACAACCAATGCCAAGAAGTAAGCCCTGACCCTGTACCGTATACGTAGTCGGTAGATTCTCTTTCAACTGCTTAACAAAATACGAAGATTGCTGCTGCACATTTTGTAAAAAAGCAGGTTCAAAAACATGATTAAGCACGGTTTCAGCAACACTCATCGCAAGTGGGTTCCCACCGAATGTTGTCCCATGTGTGCCAGGACCAAATGAATCATATAGCTCGGCTGTTCCAAGCATCCCACCAACTGGGAATCCACCACCTAGCCCTTTTGCCAATGTCACGATATTTGGCTTTAAAATCGTTTGCTCATAGGCATATCTTGTTCCTGTTCGTCCAATACCTGTTTGAACTTCATCGATGATTAGTAATATTCCTTTGTCGTCACAGACTTTAGCGATTGCTGCTGCGAATTCTGGTGATACCCTGTTAACACCGCCCTCACCTTGAATCATTTCTAGCATAATTGCCGCAACAGAATCGTCAATCGTTGCTTCAAGTGCTGACACATCATTAAAAGGAAGAATCGTAAATTTTTCAATAAGCGGTCCGAAGCCATTATGTATATTGCTCTGACCTGTTGCGGACATCGCTCCAAAAGTTCGCCCATGAAAAGATTTTTCAAAAGTAATAATATGATTTTTCCCTGTATGCTTACGAGCAAGCTTAATGGCCGCTTCATTTGCTTCCGCACCACTATTACAGAAAAATGCATAAGAAAAATGTGTATCTGCTATTAATTTTTGCGCAACCTTCTCCTGACCGGGAATATCAAATAAATTAGAAATATGCAAAAGCTTTTTACTTTGATCATGAACAGCCTCCACGATTGCAGGATGTGCATGACCAAGACTCACTACAGCAATTCCACTTGTAAAATCTAAATATTTTTTCCCAGCCGAATCTTCTACAACAGTTCCTTGCCCTTTGACAACTTGGGCGCGGCGTTTGCCATAGTTTCCAAATAAAGCACTCATTTTATCAACTCCTACTAATTTTGGCTATAACAATCTTCTTCTCTAAATAACTATATTGCTACCTCTATGCCATTGAAAGGTCACTCTTAAACTATAAAGAAGAATGACTTTTACTAATTTGCTTTCTTCATCCCCCAGATAAAATCGTCGTACCTACTAAGGATTCTCCAACAATTTGCACTGATGGAATGCCTGCACTTAAGCATTCGAGAGCTCCATTAACTTTAGGTATCATCCCTCCATAAATATGCCCCTCCTCAATCCATTGATTGATGAAAGAAGGTGTTGCTTTCGATTGATATTCATCGTTAATGCGAATACCACTTACATCCGTTACAAGTAATAAACTATCTGCATCTATTGCTAGCGCTATTTCACTTGCTACCGTATCTCCATTAATATTTAATGCCTGACCATGTTCATCTGATCCCACGCAAGCAATAACCGGTACAACCCCAGCACTAATTATTGCTTCTAGCAAAAATGTGTTGACGGTTTTCACTTCACCAACAAAACCGTATACGTCTTTATCTAGATAATCCGCTACAATTAACTGACCATCGAAGCCGTTTAATCCAATCGCAGCAATGCCAGAAGTCGTTAATTCATGAACAAGCGCAGGATTGACCTTTCCTATTAACGTTGACTGTACAATATCCATTGCAGCTTCACTCGTGACACGAATACCATTTAAAGCATGTGATTCTATTCCGCGCACCGCTAGTTCACGGTTAATAGCTGGACCACCACCATGGGTAATAATAAGCTCTATGCCGCTTTCTTGGAGTTTTTTAAAATTCTCAAAAAACGACTCATTTAAGCCCTCTAACGTACTTCCACCAAGCTTAATGACCATTCGTTTACGAGCGGTATGAGGCATTGATTTGAACGTAGTCATAAGTTAGATCACATCCCCAAGCATGCCCCTTGCCTTCCCCAATACCAAGCGACACATAGATTTTCACTTCATGCATTTTTAAAATTTGAATTAACCCATCCTCCGAAAATGGAATCGGCTCACCGTTTTCAACCATCGTAACACCGCCAATTTGGATCGTAATTTTTTCTGGATCAACTGTTGCGCCACTATAGCCTACAGCGGCAATAATACGTCCCCAGTTTGCATCACAGCCAAATACTGCCGTTTTCACAAGTGGTGAACCAACTACCGTTTTAGCAATTTTACGTCCTTCTTCATCCGAAAACGCCCCTTCAACTTCAACCTCAATTAGCTTCGTTGCCCCCTCACCATCTTTGGCAATCATTTTCGCTAAGTCTTCAGCTACTGTTTTCAATGTATAATAGAAGTTTTGCCAATCTGGATGGTCAGGAGTTAAAGCTACATTTCCTGCTAAGCCGTTTGCCATTACAACTACTGTGTCATTTGTAGATGTATCCCCATCCACTGTAATTGCATTGAAAGTCATATTTGTTATATCAGATAAGGTAGCCTGTAGCACATCTGATTCAATATTTGCATCTGTCGTAATAAAACCTAGCATCGTTGCCATATTTGGTTCAATCATACCTGACCCTTTTGCAACACCAGCGATAATAATCTCTTTGCCATCAACAATAGTACTGTAACTTGTGTTTTTCATAACCGTATCTGTTGTCATAATCGCTTGTGCAAAATCAATAGCACTTTCTAAATTATCCTTTGGCTCTAACTGATAAATCCCATTTGCCAGTGGCTCCATATTCATAATTTCACCGATGACACCCGTTGAGCAAACACCTACTAAATTTGCCCCGATACCTAGCTTTTCTGCCATGAGGGCCTGCATTGTTTGTGCATCCTTCGCTCCTTGCTTTCCTGTACAAGCATTTGCATTTCCGGAGTTGACAATCATCGCCTGCATTTTCTTCGTTGTATACACAACCTCTTTCGTTACTTTTAATGGTGCTGCCTGTACAGCGTTCGTTGTAAAGACACCTGCTACACTTGCGGGTACTTCACTAACTAACACAGCTAAATCTTTTTTCTTATGCTTTAAACCACAATGTAAACCCGCAGCTTTAAAGCCCTTTGGTGAAACAATATTTTTACTTGATAATTTTTTCATAATACTCGTGGATGCTATTAATGTCATAAAATTTTTCCTCCTTAGTTAATCAATTTTCCTTGGCATATAAAGAGTAGCTGACGCTCTGCTTTCGCTACATAAAAGATTCGCTGAAATAAGTTACAGAAAGAACGGAACAACATCTAATCCTGTCGTTTGTGGTAAATCAAATTGAACATTCATATTTTGAATGGCTTGCCCTGCAGCCCCTTTAACTAAATTATCGATGACGCCAACAATCGTGGCACGATTCGTACGGCTATCAACTTTCACCAAAATGTCGCAATAGTTCGAACCTTTAACGCGGTTTGTTCCTAGACTATTTACATCTGTAACAATCCGCACAAACGGATGCTTTTCATAGGCACTCTGTAAACAAGCAACTAGCTGCTTCTCTGTAACACCAGACATAACAGGTGCATATGAGGTAGATAAAATCCCTCTAGTCATTGGCACTAAATGAGTATTAAAAGATATGGTTGTATCAACCCCCGCGAACATTGAAATGGCCTGCTCGATTTCCGGTATATGCTGATGTGTATTCGTTTTATAGATTGAAAAGCTTTCGTTGGTCTCACTAAAATGCGTTGTTTGCGATGGTTTATTCCCAGCCCCAGAAATCCCACTTTTCGCATCAATCACTAAAAAGCTCGAATCAATCAATCGTTCTTTTAGCAATGGTAACAACGAAAGTAAAACGGCTGTTGGATAACACCCTGGATTTGCGATAAGAGGAGCATGTTGAACATTTTCTGCATTCCATTCAGTTAAGCCATATACACTTTGTTGAATAAATTCTAATGGCGCAGCTTTTTTACCGTACCATGCTTTATAACTCGCTGGATCTTGTAAACGGAAGTCACCAGACAAGTCTATTAATTTAGGACCTTTCCCTACCAATGGAGGTAATAACTCACTTGTCACCCCTGAAGGTGTACTTGTAAAAACAACATCAAATTTCTCCAAAGCCCCATAATCAATTTTTTGTAAAGGTGTATCGGCAATATTAACAAGATGACCAAACTTAGAAGAAAAATTTACGCCTTCTTCTGAAGATGTGAATAAATCGATCCGTTCCACCGCTTTATGATTATGTAAAAATCGAATAAGTTCTAAGCCACCATATCCGGTTGCACCAACAATTCCTACTTTCAATGCACTCACCTCTGAAATAAGTTAAAATTAGTATACGTCTGCATATTTATTAAGTCAACTGAATTTTTATTTATATCTGAATTTTTCGCAATATTTATTGAGTAATTGATTTTAAGACAAAATTTGAAGAACTAGACGAGTATTTGGCATGGTCTAATTTCTTGGATTCATTTGCGTTTGATTCTGATGAACATTCTTTTCGTGCATTTGCGGTGGAAAATTGCTTATACCCAATAAAGATACCATTAAGAAAAAAATGATAATAACAAAGTTTTTGGGAATATTTGTAGAATGATAATATATAATGAAAGAAACATAAGTAACCTTGGTTAATAAAAGGACGGGATTATGAAAAAGGGGAATATAAATTTGAAAAAAATTTTTTTAATATTGAGTTTGTTATTATTAGTTGCGTGTTCAAATGATGAAGTTAAATATGATGGAGCACCTTTAAAAATTGCTGTAGTTGGTGATATTCCTGAATTAAATAACGAAAAAATTCATTTCGAACCAATTTCATTAGATGATTTTAGTGAAGATACATTGCATATTTCAACAAATTTTGATGCTGTTATGATAACACCAGTGATGTTTGAAGAAGCATCAGATGATAGATTTGTTAAAGTTTATAATAATTCTAAAATGCCAATTATTTTTTTTGATTCAACAAAACGTCATTTTCCATTTACAAGAGAAGGGGTTACCTATGAAACAGCTCATTGGGAATCATTAAATAATAGATCTCATACAACAATTTATTTATCTGATAACGATGCAAATAGAGAAGATGCTTGGTATTTCTATTTAAAAGGTGAAAAAGAGTTAGATATCCTTTACAAAGATATTTTCCAAAAGATCGAAACATTATAAAGGTATATTTTCATGTATTTTCCATCAGAAAACCAGCGTATTCGAAAATTCTCGAATACGCTTTTCATTTGAGAAAAAAATACTCAAGTTAAACAGCGCTTTTTAAAAAAGAAAGCAGGAATTTTTCGTCGACCGAATAAATTCCTGCTTCATATAATTAATCTTCCATCGTAGATAAATCACCAGTTGGTAAATTTAACTCCCACGCCTTTAACACACGACGCATAATCTTACCACTGCGTGTTTTTGGTAACTTATCCTTAAATTCGATTTCACGTGGTGCTGCGTGTGCAGATAAGCCCTTCTTAACAAAATTACGAATATCCTCTATCAATGCATCTGAAGGTTCAACTCCCTCACGTAATGATACAAAGGCTTTAATAATTTCACCTCGGACAGGATCTGGCTTTCCAATCACCCCTGCCTCTACTATATCGGGGTGCTCTAGTAGCTTACTTTCTACCTCGAAAGGACCTACCCGCTCACCAGCTGTCATAATAACATCATCTACACGCCCCTGGAACCAGAAGTAGCCATCATCATCCATATAGGCAGAGTCCCCAGACACATACCATTCACCTTTTAAGAAATAGGATTCATAACGCTCTGGATTTCCCCAAATTTGACGCATCATTGCAGGCCAACCACGTCGAACCGCTAAATTCCCCATTGTAAAAGGTGGTACTTCATTACCCGCATCATCAACAATCGTCGCATGAATACCTGGTAATGGTTTACCCATTGAGCCTGGCTTAATATCCATAGAAGGATAGTTACAAATCATATGCGCACCAGTTTCTGTCATCCACCACGTATCATGAATGCGTTGACCTAACTCATCAGTCCCCCAACGAATTACCTCTGGATTTAACGGCTCACCAACAGATAAAATGTGACGTACCGAAGATAGATCATAGTTCTCAAGCATACCACTACCAGCACCCATTAACATTCTGAAAGCAGTTGGTGCACTATACCAAACTGTTACACTATAATCCTCAATAGCTTGGTACCAAGCTTGTGGTGAAAATCTCCCACCAACAATTAGCATTGTGACACCATTTAACCATGGACCAAAAATGCCATACGCTGTGCCTGTCACCCATCCTGGATCAGCTGTACACCAGTAAATATCGTCTTCACGCAAATCTAATACCCATTGCGTAGATTGATATTGTTGAAGCATTGCATTATGAACATGCAATACGCCCTTTGGTGCTCCAGTTGATCCAGAAGTATAATGAAGAATCATACCATCCTCTCTGTCCACCCATTCAATATCAAATTGAGAAGATGCTCCTTTCAAGCGTCTATTAAAATCTAAAATTTGTGTTGTTTCCTCTATATCAGATCCTACTAAAAAGACGTGCTGCAAATGTGGTAGCTTTGCTAAAGGTACGCGTTCAAGTAACTCTGGTGTTGTCACTAATACTTTAGCTTCGCTATCTGCAAGTCTGTCATAAACAGCACCTTCCATGAATGCCTCGAATAGTGGACCTACAATCACACCCATTTTCAATGCGCCTAATAAAGAAAAATAAAGCTCCGGTGAACGCGGCATAAAAATAAATAATCGATCACCTTTTTCCAAATTTGTTGCTGCTTTAAAAACATTTGCGGCTTTATTCGTCAACTTTTTCATTTCATTGAAAGAATAAGCCTCTTTACGCTTTCCATCATTAAAATAAAGTGCAACTTTGTTTTTTCGATGCGTTTCTGTATGACGATCAATTGCCTCGTATGCCATATTTACAAGCCCTGTTTCATACCAACTGAACCCCTTTTCTGTCTCTGTCCAATCATGTGTTGCCGCTGCTTTCTCATAATCAAGCAAATTATATTGCCCCGGTAAAGCATTCAACTTCTCCAACATTTTCATCCCCATGAAACTACCCCTCTCTTTGCGATCGCCTTAGTATATTAGTAAGCAAATTTTCAATTATGCCTCGGCATAATTGCGTCCGGAATCGGCTTAGTGCTTGCACAAAGCCGATTTCATGACATCCGCCGGAGGCTTTAACTTCTTTCAGCAGGTGTTTGGATACCCGTTGAAAAGTAACTTAATTCAGCATCAGCATTCTTCTCACCATCTATAGAAGTGGGAGACTTCTGTACCTGCCGCTACGCTTTCGGTACAAAAGTGATTTGTAACTGCCGTTTCACTTACGTTACAAAAAACATTTGTAGCTGATGCTTCGCTTTTGCTACAATAGACATTTGCTGAAAGAAGTTAAATCGTAATTTCATTAATTCCCCCTTAAAAATCCGCCACCTTCTCCAAAGACAACTACGTTATGTAGCACTTGTTATACAACAGTTAAGGTAGTGTAAAATTAGTGAATGCTTATTCACACTACATTCATCTGTTGAATAACAGATGCAATATACATATATTTTACACGAAATCACTAAGAATGTCTTAATATTTTCACTTTTCTAAAAACACAGGTATATTTTGCAAAAAGTAGCGTTTTTCCGCAGGAAATCAGCTATAATGGAACTATTAAACTCAGGTGGTGTAATTATGGAACACAAAAAAACTTTTTTTTCTGTCACAAAGGAAACAAAGCATGGTACTGTGTATGTGGAAGGACCTGTTCCTCCAGAAAAATTAGCGACATATTCATTCCACGAAGGCTTGGTTGCTTTTAGACCTCCAAAGCAACAGCAGCAAGCCATTATAGAAATTGCAGGACTTCCTGAAGGACGAATTATTATTATTCGAAATGAAAACATTATTGTAGGCTACGTTACTTATCTATATCCCGATCCACTCGAACGCTGGGCGGAGGATCGTATTGATAACATGATTGAGCTAGGTGCTATTGAAGTCATTCCAGACTATCGTGGTACAGGTGCTGGTAAAGCACTACTAGCCGTATCTTTTATGGGAGATGAAATGGAAGACTATCTTGTTATCACTACCGAATATTATTGGCATTGGGATTTAAAAGGGACTGGTTTAAACGTTTGGGATTATCGCAAAATGATGGAGAAAATGATGGGCTCTGCCACCTTCGAATATTTTGCTACAGATGACCCTGAGATCACATCACATCCTGCTAACTGCCTGATGGCACGTGAAGGCAAACGCGTGCCTCCTGAGACAATGGAAAGATTCGATAGACTTCGCTTTAAAAATCGCTTCATGTATTAAAACCAACACAAAGGGGATGAGTATATGATCGTAGAAGAAATTATGAATAATGAGCCCTACACGTTGGCTCCGACAAATACAGTGGTTGAAGCGCTGAAGTTCATGCGTGAGAAAAAAGTACGTCATTTACCAGTTGTAGATGAGGAGCATCATGTTCTTGGGGTGATCACTGAAAGAGATATTAAAGAGGCATTGCCTTCCTCGTTACGGGATGAGCCTAATTCACCAGTTTTTAATGCAAAAGTGGAAGAGATTATGATTAAAAATCCAATTGTCGGTCATCCTCTTGATTTCGTAGAGGAGGTTGCTCTTACTTTTTATGAATCTAAAATAGGCTGTTTACCAATTGTCTCCGGAGGAAAATTAGTTGGGATTGTCACTACCACAGATTTACTCTATACATACATAGAGTTAACTGGTGCCACTGAACCTGGCTCAAAAATTGAAATTCGTGTATCCGATACGCCAGGAATATTATTTGAGATTACTAAAATTTTTCGTAAACATCATGCAAATGTCCAAAGCGTCTTAGTTTATCCTGACTCTGAAAATACGCAAAATAAAATTTTAAGTATCCGAGTAAAAACTCTCAATCCACTAGCTATGATTGAAGAACTTCGTAAAGAGGGCTTTGATGTATTATGGCCTAATTTACCAGGTGTTTCATTACAATGAAAAAAGCAGTATTTGTGTACTCGCCAGAGCAACTCGGATATAAATTTTCAGATACCCATCCTTTCAATCATAAACGCTTGACGCTTACAATGGATTTGTTAAAGAATATTGATGCTCTTGATGATTTGGATATCGTTCCAGCTCGTGTCGCAACAGAGGAAGAACTTTTACTTGCACATGATCCAAAATATATTGAAATCGTTAAAAGAGCAGGACATGGTGAGCTTTCAGAGGCACAATGTGAAAGCTACGGCATAGGCACCGAAGATACACCCATTTTTGAAAATATGCACGAAGCAAGTGCACAGCTTGTCGGTGGAACATTAACAGCTGTCGATTATGTAATGGAAGGAAAAGCCGAGCACGCCCTCAATCTAGGAGGAGGGCTACACCACGGCTTCCGCGGCCGTGCATCAGGTTTTTGTATTTATAACGATAGTACAGTAGCTATTCGCTATTTGCAGGAAAAATACAATGCTCGTGTACTTTATGTAGATACCGATGCCCATCATGGAGATGGGGTGCAATGGAGTTTTTATGAAGATCCAGATGTTTGTACATTGTCTATTCATGAAACAGGGCGCTATCTTTTCCCCGGAACTGGTAATATTACGGAACGCGGGAATGGACAGGGCTATGGCACTTCTTTTAATTTTCCAATTGATGCTTTTACAGAAGATGAGAGTTTCCTAGACATATATGAAAAGGCTATGCGAGAAGTCTTTGAATTTTTCAAGCCGGATGTTGTGTTAACGCAAAACGGCGCAGATGCACATTATTTTGATCCATTAACACATTTATATGGAACAATGAACATTTATAGAGAAATTCCAAAGCTTGCGCATAAATTAGCACATGAATATTGTGGGGGGAAATGGATTGCCGTTGGCGGTGGAGGCTATGATATTTGGCGTGTTGTGCCTCGCGCGTGGTCGATGCTATGGCTTGAAATGACAGATCAGCAATTACCAACAGGCCCCCTACCACAAGCTTGGTTAGATCGTTGGCAGCCAGAAGCACCAGTGCCTTTTATTCCAACTTGGGAGGATCCAAATCCATTGTATGAGCCAATCCCTCGAAAGGCTGAGATTGAAGAAAAAAACGCGCAAATGCTAACCAAAGCGCTTCATATTATTCGCAATGAAAAACACGTTTAACACTATGCCTCACGACAATCGTGAGGCTTTTTATTTTCACCTTAGTCCTCTATCGGTTACTTTCGGCTTTCAATCTCTCTATAAAAAAAACACGCAAATCCATTATCAGATTTACGTGTTAATTACTGTTATTTACTTTTGACAGACTGTCGATGTTCTATACGATGAGGTAAAATAACCGCTTCGTCCTCAACAGGCTCTTTGCTCATCAATTTAGTTAGCAAGCGCATTGCGACAGCTCCGATATCATACAGCGGTAATGCGACACTTGTTAGCTGTGGACGAACCATGCGTGCTAATTTTGAATTTTCAAAGCTGATCACTTCGATATCCTCAGGTACATCTTTACCTGCATCCTGTGCACCATGAATCAATCCAATTGCTAATTCGTCACTACCTGCAAAATAAGCAGTTGGAGGATTTTCAAGTGAGGATAATGATTCCCACGCCTCTAAGCCCATATCATAGCTCGATTCTTCTGCAGCGATTAGTGATTCATCTATAGGTAAACCTGCGTCTTGTAAGGCTTTTTTATAAGCTTCAAGTTTGAATTTTCCATTAATAGTATACGTAAGCGGACCTGTTACGAAAGCGATTCGCTTATGGCCATTTTGAATGAGTAATGTAATCGCCTCATAGGCTGCTTGGAAATAATCAATGTTAACAGTCGCAATTGTTTGCGATTCATCTACTGAACCTGCAAGCACAATTGGTACCGGTGAATGATCCATAGTTTGTTGCATTTTTTCAGTTACTTCATCACTCATCATAACAATACCGTCAACCTGTTTTCCTAGCATTGTATCCAGTAGCTGAAGCTCTTTATCTTCATGTTGGTCTGAGTTGGCTAAAATAATATTGTAACGATACATTGTTGCAATATCCTCTACACCACGTGCCAGCTCCGCATAAACATTATTTGCAATATCCGGGATAATCACGCCAACTGTTGTTGTTTTCTTACTTGCTAATCCACGCGCTACTGCGTTTGGACGATACTCTAATCGTTCAATTACTTCTAATACTTTTTTTCGTGTTGCCGGTTTTACGTTTTGATTACCATTGACTACACGAGAGACCGTTGCCATAGAAACATTTGCTTCTCTTGCAACATCATAAATTGTAACAGTCATCGTACGTGCCTCCCTTTTTTCCTTTTATAGCCTTATCATACGATAATTTTCATATTCTTTTCAAGAAGCAGTATGTACATGAAAAGAAAAACCAAGTACAAATAGTACTTTTCTAGTCATTATTTTGTCACTATATAGTAAACACCGCCTGCCGATTAAAGCAAGCGGTGTTTATCAACATATCAATTATGCCCCGGCATAATTGCGTCTGGAATCGGCTTTGTGCTTAAGCCTTGCGTGATGCAGGTCAGTTAGCTGTTATCGCATGGATGCGATGGTTTTAGGCTAACATCCCCTAAGAACTCCTTTCCGATTCCCTGACATCCGCCGGAGGCTTTGGGCCAACAGATGTTTTTTGCGCGAAAGCGTAGTGCAACGTAGCGACAGCACAGATGTTGGTCACTCAGTCGTGTGTTGTTGCTGTCGCTTCGCTTTCGCACAGATAAAACCGTGTTGCTGTCGCTTCGCTTTCGCACAGATAAAACCGTGTTGCTGTCGCTTCGCTTTCGCACAGATAAATTGCCACAGGACGTGGCGTTCTTAGACTGAGTTTCTCTATTTCAGCGGGTGTTTGGACACCCACTGAAAAGTAACTTAAATCTGCATTCATCTCACCACCTATAGAGGTGAGAGACTTCTGTACCTGCCGCTACGCTTTCGGTACAGAAAATAATTGCTGAAAGAAATTATGCATTGATTTCATGGCTCTTCATGAATTTTTGTAGTGTATCGTAGAAAGCATCAAATGTTGGAATATCCATTTGTTGTTGTGAATCAGAAAGTGCTACAGATGGATCTGGATGCACCTCTGCCATAACGCCATCAGCTCCAATAGCAATTGCTGCCTTAGCACATGGTAATAGTAAATCACGACGACCTGTTGAATGCGTTACGTCTACAAATACTGGTAAATGCGTTTCTTGTTTTAAAATTGGTACAGCAGAAATATCTAATGTGTTACGAGTTGCTTTTTCGTAAGTACGAATACCACGCTCACAAAGAATGATGTTCTCATTTCCTTTAGACATAATGTATTCTGCAGCGTGAATGAATTCATCAATTGTCGCCGCTAAGCCTCTTTTTAAAAGTACAGGTTTATTTGTTGCACCCGCAGCTTTTAATAATTCGAAGTTTTGCATATTACGTGCACCAATTTGGATAACATCGATGTAATCTAAAGCTTCCTCTAAATGACCTGGTGTAACGATTTCCGTAATAACGCCTAAACCGTATTCCTCTGACACACGTTTTAAAATTTTAAGTCCTTCTAATCCAAGACCTTGGAAGTCATATGGAGAAGTACGTGGTTTATAAGCGCCGCCACGAATTAACTTTTCACCTTTTGCTTTAATAGATTCTGCTACTGCCGCTACTTGTTCGTATGATTCTACAGCGCAAGGTCCAAATACGAAAGATGGTTTTCCTTGGCCAATTAGCTCACCATTCACATTAATGACAGTATCTTCTGATTTTTTCTTACGGGAAACAAGTAATTCTTTTTTCTTATCCGCTTCAAGTTGTTTTAAAGCTGTTTTAAAGATTTGCTTAAATATATAATCAACCGTCATTTGGTTTAATGGACCTTGATTGTGCTCTTTAATAAGATCAAGCATATGGCGTTCACGTAACGGGTCATAGCGATTCACACCTTGTTTTTCTTTAATCTTACCGATTTCATCAACTACTGCTGCGCGTTCGTTAATTAGACGAAGAATTTCTAAGTTTAAACCGTCTATTTGACTACGTAAGCTTTCTAAATCTTTTTGGCTCATGTTTCTTGCTCCTCTCCTCATGACAGACACTTTCAGAACTCTGAAATGTATGTTACATTTTTAGATATTAGCAACATTATAATCAATGTTGCACAGAATGTCACGCATTTTTAATTTAGCGCTTCAACTCGCTAAATTATATTAACATATTACAAGAAAGGAAGCGAGTATAACGTTTCGTGACATCCGCAGGAGGCTTTGGGCCAACAAATGTTTTTTGTGCGAAAGCGTAGCGTCAGCAACACGATGTTGGTCACTCAGGCGCTTTCACAGGATGTGAAGTTCTTAGCCTGAGTTCCTCTATGCCAGCTGAATTTTGCTGAAAGAAGTTAACATATAACTAGAAAGGAAGCGAGGACATTGAGTTCAAAATTATTTGCACTTGATATCGGTACACGTTCTGTAGTAGGCATTATTTTAGCTGAAGATAATGACCGCTTTCACGTGGAAGACATCTTAGTAAAAGAACATAAAGAACGCGCCATGGTTGATGGTCAAATACATAATGTCATGTATGTGGCAGATTTAATCAATGAAATTAAACATGAACTTGAAGAGAAGCATGGTCCTTTAAAAAAAGTGAGCGTCGCTGCGGCTGGTCGCTCATTAAAAACAGAACAAGCAAGCGTGACGATCAATATACGTAATCGACCAATCTTTACAGAAGAAGATATAAGTCGTTTAGAACTGCAAGCTGTTCAACAGGCACAGCAACAGCTCCTTCAACAAAAAGAAGACGCTAAAATAAGCCACTATTATTGTGTTGGTTATTCAGTTTTATACTATCGTTTAGATGGCGAAGAAATTGGTAGCCTACTCGATCAGCAAGGTGATGAAGCACAAATTGAAGTTATTGCTACGTTCTTGCCACGAGTTGTCGTAGAATCACTTATCGCGGCTCTTAAACGCGCGGATTTAGAAATGGATGCACTAACATTAGAACCTATTGCAGCTATTAATGTGCTTATCCCCCCAACAATGCGTCGTTTAAATGTGGCGCTTGTTGATATTGGTGCTGGTACATCTGATATTGCCATTACCGATAAAAGTACCGTTGTCGCATATGGCATGGTACCAACAGCTGGTGATGAAATAACAGAGGCTTTAAGTGACCACTACTTACTCGACTTTCCAGTTGCCGAAAAAGCGAAACGTCAACTGCAAACAGATGAAGAAATTTTAATTCAGGATATTTTAGGCTTTGACCAATATTATCCGAAAGAAGAAGTTCTTCAAGCAATTGAACCTGCTGTTAAGCAACTTGCAAAAGCCATTGGGGAAGAAATTTTGCGTCTTAATAATCGCATAGCTCCTAAGGCAGTAATGCTTGTTGGTGGAGGTAGCTTAACACCAAATCTTACAACTGAACTTGGACTGGTACTAGATTTACCTGCCAATCGCATTGCCGTTCGAGGGATTGATGCCATTCAAAACTTAACGAAGGAAGATCATATCAAAGCATCTCCTGAATTGGTGACCCCAATTGGTATCGCCATCGCAGCAAAAAAAATGCCTATTCAATATATGAGTCTAACTGTCAATGAGCAAGTAGTTCGCCTTTTTGAATTAAAGGAAATGACCGTTGCCGATGCATTTTTAGCAGCCAATATTCGAGCAAAGCAATTATATGGAAAACCGGGATATGGATTATCAGTGAATGTAAATGGACAAGATATTTTCATCCCTGGTGGTCACGGTCAGCCGGCAGAAATTTTAGTGAATGGTCATCAGGCATCCACAAAAACGATGATTAAAACAGGCGATGCTATCCAGCTAATTGAAGGCCAAGACGGTCAGCCAGCTAATGCTACGGTGAGAGATATTGTAGATGATGCTGCCATTAAAACAATTACAATTCAGCATACAAAATATGTAATTGAACCACAAATAACTGTTAATAGTTCTAGTGCATCACTCGATAGTGCATTAAATGATCGAGATGTTGTGATGTTTGAAATATCCGAAACAGTCGAGGATGTATTTAAGCTCACAAATAATTGGGAGTTATTAAAACAATTTGAGTCATTTTATATTCAAGTGGACGGAAAGCCACTTTATTTACCAGAGTTTTCAGCCCATCTAATGATTAATGGTAAACCAGCTAAAATGTCATATGCTGTCCAAGATGGTGATGTACTTACATTTCAGCAACAAACATTCCCTACTGTTCAACGGATTGCTGACCAAATGAATGTTTTACTTGAGGATAAAATCATCATACACTTTCAAAACGAAGTGTTAGAGCTGAAGAAGATGGCCAACGAAGTTCTCGTTAATCATGTAGTAGTTTCACCTCTTTCAACCGTTCCAAATGGAGCAACACTTTCATTTAAAGAAAAAGACCGAAGTCGTTGGATATACCAGGATGTGTTCCGCTTCTCTAATTGGCAACTACCTACTACATTTAAAGGTAATTTTACAATTTTACGAAATGGTCAACCGGCCAGCTTTGATATGGAGATTTTCGGCGGGGATAAATTAGAGATTTTACTAGAAAAAGCGCCCATATCTTAAAAAAAGGGATACGTTACATCTATGATAAGATGTAGCGTATCCCTTTTATCTATTATGCGCGAACTTCTTCACTTTTTTCTTCAGCTTGTTCCTTTTTTTCACTAGCATCCTCTGCTTTAGGTTCTTCACTAGGAATGAAATCCTCCAGTGGCTCTTCACCCTCAAAAGAAACAGTACCATCGTCAAAAACAGTTGGTGCTTTTGCTGATTTTAATATTTTTACTTTCTCTACTAATTGTGTAGATTGTTCTTGAATTTGTTTAGATAATTGAACCGTTTTATCTTTAGCAGTTGTCGAGAAATCTGCACTCTTATCTTTTAAGTTAACAGCTTGTACTGCTACATCGCTACGTAAATCTTTCCCTGATTTTGGAGCTAGTAATAAGCCTGCAGCTGCACCTACTATACCCCCAACTAATGCGCCAATAACAAAATCCTTCATGTTCACTCGCTCCTCTTCATAGATCGACTCTTGCGGTTGATAAAGCTGTGGCAATGAACTTTCAAGTTGTTGTTCCTTCACTTCATTATAATTTGGCTTTTGAGTTGTCATGCAACAATTCCTCCCCATCTTATTATCTAATTTGCTTAGACTGGTTGTCCATCTGCTTTCGCGGATGCATTCTTCAACATATGCTTAAGACTTTATTTTTATTCCGTTGACATTTAATGCCACCGAATAATAATTATTTTTTACGGCCCCATTTTCTTTTCGGTTTTTCCGACTGCTCTGATTCAGAAGAATAAACATCTTCTTGAATCACCTCATTGGCCTGATCGATAATTTTACGATTCTTCCACTTATCTGCAATGCCAATTGCGACATTACTCCATTGAACAACTTGCGCAATTTTTTCTTCATTTTGTTCCACAGTTTTAGAAATTGAAGAAGTAATTTGCTGTACAGATGTATTTAAACCATTTACAGAGTCGCCAATTCCTTTGACTGCATGAACAACGGAATTTAACTGTTCAGATTTTTCTTGAATATCCTCTGCCAAGCTATTTGTTTTGGATAGTAAGGAAGTCGTTTCACGTGTAATACCTTCCATTTGTCCTTCAATACCCGATAATGTTCCAGCTAAACTGTTAAGGATTGGTTTGAGCGAAAATAATGTCATTCCAACGCTCACACAAAAAATTAAAAAACCGATTGCTGCGATAATTGCTGCAATATACAAAATAACTTCCATAACTAGACCTCCTACAAGTAAAAATTCTCTTTACTATTCATTTCCTTAAATTCGACAAAAAAAACTGAATTCCTCCTCATTTTTGAGAAAAAACAGCTTATTCCTTGCGGACTAAGCTGTTTCGTTGTTCTTTAGCACGTCTTCAAAAGCATCTTGGAATTTGTGAACATCGCCTGCGCCCATAAATAAAAATACTGCGTCCTTATGCTTTGTTAACACTTCAATTCCTTCAGTGGTAATCACTGCACTGCCTTCAATTAAAGACGCTAAATCTTGGATTGAAAGTGCGCCTTGTGTTTCCCTTGCAGAGCCAAAAATATCACATAAGTATGCTGTATCTGCAAGACTTAGACTATCCGCAAAATCCTGTAAAAAAGCTTGTGTACGTGTAAATGTATGTGGTTGGAAAATAGCTACTAACTCACGATCCGGAAACTTTTGTCGTGCTGATTGAACCGTTGCACGGATTTCTGTTGGATGGTGTGCATAGTCATCTATTAAAACATTATTCCCAATATTCGTTTCTGTAAAACGTCTTTTTACACCTTTGTATGTGTATAAACGTTCTTGAACGATTTCTGGTGAAATACCTTCATATTGGCAAAGTGTAATAACAGCTAATGTATTTAATACCGCATGATCTCCAAATAACGGGATAAAGAAAGTGCTATAAAATTCATTACGGACAAATACATCAAATTTTGTACCCTTAGTTGTTTTTTCAACATTACGAGCTTCAAAATCATTTTCAGCCCCAAAACCGTAATAAACAACAGGCACCTTTGCTTGAATACGTTGTAGATGTTCATCATCACCGCAAGCAATAATTGCTTTTTTAACCTGTAGTGCTAATGATTGAAATGCTGAATAAACATCCTCTATGTTTGCAAAGTAGTCTGGATGGTCAAAATCAATATTAGTCATTACAGCGTAATCGGGATTATAAGCTAAAAAGTGTCGACGGTATTCACATGCTTCCATCACAAAGAAGTCAGCATTTTCATGTCCAGCTCCTGTTCCATCACCGATTAAATAAGAAGTTGGTTTATACCCACCTACAACATGAGCCATCAAGCCTGTTGTTGATGTTTTACCATGTGCACCAGTAATAGCAATCGACGTATAATTACCGATATATTCACCTAAAAATTTATGGTAGCGAATAACTTCTACACCGATTTCACGAGCACGCTCTAATTCAGGATGGTCATCAGGAAATGCGTTCCCTGCAATAACTGTCATACCTTCTTTAATATTATCTGCGGTAAATGTAAAAATTGGAATATTACGATCACGTAACGGCTGTTCCGTGAAGAAATATTTATCAACATCTGAGCCCTGTACTTGTTCACCAGCATCAAATAAGATTTGTGCAAGTGAACTCATGCCAGAACCTTTAATGCCTGTGAAATGAAAAACTGTCATTAATTAAACCCCCCGGGAATTCAATATCCCTTCTATCATCTATTAGGTGTATCGTATTTTTCACTAATTATTAGGTATTAATACCTTTGTAAGTACTAAAAAATACGTACTCATCTTCATATCTCGTCTATTATAGCACTATTTATGCATTAGGATAAATGTGTAACTTTTCTAAAAATACTAATTTTGACGTGAATAAGATAATCTATACGAAAACAATGTAATTCTTATTCAAACATAGCAATTAAATCTTCTTCTGTAATGTAACTTTCTCGTGGTTTACTGCCACGTGCCTCAGACACAAAGCCATGCGATTCCAACATATCGATTAAACGAGCAGCACGATTATAGCCAATATGGTATTTGCGCTGAATTAAGGACGTAGAAGCTCCTCCCTGCTCATAAACAAATCGACATACATCCTCGAACAGTTCATCTTGCTCAGCGGAAACCTCCGTCTTCTTTAAAAGTTCCTCTTGATCGAATATATAATCAGGCTCTCCTTGCTCACGAACATGCTCAATGATCGCTTCAATTTCATCATCTGTCACAAATGTCCCCTGCAAACGCACCGGAGCAGACATACCATTACCTAAATATAACATATCGCCTCGTCCAAGCAATCTTTCTGCACCTTGCGCATCTAAAATTGTACGTGAGTCGATTTGTGATGATACCGCAAAAGCAATACGTGTAGGAATATTTGATTTAATAAGCCCTGTAATAACGTCAACAGACGGTCTTTGAGTTGCAACAATTAAATGGATACCACAAGCACGTGCCTTTTGAGCAATACGACAAATCGCCTCCTCTACATCTGCAGGAGACATCATCATTAAATCTGCCAATTCATCAATGACAATTAGAATATATGGTAATTTTAAGCTATGTTCATTATTTTTATCCGCAATTGCATTATAACGTGTAATATCACGTGCGCCCGCATGTGCAAATAACTGATAACGACGCTCCATTTCCTCCACTGCCCATTTCAGTGCAGCTGTAGCAGCCTTAACATCGGTGATGACCGGGCTAACTAAATGTGGAATATGATTAAACGGTGCTAATTCTACCATTTTAGGATCGATAAGCATCAGCTTTAATTCATGTGGTGCAGCTTTATATAATAAACTAACCAAAATTGAATTGATACAAACCGATTTACCAGAACCTGTAGCTCCGGCAATTAATCCATGTGGCATTTTTCGTAAATCAATAGTTACAGGCTTCCCTGTTAAATCCAGACCCAATGCTGCTTCTAACGGTGAATCTGACTCGAGGAAAGAAGCACTATTTGTCACTTCTGATAATCGAACAGCGCGAGATACACGGTTCGGTATCTCAATGCCAATTGAGCTCTTCCCAGGAATCGGTGCTTGGATGCGGATGTCTTTCGCTGCCAATGCAAGCTTCAAATCATCTGATAGATTGCGGATTTTGCTAACCTTTGTACCATGACTCACGGTTATTTCAAATTGTGTCACGGCAGGTCCTTGCATAATGGATTCTATTTGAGCTGAGACTTGGAAATAAGACAAAGCTTCGACCAATGTATCTCCCTGTTGCTCCATCCACTCAGTATCTTGTGTTTTTTCCTCAGGTGGCTCTAAAAACTCATCATCTGGCTTTTGATACACATGAACAGGTTTTCGAGGTGTTTCCTGTACTTGAACTTCTACTAATGTTTCATCTAATATGGAAGGTTGCTCCGGATACTCCTCCGTATCAATAAAATTCACCTCAGGAATATCTATATTCTCGGTAGTAAGCTTCTGTTCAGTAGCTGTTTCTACGTCCATTTCAGTAGTTGCTGAAATTTCGTCGAAGCTCTCAACATCAATCACTGTTTTTTCTAATGTCGAAACGTTAGACATTGATGTGACTGGTGCCATTGTAATGACTGAGACACTCTCTGTTGCAGCATTGAATGGAACAGTATTTTGAATAGAAACCTCGTTGTCCTCCGTCGACTCTGTAGCTGTTTTATTGTCCACCTCTAACTCGCTTAACTCTAAATCTATAGATTGTGGAATTTGTTCTTTTTCAGATGGAATAGTATTTTCAATAGAAAATTCGTTTTCCTTCGTCAACTCTGTAGCTGTTTTATTGTCCACCTCTAACTCGCTTATCTCTAAATCTATAGATTGTGGAATTTGTTCTTTTTCAGATGGAGTAGTATTTTCAATAGAAAACTCGTTTTCCTTCGTCAACTGTGGAGTTGTTTTATTGTCCATCTCTAGCTCACTAATCCCCATATCTATAGATTGTGGAATTTGTTCTTTTTCAGATGTCACTAATTGATGTTCTACTCCCGAATTAATAAGCTCAGATGAAGGCTCCTGTTCCTCTTGATTTATTTCAACAATTGTTGATGTCGGCTTCATATTTTTAAATTGCTGTTGGATTCTCCATTTCTCTTTATCAGTTTTTAGCATTAAAACATTAAATGGAATGCCACTTTTTTCTTTCTTTTCTACAGATTGCTCTTCTAAAGACTGTTCCTGCAACACATCTTGCTTATCATCTTCATTCATTGGTGGCTGGACTACTGTAACTTCACCAATGTGGATGGTAGAATTTTCGATTTGTACTTGTTCTACAACTACTTCTTTTACATGGATTTCTGATTGGTCAGATGATAGTTGTTCAATATTCAGCTCATGTTGAACGGCTTCTTTCACTTGATTTTCAAATTCTACAGCAAAAGAAGTTGTTTGCGGTACAGGTAATTCCGTCGTCGTTTTTTCACTATGATCATTTGTTTCGTCTGTTAATTTATCTTCAAAAGTAATCGGTTGCATTGCAGGTACTTCAATTTTTTCAGGGTTTTCAAGCTGTTCATCTTTCCGAACTGCGCTAATAGGCTCTTTTTCTTCTAGTATATTTTCATTAGTCTCATTTGTTGTCGTTTCTTTTAAAGACTTAGAAGCAGTAGGTATTTCTAACTCTTTCTTGTCGTGCTCTTCCTTCCGTTTCTCTAATAATTGCTCAATTGGGCTTGGCTTAGAAAAACCATAGACTGGTGACGGAACATCACTTGGTACAAAACGCTTGCGATTTTCGGGTAAAACACTTTCATCTGCTTTTTCTAATTGATAATTCGTATTTTTAGGTGGCGTCGGTACCTCATTTTGCGCATCTCGAAAAACAAGACTTGCTTTTGAACGGTTCTCCTGTTCAGGCTGACTTCGTGTAATCGTCGTTCTACCAGTTCTCTTCGTCCGATTTGCTAATAGATCTCGAATACCTGAAACCTCAATATCATAAACACTCGAATCTACAATATGATTATTTAAATGCCTCGGTAGCGATAAATCTTCAA
The DNA here is from genome assembly GCF_050280325.1 of Lysinibacillus sp. NPDC093216. NCBI lineage: Bacteria > Bacillati > Bacillota > Bacilli > Caryophanales > Bacillaceae > Lysinibacillus > Lysinibacillus sp. NPDC093216. The sequence continues at coordinate 15,165 of NZ_JBNNVB010000008.1, read as the reverse complement.
TTTGTCCGGAGTAAGTATCGTCCATTTGATTGAATGCTTCTTTTGATGGTGGTGATGATGGTGAAGCCGAAAATTCCTCATCCTCTATTAACGGAAAACGAAAAGTTTTTTGCTTTGCTACAGTTGCTTCTTTATATGAAGGCAACTGCTCGGATTGTTCTTCTTCATAGTCATCATAAAACTCTTCATATTCGTAATCATTGTCATCTTTATTTATAAATTTATTCATTTGTTTTTTTAACCAATTCACTTTGTTCACTCATTTCTCTTACACTTCATTTATAGCATTAACTAAATCAATTATGCCTCGGCATAATTGCGTCCGAAGGCTTTGGGCCAACACGATGTGGTCACTAGACTGAGTTCCTCTATTTCTAGCGGGTATTTGGACACCCACTGAAAAGTAGCCTAAACCTGCATTCATCTCACCACCTATAGAGGTAGGAGACCTCTGAAAGAAGTTAAATGTCTATAACAAAAAGCATACCATAAAAATGTAACAGAAACTTGCATTAAGAGGCTCATTCTACATAAAAAAATCGTTATGTTACTAGCATAATAGTAGCATAACGATTTTAAGTACATATAATCAATTTTCACTTAGCAAATTGTAGCTGTCGCTGCGCTTTCGCACAGAAAACATTTGTTGCTGCCGCTCCGCTTTCGCACAGCTAAAGTGCTTCCTATGGCTTTATCTAGTTGGTGCCTCAAACGCACTACCAGTTTTCGCATCTTCAGGTAATACTAAAATTCCTTTTTCAGAAGGTGCATTTGGTATTGCTAATTCGCGTGCTGAACATAACATACCGTATGATTCAACACCACGTAAATTACCTTCTTTAATAAGCATTCCAGAAGGCATCACCGCACCAATTTTAGCTACAACAACCTTTTGACCTGCTTCCACATTTGGCGCACCACATACAATTTGTAATGTTTCTTCACCTACGTTTACAGAACAAATACTTAATTTATCAGCATTTGGATGCTTGTCCTTTGTTCCTACATAGCCAACAACAAATTTTGGAGAAAAATCTACATCAAGGCTGATTACGGCTCCATTTTTTGCAATAGCTGCCTCTAGTTGAGCTACTAATTCTGGAGTAACTTCTACTAGACCTTTTGCATCAGTTTGAATATAGTTGCTGGCATTAAATAAATTAAATGCTTTAATTTCTCCCGTTTGTGCTTCCTTTAATATAGCAATATCACCCGCACGTTCTAACTCCGTCTTCACGATTGATTCTGTTGCTAATTGTACTAGCAATACATCTCCTACATGCTCTTTGTTGTAAAATACATTCATTGTTTCTCTTGCTCCTTTTTAACTCTGTTTTTTGCTAATATAAAGATCGGTTCTAGCTCCCCGTCTTCATAAATAAAAGATAATGACGTAATCGGTACAGTACCGACAGCGAAGAAATGCATCGTCATCTGCGCTAATACATCATACCCTGTTTCATTACGAATATCACCTACTATTAATACATCCTGATGTGGCACAGATAACGTCATGTCACCTTCAATGTTCGTCTGCATCTCTTTCAAAAAGCTTTCATTTAAAATACGACTTGCATCGTAGCCATCATTAGCATTAACAAAATAGAAAATATTCCCTGCAACTTCATCTTTTTTATAAACTGTTGGCAGTTGCTTTGCGGAAAATCGTGCCATTTCACGAATTTGCTCTACTGTTAATTGTAGTACCTCTAACATGGATTCATCAATAAAACGATAGGTTTTTCCTAAATCAAGCGCATAAAAAATACGTGTTTCTGCCGTATGTTCAGTAGTAATGAATGCATGCCCCTCCTTCGAGGCTTTAGGGTAGGATGTTGCGCGAATAACTGGATAAATTTTTGTAATATCTTGGAATCCCTGTTCCATTTCTTGTTCCATAGCATTAAAGGTTTGCTCGATTGTATAAACAACTTCATCGATTGCAGCCCCTTGCTTGTCATTATATTTTGCTAAAATGCCTGGTAGAGATAGCTCCATTCCTTTACCAATTTTTTTATGGTTTAGGCGTAATTTATCGTGCTTTTTATCAAATTCAAAATCAAACTTTTCCTCATTCAATTGTTGTTTTAATAGGGTCACAAGTTGTTCTGATTTAATTTGTTTCACCTAGCTCATACCCTTTCTTCTAAATTAATTTATATTTTTGGTGTAATTACCGCTGACGCGCAGAAATAAATTGTCGCAGAATGTGACGTTTACTCCAGCAAATCTGGGTATCCTTCACCCTTATTTAGTCCATCAACTATAGATAGGAGTCTATTGTAACTTAATATAATCAATTATGCCTTGGCATAATTGCGTCCGGAATCGGCTTTGGGCCAACAAATGTTTTTTGCGCTACAGAAAATAATTGCTGAAAGAAGTTAAATGAAGAGAAAACGGCTCACATGTTTGTAAACCGTTCTGTTCAAAACTATCCAATTATTTAATCTTAACCGAATGAACGATTTTCGTCATCTCATGTAAATTATCATATATTTTTCTATTTTTAAAAAATTATTTTAAAGTTGCAACTTCACTATTCCATTATCACTAATCAACAGAAACTAGTCATGTGCTAATGTGAATAAATATTGGCCAATAAGAAGCGAAACTATATGCTCGAACATCATCTGACGACTTACTAACCCTTGAGTAAAAACACCTACAGCTCCCGCACCTTGTCGGATATCTCGGCGTTGTGTAAAGTGCTCCATTACAGGCCCAAGTTCCTTCCCAGCTCTTATTTCCTGGGCAATTTCTTCTGGTAATATAATTTGTGCGCCAGCAGCTGTATAAGTTGTGCCATTTGAAACTGTAAGTGCTCCCCAGTTACAAACGTACATAACACCATCTATTTCAGTCACTCCACCCTCCAATCCAAACGATAATTGAGCACCCGTCTCTTTGATTGCGTTTTTCGAACGGTTTATTGCTCCCAATCGTGTTTCTTCATGAGTCATCGGTTGATCAGATACTTGCGAAGCTGCCTTGACGTAGGTGAAATTTGGTTTATCAAAATATTTTCTAGCTATAACTTCAACTGCCTCTGTTTTTGCTTTGTTTGTTGTTCCAATAGTTATGTTCATTTTCTAATCCCTCTTTCTTCGCATAGAAAAAGATGCCCCTAAAGGCATCTTTTAACTTCTTCCAGCGGAATCACATTATACATTAGCGCGAATCGTTGCTAATGTCGAACGATCTGCTTTTTTCACTAGTTCCACAATTAAAGCTTTTGCAGCTGCATAGTCATCAATATGAATAATTGAAGCAGATGTATGAATATAGCGTGAGCAAACACCAATTACTGCACTAGGAACGCCGTCATTTGCCGTGTGTACACGTCCTGCATCCGTACCACCTTGTGATACAAAATATTGATAAGGGATATTATTCGTTTCCGCAGTATCTAAGATGAATTCACGCATGCCTCTATGTGTAACCATCGTACGGTCAAGAATACGTAATAATGTCCCTTTTCCAAGCTGACCAAATTGATTTTTTTCTCCTGACATATCATTTGCAGGTGAAGCATCTAGAGCAAAGAATAAATCTGGTTTAATCATATTTGCGGACACTTGAGCACCTCGCAGACCAACTTCTTCCATTACATTGGCACCTGCATATAAATGCGAGGCTAACTTTTCACCTTTTACTTCTTTCATCAATTCAATTGCCAATCCACAGCCATAGCGGTTATCCCAAGCTTTGGCCATAATTTTTTTCGGATTTGCCATTGGTGTAAATGGGCAGACAGGGATAATTGATTGACCTGGACGAACGCCAAGTGCAATAGCATCTTCTTTATTGTCTGCGCCAACATCTATAAGCATATTTTTAATATCCATCGGTTTAGAACGTTCAGCATCTGTTAATAAATGTGGTGGTATTGATGAAATCACGCCAGGAATCGCACCATTTTTAGTAAACACTTCAACTCGTTGCGCTAGCATTACCTGATTCCACCAGCCACCTAATGTTTGAAAGCGGATCATCCCATTATCAGTAATAGAAGTAACCATGAATGCCACTTCATCCATATGACCAGCAACTAACACTTTTGGTGCATCAGCAATTTCACTATGCTTCACACCGAAAATACCCCCTAAATTATCCTGAACGATCTCATCCGAGTACTTTTCCAACTCAGAACGCATGAACGCACGTACCGCATGTTCATTTCCCGGCGCGCCTGGTAATTCTGTTAGTGTTTTAAATAATTGTAATGTTTCCTCATTCATGATGACTCTCTCTCCCCACGAAGTAGAATATTCTTCCTTTGCCATTGTAACATATTTATCTATATTCAGCAGAAAACTCCCATTTTTCAATGAGCCGCAAGATAAAATGAAAGTGTAGTTTCTCTTCGAAGTTTATCCAAAATTTGCTCAGTGCAAAAGCGAAGCCTCCGTGCAATTTCCAAATCCGAAATATTGATACATTTCCTAAAAAGTGCTAAAGTGTGAACGTGCATTCACTCTGTATGCTATGTTAAAATGGAGCTATAGAAAAAGGAGGAAAAAAGCATGAAATTACGTGATTTTTTAATTGGTGTTGCTACTGGCCTAGCTGCCGCAGTCATTGTTAAAGAAGCAAGTGAAAAGGTTTCTCCGTATGTACCTGCAGGACAAGTACTCGAAAACATAAAAAAGGAATTTAAAAAGGATTCACCGATTGACGGTTCTTGGATTTTTATGAAGACAGACAATTTCTCAAACGGCATTATGACTATTCCTGTATATCGTGGAGGTATCTCTCGTATGAACGAGGGCGAAATGCAAACATTTGAATTTGCTGCTGACGCTCGCTCAGGTGTAGTAGTAGAGCTAACAGAAGTGTAACCTTACTCAGCAATACACGAACAAATATTATAGAACCCTACAAAAGAAGCCATCTCAGTTAGTTGAGATGGCTTCTTTGTTTTACTCAGACAATCCTTTATTGTTGAAGTATTTTTTATATTTGCGATAATAATTTAAATTATTTAATGTTAGCTTCACCCAACGTTTCGCATTCATATCTTGATTAAAGTAAAGAGAGTTTGTATATTTTCCTTCACGAATTAATTTTTTCGCTTCTAGCTTAAGCTTTTCATTTGATGCATATTTGAACAGAACACCCTTAGGAATAATCATCCATAAATGCTTGTCCTGAACATAAGTTACTTCCTGTTCAATATTTAACATATGGTCATCAGCTACATATTTCATTAAATTATGACCACTTGCTGTTACATAATAACTAGAGCGACCATTACGTAAGTTAATTTCAAACAACTTATACTGTTTGTCACGCATATCGTATTTCATATCGAAGTTTGCAAAGCCTGTATAACCGATATCCTCTAAGAAGGAACGTACTTGATCCATTAATTCTTTATCGTATGTTGTAACAATGGCTGCATAACTACCGATTCCTTCAGGTGAATGCTCTTCTAAGATTGGGTTTCCTAGACACATTAGCTTCACTTTGCCATCTTTCCCTACATACGCATTTAATACACGCATATACGAATCATCACCTGGAATGAATTCTTGAATAATCATTGTATCCTGATAAGTTGAGCTGTAGATTGCTTTTAAAATAGCTGTTTTTTCAGCTTCATCATTCGCAACGAAAACTTTTTTCTTACCTGGGAATTTACATGCCCAATATTCCACCGAGTTCGATGCCTTTAAAATAATTGGGTAATCAAATGGTGGTGTAAAGTTTTCGTAATTGTCTGCTGTTACAGTCGTCGTACCTGGATATTTAAAATCGTACTTATCACACATTTTATAGAAATTTTCTTTTAATAAAATTTCATCCATAAGTGATTCATCAATGTATGGTACTGTAAAATGTTCCTGCAATGCTGGCTTATTTTTGATAATAAGCTTTGCATAATCATCTCCACAAGCTAACAACAGTAGTTTTTTATCAGAATATTTTTTTGCGACCTTTGCAAGTGCAGGTGCAAATACATCCTGTTCATTTAAGCGATCAATCTCTTCGAAATTTATGATATGACTATCTTGCGTTGCCGTTAAATGTGAACGTCCTAATACTAGTGGTTTAATGCCATATGCTTCATAAAATGCACGTGCCATACCATATGCATTCATATCTGATCCTAATAATACTGGTAAAAATGGTTGCTCAGTTGCCATGTAAATTTCAACTCTCTTTTGTGTTTTAGTATAGTTTTTAGTGTATCATATTTTCCAAGATGTTCACGAGAAAAGTGTCAAAAAAATGGGGTATAGACAATTAAGCATATCTTCATAACGTTAAGTTAATTTCTGTTCCTACTATACAACTACAATAATTTTTATCACATAGCTTACGTTTGCATAAAACAATAAGTGAAGTTCCGTTTTATCACTATAAATTAGAGTGACATACCCGAGATACATACTATGTGAAGCGTTTGATTGGAGTGGAGAATGGGCGACTCCTCGGGGATTAGCGTCACAGATGAGACCCTGGAACGAGCAACGCGAGTGAAGCGGCTCATCGGACGCCCCCAGGAAAGCGCCCAGTCGGAACGGAAATCAAACCCTAGTTTTGCCAAAGAGCAATACTTTATTTAATTACCTTAATTTTATTGACACAATCGTTTTCAACACGATGAAAAAAACGTGCGAACACAAAAGGTTCACACGTTCTATTAATTAGAATGTAATAACAGCTTGTCTACTACGTTCTAGCTTATCTACAATTTCTTTACCTGTTTCATCCCATTTAATCATGCGGTAATACGCATCATGGTAGAAAATAAAGCCGTAGCCATTCGCAAGTGCTTCTTTCATTATACGTTCCTTCGCATAGACACTCGTCATTGGATAATCGTCATACGCTAAAACCCATAATGGATTTTGGTGTGCATGTGTTGGCATAATATCTGCCATATGCAATAATACCTCGCCATTTTGAGTTAATTTTATAATGGCATGTCCATCACTATGACCACCCGTATGGATCATTTCAATACCCGGAACTACCTCTAACGTACCTTCATACGTTTCTACTAAGTGCTGAACTGGCTCCCAGTTTTCTTTCCAATACGTATTTTTCGAGCGAATATTCGGCTCACGCATTTCTTCCCATTCGATTTTCGTTACGAAGATTTTGGCGTTTGGGAATGTTGGTACAAGTACATCATTTTCCCATTGCGTTAAACCTCCAGCATGGTCAAAATGTAAATGTGTCATTAATACTGCATCAATATCAGCTGTTGTTAATCCTAGCTCCTGTAAGCTAGCCGCTAATGTTGATTCCTCAGTGACCCCAAAGTTTCGTAGCTGTTTTTCATTTAATTTGTTAAAGCCAACACCAGTATCAACAAGATAGTTTTTGCCACCATATTGAATTAAAATCGGCTCAGTTGGTAGCTCGATTTGATTTTTTTCGTTGACTGGATATTTGCGTGACCAAAGTGGTTTTGGTACAACTCCAAACATAGCACCGCCATCAAGGCAAGTGACACCCCCGTTTAGCCATGATAATGACATATTGTGAAACTTTAACTGATCCATCCATACTCCCCCTATTTAGTAAAGAATTGCGATTCTAGACGATAAATTGGCTGTTCTTTAGCAGAAAATTTCTCCTCATATTCAGTCATAACATTATCCTCTGGCATATTCGCATGTAGGTCGAGTGATACATACTTTAGTAACATACCATATTCAGACATACTCATTAATGAATACTCAAACAAACCACGGTTGTCCGTTTTAAAATGGATTTCCCCCTCATCCACTAAAATCGACTCATATAATTTCAAAAAATCCCCGTGCATTAAACGTCGCTTAGCATGGCGCGTTTTCGGCCAAGGATCTGAGAAATTCAGATACACACGCTCTACATCATTTTTTCCAAAATATTTATATAAATCTGCGCCATTTACTTTTAATAATCGTAAATTCGCTGGAGATTTAGCCTCTAAAATTTTTTCTAATGCACAAACAATTACACTGTCATAAAGCTCAATGCCAATATAATTTATATCCGGATTTTGTAAGGCCATACCTGTGACAAATTGACCTTTCCCAGTACCTACTTCAATATGTAGCGGGTTGTCATTTCCAAAAACAGCCTGCCAATTACCTTTAAAGTCTTCAGGATTCGGAACAATCACCTCTGGATGACTCGTAATCATTTCCTCCGCCCAAGGCTTATTTCTTAATCTCAATTTTTTTCCTCATTTCTTTCTCATGAAATTATTGATTTTTTATAGTATAACGTATAACCATAAAATTCGCATGAAATTATTGCGAAATGATATTTTAGTGATGGGCCATCTTCAATGCCCGTCTGATATAACCTGCCAAGCATTACGTTGCACTGTACAATGAATCCCCGTTCCCTCTCTAATTTCTCCGATATAATTACCATCCGTATGAGCATCAACGTTATTTGCGTGCACGAAAATGTTAAATTGATTGCCTTGCAAAAAAGTAACCTCTTTAAATTTTGTATGCTTTTCAAAAAAAACCGTGCTAAAAACTAGTAGCAATTTAAGGCGTGAAATACCGTGAACGATTGTTATTTCGACTTGTCCATCATCTGGTTTAGAAGATGGGGAAATTTTCATTCCACCTCCGAAATAAGGTTGATTGCTCATCGCAACAAACCACGCCTGCTTAAATTGCCATTCTTGATTGTTTGTACGAATAGTTACATCAAAACATCTAAAGCTAAATAACCCTCTTACAACGGCGGCAGCATAGGATAGCTTGCCGAGCCCGATTTTATTGAGGTAAAGCTTCAAACGGGATTTATTAATTCTTTTTGTGACAAATGCATCGAAGCCCACACCAGCATTATTAACAAATATTTCGTGCAGTTGATCTCCAAATTGAACGGTACCAACATCCATTTGGAGGTTAGCCATTTCTTTTTGTATATAGCTTTCAATTTGAAAAGCATTTTGAAATGTAGTAAAGTATCGTGCGAAATCATTTCCGGAACCAGCACGGACTACACCAATAACTATAAATTTATTATGTACAACGCCACTAACAATCTCATGTATTGTGCCGTCACCGCCAACAATAACAATTAATTTTTTGGTTTGAGCATCTTGCGCCCAATTTTTTGCAAGTTCCTGTCCATGCCCCTCATATTCTGTAAAAGCGACTTCATAGTTCATTGTTAATTGTTGTTGAAGGTGATGCCAAACTTTCTTACCTTTGCCGTGCCCTGCTGCTTCATTCACAATAAATAATACTTGCATTCACTAATCCCCGGCTGGTTGAGAAGATTGCTTCCAAATATCTCGATTAAAAGATGTTGTTTGTACGTTGTTTAAAATCGTTTGAGAAGCACGAATTTGCATATGTTTCATAGGAGAGGATACTTTCTTTAAATGCTCCATCCACTCTCCATAATTTCGACGATCAACAAATTGAATTCCATAAGGTGACCCTGGATAATCGAAATAGCCATTCTGGGATAAAATAACCTTACGAATTGGCATATTTATATCGTCCTGCATAAATAATTGAGTTAATACAGACTCCATACGATTTAAACTTATCATTGGATTAAGGACTTTTGAATCCTTCGTTCCTACTTTTTTGATCCAGAATCGCTCACTGCCTCCAACATAAACTGCTTGATTTTCTGCTTCCAGCACTGTTATACATATACATTCTGTCGGTGACATTAGTACGACATCCAGCTCTATAGGTGCTTTTCTAATTTGTAAAATAGGATAATAAAAAAGTAAATAATTGTCCGGTAATTTTTGCAATAAATTTCGTAGTAATGGATCACGCATAAAACGAGGATCTACATACGACTTTTCACGTAATGTTGAACTTGCCCATTTCATTTGGAAATGGAAAAATTGATCGATAAACATTCGTTTTAATTCATGAATAGATTGTGGTGCGTAGACAATTTTTGGTTCAAATGTTAAAGTCGTTTCTTCTTCAGGTATGCTATCTTCATCACTTACTAGTTCATTCGATATTTCGATCTGTTCAACGTCCTCATTTTCTTCCTTCTGACGACCTGCAAATATCTTTTTGAATAAAGAAAATCTCTCTTTTTCTGCGAAAGAATCATTTTCTGAATCGTCGTCGGTATGTTGCCACTCACTAATTTCTTCTCCTAACTCCCACTGTCGCTTAACACGCTCCCATTGACTTTTCTTTAAGCGTACAAATTGAGTTGGATATCTTGCTAAATCAATCTGATAGCGTGAAATATAATCTTGTATTTTCACCAATTGCGCCATGTTAAGGTCACTCCAATCTTACTCGCCCTATATCTAATTTGCTAATCTCCCTACAACTGCTCGGAAGGCAAATCGAAGTATCAATTTTCTCCTTGGCATAATGTAGTTGTAGTTATAGCTGTAGCTTCATTAGCACTATGCTTTCGCTACATAAAAAATTACTAAATAAAGATAAATAGACATTTGCATTCATTACATCGACATTTGCTCTTTAACTTTAAATTCCGATAGCGATCATTCTACAACTCATTCATCCTTTTTATTTTACATGACGTTTCAGGATAAAACATCCATAATTTGCTCTATAGAAAAAGAGAACTACCCAGGTTTAGGTAGTTCTCTTAAAGGATTTATTTATTTCGCATTAATAGAAAGCGGTAATTTCGCTTCGAATGCTTGCTGTAATTTACGAGTCCATTCACCTGGAACTCCAGCACCAATTTTGTTACCATCAACATCGATAACAGGTGTTACTTCAGAAGATACAGATGACACAATTACCTCATCCATTGTTAATACATCAGCCTTCGTCATTGGTTCTTCAATAACTGTTAAATTAATTTCCTCAGCACATTTTAAAATAACTTGGCGTGTAATACCGTTTAAAATGAAGTTATTTGCAGGGTGTGTATAAAGCTTACCATCTTTAATGCCGTAAACATTTGCTGATGAACATTCTGTTACGATGTCACCACGATGTAAAATAGCTTCATAGCAACCTTTTTCAGATGCTTCCTGTTTCGCCAGTACAGCACCTAATAAATTTAATGATTTAATATCACAACGTAACCAGCGGATATCCTCGACAAAGGTAGCCTTAACACCTTTTTCAAAGTTTTCATACGAACGCTCGCCAACTTTAACATTCCCTGTTAATACAGCTGGAACACTTGTATCCGGGAAAATATGATTACGAGAAGTTGTACCACGTGTAATTTGGAAGTAAATATGACCCGTTTCCAAATTATTTTTTTCGATAAGATCATGTAATAATTTGTGTAATACGTCTTTAGTATACGGAATGACAAGACGAATTTTATCGGCACTCGCATAGAAACGATCAATGTGTTCTTGTGCTGTGAACATGTTTCCGTTATAAACTTTAATTACTTCATAAATACCGTCACCAAATTGGTAACCTCTGTCTTCTGGAGATACTGAAATTGATCCTTCTTCAACGATTTGATCATTCCATAATGAATATGCCATGCTTCGTTCATCCTTTTCATCTTTAATTTATTTGTTTCCTGCAAGTTCAACAATTGCTTCAGCATAAATAGCTGTTGCTTTTATAAGATTTTCAATGACGACAAACTCATCCGCACGATGCGCTACGTCAGGTTCACCTGGGAACAGCATGCCAAATGCTACACCTTTTTTCATGACACGCGCATACGTACCACCACCAGTAGACAGTAGAGGTGTTTCATAGTCTCCGGTTTGACGTCTATAAATATCTGCTAAAGTCTGGATAAATGCATCGTCCTCGCTTACATAATGAGGTTTAGAGTCATCTTGAATATCCAATGAAAATCCTTTTGCCACAGTTAAGCGTTGTGCTTCCGTGATTTTTTCATCAAACGGATATGAGACAGAATAGCGCATACTAATGACCATGCTGCCACCTTTAGCCACATCGTAGGTCACAATACCTGGATTTAATGTAGTTTTACCAGACATTTCATCCTCGAATTGTAAATCAAGCTTGTTACCATAATGATCTTGATAAAAAACATCTGCGGTAAAGTCGACAAATTGTTTACTTGCCTCTGTCGTCAACTCTTGTTGTAAAAATGCTGCAAGATAAACAGCTGCATTGACACCTTTTTCCGGCTCCATTGCATGGGCTGCCTTACCTTTGATAGTTATTATATAGCGAGAACCCTCGATTAATAAAGACCCTTCTAGCTGATTTTTACTTAAAAATGCGTGAAAATTCTGTTCGAATTGTGAGGAAACGAACTGCACCGTTGCTTTTGCAAAATCCGGTACCATATTTGGTCGCTTTCCAGCATTAAATAGTAATAGCTGTTCTTTCGAAGCATCACCTGTTTTATTTTGAGAGAACACTAGCTCGGCAATGCCTTTTTCAGCATTGATGAGCGGGAAATCCGCATCTGGTGCAAATCCAATCGTCGGCATTTCCTCATGTTTAAAATAGTGGTCGACACAGCGGAAGCCAGTTTCTTCATCCGTACCAATTATCATACGTACTCTTTTATTAAGCTCAACGCCTGCATCTTTAACAAGTTTCATTGCCATCCATGCCGCAATTGTTGGTCCTTTATCATCTATTGCGCCACGAGCAAATAGCTTACCATCTGCTACAGTGCCGCTAAAGGGTGGGTATGTCCAATCTGTTTCATCACCAACTGGTACCACGTCAACATGACATAAAATACCTAATAAATCGTCACCTTCACCCATCTGTAGGTGACCTGCATAATTATCAATATTTTTAGTTTGCAAACCTTCAGCTTGGCCCTTTGCTAATAACCATTCCAGAGCCTTTAATGGACCATCACCAAAAGGTACTTCAGTAGTGATCGTATTCTCATCAAGAACACTATTAATTTGCACAAGCTCCTGTAACTCTTGTATCAATTCATCTTGTCTTTCCTTTGCAGCTTGTAACCAATCCATATGATGGACCTCCTCTAAAGTAATAACATTATTCTACTCTTAACAACATAAATTACAATCATCTTTCTGACAACTTTTCAAAATCTTACTTCGAACACTACCACATATAGCACGTTTTTCACTTATTCCCACAAAATACAGTTTAAATTTTATGTCTTAATTGTAAATTTCCCTTGCATTCACTAGAAAATCGACTAGCTTTTCTATATAATGAAATTATCAGAATGATTTTTCTGAATATAAAATTAGAAAAGGGGATGTCTAAGGCAGCTACTTATTAGCCTAAGTGCACTCCGCACATATTGTCGTCCGCTAGTCTTTGCCAAGAGAATTAAGATGAAGGAGTGGTTCATTTATGAAACCAACTACTGATCGAATGCTTAATCGTATTAAAGATGTGTACATGTTTATTTTAGACAAAGGAACCGTGTCTACACAGGATTTAGTCGAAGAGTTTAGTATCACTCCTCGCACCGTTCAAAGAGATTTGAACGTGTTAGCCTTTAACGATTTGGTGATGAGTCCAAGTCGAGGCAAATGGACAACGACGAAGAAAAAAGTAAAAATGACGTCTTAGTTTTTACGTGTAACACGTAAAGCATCTTGTATGGAAAAAGAATGACCTTTCGTCGTGGTCATTCTTTTTTTGTTTTCTACTATTTTTTGATTCCCCACAATTTCTCAAGCTTCCAAGCAAATACCTCTCAAAAGTTTGCGATTACTTTTAGTGAAATTTCCACTAATCATGAAATTCATTATTTACGGTATTCATCATCAACAGTTGAGGATAACATTATTTTAAAAGTATGCCATGTATATAAATTGATTGGAGCCCTTTATTTGCTAACAATTCATGTATTTTTGTAACATTCGTTTTCTCAGCGTTATCTTCAAATGTTTTTTGACTATTTACAATTGATTAACAATCCGTTAAAATCGAAACATTCTACATTTTGAGAGGAGGATTCTATGAAACTTCCCAAACTGTTTCATCCGCTAGTTTGGATTATTTTAGGGGGAACCATTTTCACACGTATTGCAAGTTTTATGGCAATGCCCTTTTTAGCAATTTACTTACATAATGAAATTGAAGCATCCCCTTTACAAATAGGCTTGACGATTGGTATTGCACCGTTAATCTCCACTGTAGGCGGATTCTTTGGCGGTTATTTAACTGACCGATTTGGTAGAAAAAACGTCATTTTGCTTACGATTATTGTTTGGAGCATTGTGTTCTTTGGCTTTGCAACAGCACAAACGATTTGGTTCTTTGTAGCATTGAACGCCCTTAATGGCTTATGTCGCTCCTTCTTTGAACCCTCGACACAGGCATTAATGATTGATTTTACTCCTGCTGATAAACGAAAAAGATTGTTTTCACTTCGTTACACAGCCATTAACATAGCTGCTGTTATCGGTCCTATTATTGGTGTTTATATTTCTCAATTGTCCAGCCCAAGTATTCCATTCATGCTGACAGGAACTATGTATATTATTTATGCTGTATTTTTATTTTTCGTGTTAAATCGCTATGAAATGCAACAACCAAAAGCTTCAACACCAACGAAAATACTGCAAACCTTTACGATACTATTGACGAATCGTGTATTACTAAGCTTTATTTTTGGGGCAATTTTAATAAATATTGGTTACTCTCAATTTGATTCCACATTGCCACAAATCATTGAACTCAAAATTGAAAATGGTGCCAAACTCTATTCTCTACTAATCTCAATAAATGCAGCAGTTGTGTTATTACTACAATTACCGATTAGTATACTTTCAGAACGTTTTTCATCGGCAGCTACTCTATTAGTAGGGATTTTGTTCTTCGTGTTTGGTCTTTTATTATTCGGCTTCTCAAATAACTATCCGTTATATATTATCGCTATGATTATATTCACGATTGGTGAAATTTTCGCCTTTCCGACTATGAATGTCATGATTGATGAAATTGCGCCTGATACACAAAAGGGAACTTATTTAGGAGCAGCTCAATTTAAAAATTTAGGGGGCTTTATTGGACCAATTATTGGCGGGTGGCTGCTAACACATTATATGAACGCAATGTTTGCGGTCATTGCAGTTCTAGTTTTATGCAGTTGTTTATTTTATAGATCAAAGCTTAAGATACACCACAAGGAATAAAGTGGCTCATCATCATAATGTGTGTGGTTGATTTCCGTTCCGACTGGGGGCTTGTTGCTGTCGCTTCGCTTTCGCACAGATAAAACATTTGTTGCTGTCGCTTCGCTTTCGCACAGATAAAACATTTGTTGCTGTCGCTTCGCTTT
>NZ_JBNNVB010000007.1:181414-201024 GCF_050280325.1 Lysinibacillus sp. NPDC093216 | reverse complement strand
TTGAATGTTTGTGTGGTAACTACATTCTACACGAGGTCGTTATGGGCTTCCTTTATATTGACTTCTAGGTGTTGCACTTAATATTACAATCCGTCATAAGAAAAAGAGAAAGCTTTGAGGGGCTAATACGATAGCAGCTTTCGTTTTATGTTTTTCCAACCTAAAAATTCTTTTATATATTCAGCAGGTGTTATTACAAGTAAGCTTTTAAATTCTTTGTAATAATGTGAAGGGTCATAGAAACCATATTGGTCAATGTTTACAGGTGTCTCTTCAAAAGAAAAATGTTGAAGTAAGAGTTGAATACGTATGAATTTACTTAGTTTTTTTGGTCCAAAACCTGTTTTTTTGTAGAAAAGCTCTCGGATATATCGCTCAGAATAACCTGTTTTATGCTGAATTACATCTGGTAAGAACAGCCCATTATTTTCAATTATAGAATCAAAACAAGTAGCGAATATTTCATCACTTAAGCTTTTTTCCTTTTTTTGAGAGCAAAAATACTCATTACAAATCTGCACTCTTTGTTCGAAATCTCCTGCTTCAAAAACAGCTTGTATAAATTTAGAGTCTAGTGTACAGCCTAATTCAACATTAACAAACGGTTGTTGAACAATTTGTTTTAATGCGCAATTGTATTGAATAACTGTTTGTTTTGGATTTAGACGAACACCAAAATATTTACCTTTTGTGGTAAATGAATAAATTTCACGTGTAGTCGGGCTATTCCCTAAGACAACCTTTTGATCTTTGCCCATGTAAAACATTAAATCTTGGCAAGCATCAGGAATGACATGAATATCACTATTAATGTCTATTGGTTCAAACTCATAATAAAATAGTATATCCTGGTTTAAATTGCTGTTTGGAGCCAGTTCTCTATAAGAATACGTTTTTTGGACCAATTCAGGTTGGATTGGATAATAGCTACTCAATAAGCCGCCCCCTCACTTTACTCTTAGGTAAAATTAAAAGAATCCTTGCGCCTGTTCATTGTAACTAGCTAAGACACATTTAGTCGATTGATACGATTCTAAAGCTTTTAAATGATTTTCTCGACCGACGCCTGACTTTTTGTAGCCGCCAAATGCTGCACCAGCAGGGTATTGGTGATACGTATTTATCCAAACACGTCCTGCTTGGATCTCTCGACTTGCTTTATAGGTAACGTTTGTATTACGTGACCATACAGCTGCCCCTAATCCATACATAGTATCATTTGCAATTTCAATCGCTTCCTCGAAGGTTTTAAATGTAGTCACTGCCAATACAGGACCGAAAATTTCTTCTTGGAAAATACGCATTTTGTTATTGCCTTTAAAAATAGTTGGTTTAATAAAATAGCCATCTAAATTATCAAGGCGATTTTCGGCGCCACCGATTAAACATTCTGCGCCATCTTGTTTAGCAATTTCAAAGTAAGAAAGAATTTTTTTATGTTGTTCTTCTGAAGCCTGTGCACCCATCATTGTTTCAAGTTCGAATGGATCCCCAACTTTAATTTGCTTTACTCGTTCAAGGGCTTTTTCCATAAAACGATCATAAATAGACTCATGGATCAAGGCTCTAGATGGACAAGTGCAAACTTCACCTTGATTTAAAGCAAACATAACTAATCCTTCAATCGCCTTATCTAGATATCCGTCATCAGCATCCATGACATCTTCAAAGAAGATATTAGGAGATTTGCCACCTAACTCTAGTGTAACGGGAATTAGATTCTCAGATGCATATTTCATAATCAGTTTGCCGACAGCTGTAGAACCCGTAAAGGCCACTTTGGCAATACGTGGGCTTGAAGCTAGCTCTTTACCTGCCTCTTCACCAAAACCATTAATGACGTTTAATACACCTTTTGGTAATAGATCTTGAATAAGTTCAACTACGAATAAGAATGATACTGGCGTTTGTTCTGCTAATTTTAATACAACACTATTTCCTGCAGCAAGTGCTGGCGCCAATTTCCAAGCTGCCATTAAAATAGGGAAGTTCCATGGAATGATTTGGCCAACTACACCAATAGGTTCTTGGAAATGATAAGCTACTGTATCCTCATCAAAAGGTGTCACTTGCCCTTGTTGTGCGCGAATGGCACTTGCAAAATAGCGGAAATTATCAATTGCCAATGGAATATCAGCATACATAGTTTCACGAATCGCTTTCCCATTATCCCAAGTTTCTACCTTTGCAATTTTTTCAAGGTTTTCTTCCATACGATCAGCAATCGCTAGTAAGATACGTGCCCGTTCTGCTACAGGTGTTTTCCCCCAAGTTTTTTGGGCTTCATAAGCGGCATCTAACGCTAGCTCTACATCTTCTTTTGTTGAACGAGCTACACTCGTAAATACTTCTTTCGTGATAGGCGTAATATTATCGAAATACTCTCCATTTACAGGTGCTACCCATTCACCACCAATAAAATTGTCATATTTCTTTTTGAATTGAATGCCCGATTCTTTAATACTCGCTTTAACATTTAGCATAATTATCGACCCCTTTAATGATGATTATGATGCTGTTGTTCTTCTTTTACAGGTACCTCATGTTGAATCTCTAAACTACTTAATACTAGTACACAAATCATTAAACCAGCCACAATGTAAATATGTTTTGGAATGGCTTTTATAAAGATAGGAAACATCTCACGATTCCATACACCGATAGAAATGATAGCACTTACAATAAACATCATTGTAAAAAAGATAATGCTTAACGTTAAATATTGGGTGGTCATTAATGTTAGCATCACGCCCATCATTGCTCCCATAAAACTAGATCCTACACTTTCCATGAATAGGTACATCGGTAAGCCTGTTGACAGTAAATAGCCTAATGCAATAGAAATAATAATAGATGCTATTGCTCCTAGTACCATATCGGGAAGCCAGGTAGCCATATTTATTCCAACAGCAGTACTCATTGTCATAGAAATCAGCATTATACAGCACTTGGCCATGCCATGATTAGCAAAACGCTGTTTTAATAAACGGTTAGTGATTACCGTAAAGGTAACAATCACCAACATGCTTAGGAATGGTAGCATATAATCACTCCTTAAAGAGTTTTATTGTATATGACATGACGAAGTTGTGTGACACTTCTTGTCCGGTCTAGGAACGTCTATTGCTGGGTTTCGGTCAAAGAATCCAACTGGTTTTAATTGGAAATTGATGTATGCAGTTGGCATTACAGGCCAATCTTCAGGGCGCGGGATATGATGATGGCCCATTGTGTACCAAACGACGATATCTTCATCATCAATTGAACGGTTTTTCTCAACGTATTTTGGCAATCCATCTCCTCCAGCATGTTGATTTGGATACATACCTGTTGCATATTTTTCATTTTCATCAAATTGCGTAACGTGTAAATGGTGTTTAAGGAAGCCAGCACGTTTCATAACGCTTGCCTCTTCATGAGCAAATGGGAAGCAATTTTCGCCAGGCAAAATTTTATATCCAACAGGTTGATTCACTCGGTTAAGTGAGTTTTTATTGATAATTTTCCAAGTACGCTGCGTTTTTAAATCTAAATTACGTAACGCTTCCTTCTCCGTTTTAAAGATACGTGAAACAGGATAGAAACCATTGCTATTCGGATTGTGTTCTCCCAATGTTTCTGATACTGTTTCTGTTTCAACTACTGAGTTATTTTCACCGTCTAACATCGTATCAAGTCGGAAATTAAAGAAGTGTTGATGATGTGATGCGTTTAATCCTGGTGAAATCTCAGATCCATATTTTGTTTGGATGCCATCCTCACATGTACCAGTGCTTAAAATACCTGTTAGTTTGACTTCAGCTTCAATCGTACCGTCTTGGTAGAAACTCCAATAGAAGCCGTAATCATAATTTCCAACTGTACAGAAGAATGAAATCACTAATCGACGTGAGCGCCGTACTTCTACATTGCCTGTACGCCAATCTGTATGTTTCCAACCAATCCCGTAATCTTCTTCGTGTAAGCAAATCGCATTTTTGATCGTACGCGCATTTCCTTTAACATCAGCTACAACACCATCAAAGTATTGAATTTCGCCTAAGCAGTCGCAACCTAGTTCTAACGAATTGGCTAATTGACCCATTCCATATTCACCAGCATCAAAGGCATTTTGTGTGTTATGCGAAAATGTTGGTTCACCATAAGGGACAACCATTTCTGATAATGCTGCACGATAAAGAACTGGACGATCCTTGCCTTTGTCATGGTAATTAATTGTGTATAATACAAGGCCCTCACGTGGTGTAAATCCATAGCGGAAACTCCACTTTTGCCATTTGATCAAATTCCCTTCAATTGTAAAGCTTGGACCTTCAGGTTGAATGATTTCCAATGGTTTTAAGTCATTTCTAAACACAATTGATTCATCAACTTCAGGATGGTAATTACCTGATGTTGTTGGAATTGGACGTACCCCGTGATCTTCTACTTTGTAAACTTCCATTTTGTTTAGGTCTACATACGTTACAATACCTGTTAAAGGGTAAGCATATCCGTTATCTTCTAGTGATTGTTTTTGCCAACAAATCGCACGAAGTAAACGTTTACCTTCATGTTCCTGAACACCAAAATTCCCTGCTGACCAAGGATCCACCATGATTAAATCAGGATTGTCAATCCCACGTTTCTGTAAAGCTGCTATAAAATCAGGATGGCTCTTTACTAATTCTTCACATTGCTCAAATTCCTCTAAGGCTACATTTGGTTGTACCCCAGGAATATGTTCGTAGGAATCAACTTTTTCTGAAGTTAAATTTACAATTGCTTCAAATGTTTTCAATTCTTTATCATCTAAAATCACTAAAAACACTTGGCGATCTACCGTATTACCTGGTTTGTAATTTAGTACTTCTGATTTTTTAGGTTCATGTAACATCACCGACATAAACCGTACATGTTCAGACAACTGTTGCTGTTCCTTGACTAATTGAACAGCTTTTTCAATTTCTACTTCAGATAATGGTGATAATGGGTGGCTTAGCTCAACGTTTGGATTAACCTTTACTGACATTCAATCAACCCCTTATAATTTGTTCTCTTTAATTATAGTCAGAAAATTCAGCGAAGTTATTGTAAATAACGGCATTTTTATCGATAAGTTGCTTTTTAGCTAAAAATATACAATATTTTCTGTTTTAAGTGTTCTGTAATTTCATTAAAAATGCTAATTTAGCTGCAGATAAGTCATTAGAATCTTAATCTGCCAATCTATTTAGAAGCGATCAGATGGAAGACCACCATTTAGACCGTCTTTCATCTTGCCATTGCAATTCACAAACTCCATGTAGTTTCGTTAAATTAAATATGCATTACGTGTTTGCAAAGGATCGTATGCCTTTACTGGTTCCGTTGGCTTGATTTAGAGAAAAACGTAGTATTTGAAAAACGAGTGGAGCAAATGCTTATTTCAGCGTGACAAAAATCGAACTATAATACTGTCAATTCTTTAAGGGCTACTTAGTAAGGAATAAAAAAGAGGATAGCGAAAAATGCTACCCATCTTGTTTTAATTAGCTTTCGGCAATACCGTAAGCAAGTAATAAAATATACCCGATGATACAGATTGCACTAATGTTAAGTATTATTAGTAGCCATTTTAATAAACCTTTTTTTGCTTTGAATCCTAAAAAAGCTCCTAATAATGGGAACAAAAACATTTAAAGAATATATGGTTTACCTAATGCTCCTAACGACACTCCATTCCACATTGTAAAAAACATAACAACGAAGATTAATAAAGTAGTAAGTGAAAGAACACTATATTTATTAATTCGGGTTCATCTACCTAAAAGTTGGTTGTTATTCCTAATTTATTATATTCAAACCTTTATACAATGACCGTTTAATTCCTTTTATGTCATTATAGTATCACAATATTACTTTTTGGCTTAAAAGCAACAAAGTTTACGAAAACAGCCTCAATAAAAAAGACCATCAAAAATGATGGTCCTACTTCACAAACTATCACAAAGTCATTAAAAACAAAGGACATTATAGCTAATAAAATCCTTCATCTTTAATTTTTTTGTTCCATAATATTTCTAACAAACAATTGCTTATTTTTATGAGCAATTGTACTTACTATCGCAAGTAATAGCCCCGAAATAACGAATACAATTCTAATTCCTAACAAATCTGCTAATAGTCCCATAACAAGAGAGCCAACGCCAAAAATCCCAGTTCCGATAGCACCTAACGAGGTATAAACAGTTGACAACTGTTCTTTTGGCACACTAGTTTGTATAACCGTTTGTTGAGGAATTTTTTTAATTTGTCCAAAAAGCCCTACACAGAGAGATAAAAGTAAGGAAATGATTGGAATGCTGTTTAGGCTAAATAATATTGTGAATAAGAAACTTGCGAATGAACCGACAAAAATAAAAGTTCCTAATTTCTTTTCAACAAAAGAAGAAAATTTAATACAATAAGCACTTCCTAAAATCAGACCTAAAAAGTTAGCTCCATTGATAAATCCCCACCATTTTTCATCAACGTTCAAAGCATCGTTGACAAACACATATAAAATAGCAGCTATCCAAACCGTTGCTGCAATTGTTTCCAAAAATTCTATCCAAGCAATCCTTCTTAATACCGGAGTATTAGATAAAGTTTTCCAACCCTCTTTAATCTTTTCTAGTTTCCCTTTTAACTCGGTTGTTTCATAGATTACACTTTCTAAAAAGCAAAGTAATATGCTTGCAATTACAAATAAACATCCAACTAACCAAATAAGTTGTTGAGAACTCATAATAATTAGCAATGAACTTCCTACGAACCACATACCTGCTTCTATGACCTGCGTAATAGTTTCTGAAATTCCATTAGCTTGAATTAGATGTTCAGGTTTAACATAGTATGGAGTCAATGTCTGTCTTATTGGATTTGCACAACCGTCAAAAAAGGCAATCAATCCTATTATTAAAAAGATAAAATAATAATTAGCTGCTGTTAAACCAATTAACATAAATCCTAGAATAAAGAGTAAAATCGTTTTTACAATTTGTGACCCAGCAAGTAACCATTTAAGATTTAATTTCTCAACCAAAAGAGGTGTCAGCAGACTGGATATAAACATAGAAGAAGCAATCGTAAATGGCACAAACGATGCTGCAAATGTAGAACCTGTTAATACAAAAATTGTACTTATAACACTGACTATATATAATACATCGCCTATATTAGCGAGTGACTGACCCAATAGTAATAAAGAAAAGTTTCTATTCAATTTCATTATATATCCCCCAATATTTCATTCGAATTTTGGCTTAATAGGGGAATATTAAATTGGACTATTCATTAAAATTTAACTCCTATCATATATCGGACAAATCTGGGGGACGTAGATTTATCACAAATTTTTTATCATCAATAAATATTTATATGAATTATAGCATTGTTTTTCAATATATTACATTAATATCCATATATAATTAATAACTGATATAAGCTCCTTTTAAATTACTGCAACATTAGATTGATTTAATTGTTGTAGTAAATAGGGTCATCTATGGTAAAAAAGAGGATAGAAGAGCTTATTCATTTAAGCTCTTCTATCCTTTTAATTTCTATACATATAATGTGTGACATTAAATAAGAATTCACTATTTAAAATAGTTTCAGCCTATAACTTGACTTTTAATAAAACCTATTTGCTTAGCTGGGTTTATTTTAAAATTATGCCTTAATTCTTCCCATGACAATCGTATTATAATAGTTGCCATCTGAAAAGAGTTTATCATTTTTTAAGACGCCTTCAACTTCAAAGCCAAGCTTTTTATAGAGCAAAATTGCTTTGTCATTTGTCTCTACAACTTGCAAGGCCATTTTTTTTATGTCATTCGTGTCAGCCCACTCTATCGATGCTTTCAAGAAATTTTTTCCTATCCCATAGCGCCAAAATTCCTTTAAAACACCTACACCAAATTCTACTTTATGAGCAATTCTTTTTAATGGAGATCCCGCACATCTAGAAAATCCAACAATGCGATTATCAACTACTGCTACTAAACACAAATTCCTTGGACTTACCGTGTCTTCCTTAATGATTTCTTCAAATCCTGTCGTATCGATGAAGCCTTCCCCTTGTTCCCTATCGAAGTTTTCCGTCTCTCCATCAAGTTGTAGCCTCAGATCTGATAATGCTTGGGCATCTTCTATATTGGCAGATCTAATTGTATAATGAAGTTCATTTATATTAAATTCTTGGCTGTTTATGCGCATTATTGAAACCTCTTTTACTTAGTTTGAAAAAAGTACTTGGCTGAATGTTCACAAATCGATTGTGCCAAATAGACTCGTGGTGCTTTATAATTTGCTGTGCATTTAATATGCGACTATCTAGTGTGGTATGTGCACCTTCAACTAAAATATTATGCTGGTATCCACGACTATAGGCATTTCGGATGGTCGTATCAAGACAAAATTCTGTTTGAGCACCAGCGAAAATAAGCTGCTCAATTTGTTGTTCCTGTAAGTATTGCGCTAGTTCCGTTTGATAGAATGCATCCCACGTTGTTTTTTGAATCACTTTATCCTCTGGTTGTCGTAGAAGCCCATGATATAGATCCCAGCCTGGCTTTCCAAACGCAAAATCGTCATCTTTATTTGAATCCGTATGCTGGATAAAAATAATCGGAACTTCACTATTACGAGCCCAAGTTATTAACATATTAATGTTTTCTAATACTTTTTCGTAATCAAATAAGTGGTTTTCACTATCCAAAAAGAATGCTTCCTGCATATCCACGATAATTAATGCCTGCTTCATATAGTTCTCCTTTAGGAATCTGACTTTAATTCTCTTATTGTACAAAAATACTCTTTCCATTTAAAGAGAATTATGAGAAATGAATAGCTCATCACCATAGCGTGTGGTTGATTTCCGTTCCGGCTTATACTTTCTTGAGAGCGTCAGGTGAGCCGCATCCTTTCTAAAGCATCTACCGAGTCAAGATAAAACCCCCTCCACAGCACGATGCCATGAAGGGGGTAAACAACATTTTATTTCATTAATTCTTCAACAAATTCAACTGGTACATATGTTTTTGTTGGTTCTAATAAAGCTGGTGCTACTTCAAAATGACGAAGTGCTTTATTATAGCCATATTCTTTTTGATCACGTGTAATTGTATAAGATAATGCGCCTTTAGAAATAATTGCGCCATTTCCTGTTGATTCTACTTTAAAGCCTAACTCTTCGGCAATTAAACGCAGTGGTACCATTTTAGTACCTTCGACCTCATAAAAGTCTTTATTTATAATTTCTTGTACAGCAGCTTTAGATGGATCCACTTCACCCGGATCAACCTCACCTGGCTCTTGTGCAATCGTATCTAAAACGACAACTTTTGAAGGTGGTGTTTGTGCTGGGATACTCATTGTTGCAATTGTATAGAACACTAGTAAATGTTGTTCTGCTAAATCCTCTGCCTTTACCTTTTTACCAGATAGGCTGAGTAATTCCGTTTCTTTACCAACATTTAATTTTAGCGTGTTATCAGTATTCACTAATTCTTTATTGAATAAGTCTACTTCAACTGTTCCCATTTCTTTTGTTTCAACAATAATTACCTCTGGGTTATATTGTGGTGGATAAATCATCAGCATTGGCTTATTTGCATACGTGTATGCCGTTACTTTATCACCTTTTTGTAGTTTAACTTCTTTACCAGTATTATCGAAAACTAGTGTATCGTCATTTACGACAAAAACATTTGTATTTTCTTCTTCTTTCACAGTGTAATATGTTGAATCCTCACGTTTTTCAACATTCTCAATTGTTCCAGCTATTTTAATAAAAATAGGTTGAACTTGTGGATTTTGCTCATTATTATCAGTAGCGTTCGTCACAACCGCTTCTCCTTCGTTCGCTGATGCAGTTGGAGCTACTACAGCGCCCCCGATTAATAATGCTGACATGGCAAATGGTACAACTTTCGTCATTTTCATAAAAAAAGCATCTCCTTCATTTCACGAATTCATAGTAGTAGTCGGTTATAGAAAGAAAAGGTTACAACATTACCAATATTTTTTTCATACTACTAAAAAGCCGTGATTCTTTTACGATGAAGAATCACGGCTTTCTCTTATGCTGTTTGGATGAGTATTTTGTTCGGTTCGCGGGTATTTCCTTGCTTCGCGCGAGTATTCGCCCTCCTTCCGCGAGTATTTCCTTCCTTGCTTCGCGCAAGTATTCACTCATCTTCCGCGGGTATTTCACTGCTTCGGGCGAATATTCTCTCTCCTTCCGCGAGTATTTCCTTGCTCCGCGCGAGTATTCACTCTCCTTCCGCGAATATTTCCTTGCTTCGCGCAAGTATTCACTCATCTTCCGCGGGTATTTCACTGCTTCGGGCGAATATTCGCCCCGATTCGCTCGGGTAATTGCATTTAATCACATTAATTTAGAACATAAATTGCAGTAGATTTAATATACGCTGTAAAAAATATTCACGCTCATTTTGTTTTTTCCTTATTTTCAAAGCCATATCTGGGAGATCGGTGATGACTCCGTTGACATTTTTCCGAATAAATTCGTGTAATGACTGATCTTTATTTAATGTCCAGACAAACAAATCAATTTTTTGTTGCTTCATCTCTGAGATTAGTTGATCTGTTACCCATGCTTCCTCAAGTGATATAAAATCAACCGTTTCATCCATCGGCCCGATGTTTAATGCATAGACAATCCCAACACGTAAGTTCGGTGCCAATTTTTTTAACTGTGACATCATTTGTGGGTCTGATGATTGCACATAATACGTATCGAGCACCTTATAAGCTTTTAGTTTATCTACTAACTTGGGCAATACATCTTCCGTTTCTTTACCATGAACTTTCAATTCAATCAGTAAGGAAACATTTAAAGTTTTTGCTATTTCAATAAAATCATCTAAAGATGAAATTTTGTCATTAAAACCATTAGCATGAATCGTTAACGTTTTTAATTCACCGAGCGTCATATTGGATATAACTCCATTTTTACCTGTCAGTCTTCTTAATGTTCGATCATGAAATACAACGAATTGTCCATCTACCGTTTGCTGGATATCGACCTCGATTAAGTCTGCACCTGCACTTGCTGCGCTGACAAGGCCACTGATTGTATTTTCTACATTACCCTCCGTGAAGCCACGATGAGCAATAATTTTTGTATCTGGTGCATAGACACTTTTCTCTAACGAAATGATATTCATCACACTTAAGGCGATGAAAACAACCACAACAATGAATAACAATGGCTTATAACGCCTTCTTCGAAATTTCGGTGTAAACCTTGACTTGCCTAAAACAGGTGTATTATAGATAAAAGTCACCATTACTTGTGAAAACATTGCTTGCAGTATACTAAATAACACGACGAAAACCATTTCTAAAAAAGCAAGAGTAATCGCCGCCGTGACAAGTGCTGTACTCGGTATCAAACGCTCCAATATATATAATGGCAAGGTGCTTATAAGTGTAATTCCAAGCATCATAAGTAAAAGAACCGTAACTAGCATAGCTAATAATCCAAGGAGTTTAAACAAGCCCTGCTTTGAAAAACGCCAGCTGTGTATTAATGAACGAAATAATGATATTTTGGGCTGGATTGTAAAGATCGGCAAAGCCAAAATACTACGTATCCCTACTATTACAAAAACAATTACCACAACGGCATAAAGTAAACGACCCGAGCGACTGCTCATTATTTCATCTGTCAAAAAATGCGGAATGGACATTGCTTGTGTTAACGTTAGTGGAAATATAAATGAAGCTACTGGCAATAAAAGTGCAATATAAATAAATAAAAAAATGACTTGTATACTAAAAAAAGAAATAACCTTACGATTGAGCTGCTGCCATATGTGTAGATATCGATAGCGAATTCCCCGTTGTTGATAAAAAGCCATTAAAAAAAGAAAGCCCATTTCATAATAAATAACTAGCAAAATGAGCATGATCAAAAAAATGATCATTGAGATGACAAATGGATGCGCCATAAAACTTTGAATATTTTGCTCCGTAATATGTGTGTAGTCCGTTACTCGGAGCATTAGCTTAAATACGATAGCCATCACAGGAACAATTAATAAAAACTGAAATAACTTAATCAGCGCGAAAACCTGTATATAATCGATGCGATACATATAAATATTGTAAAAGGCTTGTCGCATTACTTGTCCCTCTTTGTGCATTTACTCACCCCAGTCATACCTATCGTATCCCCTATCTTAAGCATCTTTACGATTTTTATAAGCTCTTCCAATATGATATGTAAAGCCATTTATTTCTAATTACCTTCCGCTCTTGGAATACAATTTGTTCCATATAATATGCAAGGAAAAATGATAAGATTTCTGTATTTTTAGTGTCTATAAATATTTTCTTGAAACTTTTTTGTATGTAACCCAGTAAATAATACAATCAATACAAAATAAGGGGGCTAATAATGATGAGACAAACAATGTTTAATCTTGGTGATATTATTAGTACAACCGTACTTTTTGTCATTTTCCTAGCGATATTTTTCGTGATGATTAATACGATTAAAAAAATGAAATCGACTGCTCCTTTGCCTCCCCAAGAAACACTTCAGCAAAAAGTAGATGATTTAACAACACGAGTGACAATACTCGAGCATCAAGTGAAAAATTTATCAGAAAGACGCTAGCTCCTAAAAAATGAAAAAACGCTGTAAAGTTTATTCTTTGCAGCGTTTTTCATGTTCTTATAAAAATATTATGTCAATGAATTAAGGTGGATATTTTTAATTTCGCAAAATGTGTGGTTGATTTCCGTTATGACTGGGCGGTTTTTTCATAAATGATACGCCCATCAACAACCGTATAGGCGACTTTTACTTGTGGAATGTTTTCGATAGCTATTGTAAAAATATCTTCTTCCAAAACTGTGAAGTCTGCTGTATAGCCCTTTTCAATTTTACCTCTAACATGATCTTGCGCTATTATTTGTGCAGCTCCAACAGTATATAGTCGTACTGCCTCAAAGCGTGAAATCTTCTCTTCTGGACCGTAGCCGTTATGGGATTCCCCGAAATTCCGTCTTGTTACCGCAGCATATATACCAAATAAAGGATTTGGTACTTCAATCGGGGCATCACTGCCACCTGCAACAACTAATCCACGATTTAATAGCGATTTTAACGGGTGTAATCCTTTTGCTCGTTCCTCTCCTAGCCTAGATAGTTCTGCCTCATACTCTCCCTGCACGAATTGAGGCTGCATATCCACTGCGACAGGCAATCCAGCGAGTTTTTCTAAAATACCTTCATCGACCAAGCTACAATGAATAACACGATCTAATTGACCTTCGCGAGGAGGATGGGCGGCAAATACTTTTAAAATTGTTTCAATGGCTAAATCTCCAATGGCATGCACTGCCACTGTTTGTTCATGTTGACGTGCCAATTGAACATATTCCTCTAATTGTTCAGTTGAATGTACGAGCATACCGCTATTGCCTGGTTCATCACAGTACGGTTCACGAAGAGCTGCAGTACGTCCTCCAAAGGCACCATCGACAAAAATCTTCATGGCACCAAACTCTAAATACGGAGAAGATGCTTCTTCCATCTTGGCAACTTCCTCAAATACCGTGTGGTGTTGTAATAAATGAACTTTAAACGCTTGCTTTGCCTCGACGATTTTCCGAAAAGCATGTATCGGTTGAAGCGGTGGCCCGTAATAGCTTAAATCCTCAGAATGACCACCTACTAAACCAAATGATTGCAAGGATGTTACCGCCTTTTCAAGAGCGTCCTCAATATACTCGGGCGTAATATGAGGCATATGGTTGACAATCATATACAATGCCGCATCCTTTAAGACTCCTGTTAGCTGTCCATCCACCTTATCAATGACCCCTCCTTCTGGAGATGGTGTGTCATTTGTTATTCCCGCAAATGCCAGTGCCTTGGAATTAGCCAAAATTAAATGATGGCAGCTACGCTTAATGATTAAATGTGCTTCACCAAGTGCATCGAGCTCGGCTAATGTTGGGAAAATAGGAACTTCAAATTGTGTCTCATTAAGCCCTATCGCAATTACCCATTCATCAGCAGGAACCTTTGTCATCCGTTCACGAATAATTGCCAGTAGCTCGTCCTTACTTCTGACGTTCGAGACATCAATATGCTTTAATTTCTCCCCGTAGCCAATGATATGTAAATGACTATCGACAAAACCTGGATACATCACATTCCCTTGTAAATGTCGTATAGAAGTAGCATGTGGCGACAAGCTATCTACTGAGCCTGTCGCCACAATTTTTCCTTCTTCTACAAGGACTGCTTCAACTGTTTCGCCAACTTGCGCCATCGTGTAAATTTTTCCACCTGTCCATAACGTTGCCAAAACAATTCCTCCTATGCAATTGCTTCTAATCAATTATGTCTCGGCATAATTCCGTGACATCCGCCGGACGCTTTGGGCCAACGTGATGTTGGTCACTCAGTTGTGTGTTGTTGCTGTCGCTTTGCTTTCCCACAGATAAATTGCCACAGGACGTGGCGTTCTTTGACTGAGTTCCTCTGTTCAGCGGGTGTTTGGAACCCGCTGAAAGAAATTAAATGTGCTCGCTCTAAGCGACGACGAACAATTACGCCAAACCATGCTGCCAGAACAGCTTTCACAATACCTACAACGATAAATGGTACTACACCACCCATAAATGCTGCTGTCCAAGTTAAATCTCCGACAATTTTTAACCAAGTCGTTCCAAACGCCAATGTCACAACCATCCCAATGATGTTCGCAACAATTGCGTGGAACATTGTAAGCCCAAATTTATCTAAGTATAAGCCCATTATAATGGCCGTCACAAGGAATCCAACAATATAGCCACCTGTAGGACCAACTAAAATACCCAATCCCCCTGAAAAACCGCTAAATACCGGAAGACTTGCTGCACCAAGTAAAATATAAAGCAGTACTGATAACGTACCAACTCTTGTCCCTAAAATTGTTACGACTAAGCCTACTGCTAATGTTTGACCTGTAATTGGAATAAGTGGTAGCGGAATCGTTACTTGTGCAAGAACAGCAATAATCGCTGCACCAAATGCCGCTAACACATAATTATATGTACTACTCTTTTTCAAACTAAATGGCCTCCCTTTGTACGTTAACTCATGCTGCAAATAAGTTAACACAAAGATAAAGCAAATAAAAACTGTTGTCAATCTATTTTGAAAAATTGCTATAAAAAAAGAAATTGCTATAGTAAACTAGCAATTTCTCTTCACAAATTACCAAAGCGGATCGTTGGTAGGATCATCTTCTTGTAAATCAAAGACATATGGTGCTAATTGACGATAATAAATAAGTAATGCAACTATAAAGAAAATAATCCCAATCGTAAAATTATTAAAAATATAATGCATAAAAGACATTAAAGGAACCGGAAATGCTAAAATGCCACCCATTTGCATAGATTTCTTTGTGCGATATTGTTTTTTCCCACAATAAGGGCATTCGAGTTGTCCATTTTTTCGGTACATTTTTCGAGCTTGCTTCTCTGACCAAGTTTCCCCACACTCAATGCACACCGGTAGGCCATATCCTTTCTTGATTAGCACACGTTTAATAATAAAAGTAATACCTACAAAAAAACTAAAAAACAATATACCTTTTACGAAATCATTCTGTAAAAATGTCCATATACTCCATGTATCC
Organism: Lysinibacillus sp. NPDC093216; assembly: GCF_050280325.1. NCBI lineage: Bacteria > Bacillati > Bacillota > Bacilli > Caryophanales > Bacillaceae > Lysinibacillus > Lysinibacillus sp. NPDC093216. The sequence continues at coordinate 185,350 of NZ_JBNNVB010000007.1, read as the reverse complement.
GCTTCTTGCTGTAAGCTAGCTGCCTGATGACTCCCTGAATTTTTATTATGTGATAATAAATAACTAAAACCAATGACAAAAAGCGTAAACGTTGCTAGTACCAAACGATATTGCCATGGACTACTTCTTTTTTGTTTAGTTTTACTACGAGCTTTTTGGGCAATTGCTTGTTTTTTTTCATCTGTAAGTTTTACATCCCGAAGTTCATTTAGTACATCTTCTTTAAATTGATTCATGGCGTAACACCTCCCAATCATAATCACCGATTGTTGTTGCAAGTTGCTTTCTCGCACGCTGTAATCTTGTACGTATTGTTGCTTCTGGACAACATACGAGCTTTGCAATTTCCACTGTTGTCATATCCTCAAAATAATAGAGAATCAGTACTTCCCTATATGCCACAGATAATGTAAACAAAGCTTCCACTAGTTCTCGTTTTGTAGACTTAGCAAGAAATTCTTTTTCAGGCGTGACTGCTGTCGGACGCCCTGTTATTTTTTCAAAGAGTGTCAGTCGTTTACTTTTCCAGCTACGCAAATAATCATGGCTTCGATTGACCGTCATTTTCACTAAATATGTACGTAATGATGATTCTTGACGAAATTGCTCCTGCTTTTGATAAAAGGCGATAAACACATCCTGCACAATGTCTTCAGCTGTTGCTTCATTTTTCACATATAAATAAGCAACCTTGAGTAAATAGTCACCGTGCTCTGCAATAATTTTTTCGATATCCATTTGTTGTCCCACCTTCTTTCTAAACTACTGACGGATGCCACTTCATTTCCGATTCATTTTTTCAAAAATTTTTAAAAAGAAAAAAATCTGCCAAACTCCAACGACTATTCGTTGAAATGAAGCAGATCCTTTATGATTGAATCCATTATGCCTCAGCGGATGTTTGGAACCCGCTGAAAGAAGTTAAAAATATTTCGCTGAATAAAACGTTTACATTTTAAAATCCGCCAGTCATCTGACCTGTTTATTTCCCACATCACTATATTTATTAAAGAACGTGATTTGGTTACGGCCATTGCGCTTGGACGTATACAGTGCTGTGTCCGCATTATGGATCAGCTCTTCGACAGCGGTAATTCGGCCTTGTTTATTTGTACTTACACCAATACTAAATTCCAACTGAACGGTCTCATCATTAATTATTAAGGACAGAGAATTTAATGTTTGATTGAGATTTTCCGTCATCGTTTGAATAGATTCACCTTCCTGTAATTTGCAAAGTACAATAAACTCGTCCCCGCCAAAACGAGCAACGATCGACTCAAATGCTTGAAAATAGTCCTTTAATGTTGTTGCAGTAATCGTTAAAGCATCATCACCAAATAAATGACCATTTGCATCATTGATTTCTTTAAAATGATCTAAATCAATCATCATTAATGCTAATTGCTGATTTTCTACTGAAGCTTTCTCCAGCATTTTCTCTGCATTCTGATCAAAATAGCGTCGATTATAAATATTCGTTAATGGATCAATGTAAGAGGTTTTTTCAAAATGTTTTTTCTGGTCATTGTACTCCATCTCAAATAATAAATGAGTATAATTTTCCCTTTGAATTTCTAATAAAATGTCAATATATTCCTTTTGTATCGAGCACAATACAAGTTTATTACCTTGCTTTTCTATTAGCTTCACCAAAGAATTGTAGATTGTTTGAAGCATAGCTAAATCATTATTTTGTAAGGCATAGTGCTTCGACTTTTGGTACAAATCAATAGCCTCGCCAATGCGTCCCTGTTTTTCACAAAGTAAAGCATAGGCATTTATAACTTCTAATTGTAGCTTTGAATAAGGTGGTTTCTGAACCGTCAATAACAGCTCTTTCAATAATTCCCCTGCTTCATCAAATTCCTCCAGGGAAATTTGTGCAACAGCTAAGTTTATTTTTGAATACATAATCCCTGAATATGGATTTTCATGTTTTTTCTCGAAATAATTAGCATAGTATAAGCTCTTTAATGCAAAATCCTTCGCTTTTTGATAGTTCCCTAAAGAGTTTTCCAAGTCGCTCAAATTATTATAAATTTTCCCTATACTATCTATATGTTGAATACGCTCAGCAATCTTTAGTCCTTTAATCATAAACTCTTTAGACTTCTTTATATGGCCAAACGTTCCCCAATAAATGGCTGCTAAAATATAATGGTGGATTAAATCAATATCATCGCCATATTGAAAGGTTAATTCGCGATACTGCTCAAGCACACTAATGGAAACTTGCAAATCACCTGTTTGGAAATAGCTTGCACAGCTATAACGCAATAACAGGATTGCTTTTTTATACATACCAAGTTCAATAGCACTTTCAATTGCGGCACTACTTAATTCTATATATTCTATAAAGCGATTCGCATCATACAATTCATTTAGTGTAATCCATAGTTCGTCAAACTCCTGTGTGTTCATACCGCCCCTCCTTATATTAACCCCTACTTCTTTAATACTATCTTTATGTGCATAATATTACAATTCCTCAGACTCATTTATTTTCAAATTAATGAGTAATTTTAACCTTAAAATACCATACAGTGATCCATTTCTCCCAAAAAGATAATACATAACCCTATAAAAATGACTCTTTTTATACTTTGAATATTTATAACAGTACAAAAACTATAATTTCCAAGCACAGAAAAAACAAGTCTCTTCTTTAAAGAGACTTGCAGAATGGTAATGCCAGCTTTTTAAATAATCCTTGCTTTTATTAATCGTTAACTTTGATAAATAAGCACGTAGCTGTCCACGTTCTTCATAATCATGCTGTGAAAATTTGATAAAAACCTCCTGCACGATGTCCTCTGCCGCGTGTCTATTTTTCACATAAAAATAGGCGAGACGCAATAAATGCTCTGCATGTTCATCCATAATTTTTTCAAGTATGCCGTCCACCTCCCCCTCTTACACTATAAACGACTGCCATTCAACGACCGTTTCACCATTTTTTTAAAAATTTCAATTACCGTATTGACATTGGAGCATACTCCAATGTTAGGATAAATTTAGGAGGTGCTCACATGCTTATCAAACAATTTGCAACTAAGTATAATTTATCTACTGATACCGTACGTTACTATGAAAAAGAAGGATTACTACACCCAACTAAACGGGACAATGGTTATCGAGTGTATGATGTCACTTGTGAACATACAATAAAATTTATTTTAGTATTAAGACAGCTCGGCTTTACATTACAAGAAATCAAACAGCTTCTAACACTAGAGCAAAAGCCAACTTCAAATGCCTGCAATCAACAAACAGTACAGTTATTCTCAACAAAGATCGCCCACATTGAAAAGCAGTTATTTTTTTATCAGCAGGCTCTACAATCCTTACAGCTCACTCAAACATTAATGGCTGATGGAAAATACGCAGAAAATAAGTTGGTCATCGGCTCACTTATCGAGGATATGTATAATAAATTACAAGAAGGAAGTGGTCATCATGAAACTACGTAAAATTATCTCATTGGAATATTTAATAGCATTTTTAGTAAGTATATTTTTCTACAGGTATTTTGAATTTTCGTTCCTTTATTTTATATTGTTTTTATTACTACCGGATATAACGATGTTAGGCTACATAGTAAACACTAAAATTGGCGCGTTATTTTACAATATTGGCCATAGTTTAGTCGTGCCAGCCATTCTCTTGATTATAGGCTTTGCCACAGTATCGCCCCCGCTACTAATGGCCTCTATAATTTGGCTTGCTCATATATTTTTAGATCGTACGCTAGGCTATGGTTTAAAATATGATGATGCCTTTACTAAAACTCATTTACAACAAATAGCTTAAGTTAGAAGTTGTGATTTGTATCGATGGGTTGGATGGTTTTATCAGCGATGTTTGATGTTATATCAGCGGTTTTTGTGGTTTTATCAGCGATGTTCGTGGTTCTATCAGCGATTCTTCCGCTTT
>NZ_JBNNVB010000007.1:129687-181314 GCF_050280325.1 Lysinibacillus sp. NPDC093216 | reverse complement strand
TATCAGCGATGTTCGTGGTTCTATCAGCGATTCTTCCGCTTTTATCAGCGATGTTCGTGGTTCTATCAGCGATTTTTCCGCTTTTATCAGCGATGTTCGTGGTTCTATCAGCGATTCTTCCGCTTTTATCAGCGATGTTCGTGGTTCTATCAGCGATTTTTCCGCTTTTATCAGCGATGAGTGTTTTTATCAGCAGTTCGGTTCACTTTATTAGCGATTATGTACACCCTTTCAAAACCAATTTTTCGGAGGGATACTATGGTATTGAATTTAGTACTTCGCTTTCTATTAGAAATTTGCGTGTTAATGGCTTTTGGATATTGGGGTATACAAACTGGGAAAGGCATGTTCTTCAAGCTTTTACTTGGCATTGGAGCACCGGCTTTGTTCGTAGTTAGTTGGAGTTTGTTCGGTTCACCCAAAGCAACATTTCCATTGAATGGGATTTCGCATTTTTTGTTTGAATTTGTGATATTCTCTTTAGCCGTCATAGCTCTGTATGCTACAGGACGAACACAATTAGCGATTATATTTGCCATACTAATTATCATTAATGAGATTTTATTGTCCGTATTTCATCAACGCTAAAAAATCCACGTTTTTAAAAGTGGATTTTTTAACTCTTTTGAAGATACTTGTATATCGTTGTAAGGTTACCTTTAATACCGTTTACTCCCTTCCATTTCCTATACTTTTTAGGTAAATTAAATTCAGAAATAAAATCTTCCAGTGGCAAATTTCGTTGAAGAGCCTCTTTTGCGCGTTGAATCATGAATGATAAATAGTCAATTAATGTATCGCATAAAGTCATATCAGCAACATTACCATGGCCAGGTACGATTATATTTATATCGATTTGTTTAGCTCGCTTTAATATAATCAAAAATTCTTCAGGATTATAGATTGGAACATGTAAATCTTCAGTCGCTAAATCACCCATAAAAGCTATTTTTTCGTTAGGCAGGTACATAAATGTGTCACTCGGTGAATGTCCTCCGCCTAAAAAGTATAATTCCACAGTTCTTTCGGAACCGGTGATGGTTAATTTCTCTTCAAACAACAAGGATGGTAACACAATTTGTAATTGAGATAAATCAACCAACACCTTCGACATTTCTTGATATTGGTTTATTAAACTCGCTTTTATAATGGTGTCCTTTTAAGGAGGTATTGATTCATGTCCTGCTTTTCCTTCTCATAATCTTCAATCTTATTTTTTTCTTTGCACAATTTCTCAGTTACATATGTAGAAATAATCGTTGTATCTGAAAATACTTGATTCCCAAAAACGTGATCTCCGTGATAGTGACTATTAATCAAATACTTTACTTTCTTACCCGTTAAACTTTCGGCTTGGCGCCTTAACTCTTCCCCCGCTGAAGGAGTACTTAGCGAATCAAAAACTAGAAGTCCGTCACCTAAATCAATTATTCCTGCATTACTCCAAGCACCTTGACCTGGTTTAGCAATAGCAGCAAACACACCGTCACATAAAGTATGCAAAGTAAAATATTTTGTTTCTACAATCTCCCGCTCCATTCATAGCTCCCCCTAAAAGTTTTTACATATTATAGCATTCATACTGGAAGATAAATCAATACAAAAAAAATCCACTCTTTTAAAGTGGATTTTCTCATCATATTAAATAAGTCGCTTAATCTTCGTTTCATATAACGCAACAATTAATAAGCCACCAAGTATAGGGGTTAAAGAACTAAAGCTAAAATAAAATCCTTCACCATTGTATTGTCCTAAGAAATGAAATTGTAGCCATAGAACGCCATATGTTTCACCTACACCGTATAAAAAAATTGTGCTAAATAAAAACAATGCGAGACATTTTATAAATTCATTTCTTTTCATTACGATTCACCTCACTTAACGATGGTCATTTGTTTTGCATAGGCTACAAGGTCTTCGATAGTAAGCTTAGGTTTTGCAAGAAAAATGCTATATTGATAGCCGTTTTCCTGCCAGCTAATATAACGGAAGTTTTTCTCATCCATTAAAGTACCTTTTTGACCTCGGATGTCCATTTCTTTTTGACCTTTAATAGGCTCTTCCTTCTTACCATTACTATTTGCTTTATTAACTGTTACTGAAATATTTTGCTGACCATTCTTCGCATAACTAAAGGTATATACTGAATGTTCTTCTATCCCTTTATCTAATGAAATATCCTCCAAAGTTAGTCCATTTACTTCTGGCACCAATAAAAATTCGCCAAGCTGTTCTTTCACTGTATCCAGTGTCACCGATTCAGGTTCAGGTACATTTATTTCTTCTACTTTTGCATCCTTTGGAATATCAAGTGTAAATTGTGCATCATCAATTTTTGCATTTTCATCCATTTTCGTATACTCTGATGTCATTTTACTTCCAGCACTATTCGTTATTGTTTTTAACGTTACCCATGTTTTTTTATCAACCCATACTTCTATATCACCTATTAAAGTATCATCTTTTTTAGCTTTCGCTACAACTTTATACGTATCTCTTCCAGCAATCTTCTCCTCTCCTGCAATTTTCACATCATGTGTATCCTTTACTGCGTTAAATAGTAATTCTAACTGGTCTCTTTGTGATGGGATTTCATCTAACCCACCGTTGCTAATATCTATTTTATGAACAGTGTTTTTAACAACATCATACATAATAATCTGTGAGCCGTCGTTGACTGCAATGCTATGCTCACCATTTTCAGTTGTCGACTCAATACGTCGTTTACCATCTTTAATCCACTCTTTGACTTGAACTTTTTCACCAGCATCGCCAATATCCATTGTGTATTCACCGTAATACGTAAGTGGTTCTTTCGTTTCCTGTAATGCATGATCAATAATTTCCTGTGGTGAATATGATCCCTCTGTATTACAACCTACTAAGCTAAATGTTAGGGCAGCAACTAAACCTGCTGCACGTAATGATTTTTTCCAATTCATCATGAATTCTCTCCTTTAAATGATGGTAACCAGCAAAGTACAGCTGTTCCATAGTTTTCTTTTGATATAAGCTCTACTGTCCCACCGTGTTTTTCTATTATTTGTTTTGCTATATTTAATCCTAGTCCAGTGCCGCGCTCCCCAGCCTTTGTTCGTGCTGTATCTGCTTGGTACATGGGCTCGAATAACTTCTCGATATCCTCTTTTTTGACACCTTGCCCACTATTTTGCACAATGATATACATACCATTCTGCTTATTCAGTGCTGGCAATACAAGATCAAAGTACCCTATAGGACATTGTCCAGCATTCACGGCTGCTAAACCTATCGTTGTACCTACTGCTCCATAACGCCAAGCATTACTCATTAAATTGTCGATCACCCGTTGAAGCTGCTTCGGATGCACTGCATACATCCCCTCTATGTCACAAGTAACTTCAAGCATAAAACCATGATCTTTGCATAGCTGCTCATAATCAGACAGTGCCATTTCAAAAAACTCGGCCCCATCAACTGCAACAAGTTCTAAATGATAGCTTGTCGATTGCAGTAAAGTGTACATTAGTAAATCCTCTAACATATGCTTCATCGTTTCAGACTTTGTTAAAATTATCTGTCGGTACTCGTCTTGCTGTTCTTCTGATAACGCCTTGCTTTGTAAAGATTCAGCATATGCTTGAATAGCTGTAAGAGGTGTTTTTAAATCATGGGAAATACTTGCAATCATTAACTCCTTTTGCTGTTGCTCGGTTTTCAAGTGAGCACGCGCTGTTTCAATTTCGTCCTGCATGGCAAGAAAGGTTTGAGCAAGTTCCCCAATTTCATCTTTTCTTACCACTAAATTTGTTTCTACATGCTCTCCCTTTGCAAAAGTACGCATTTGCCGCATCAGTTCATGTAACGGTCGATTTAATTTACGGTTAAGCAGCATCATAACTGCAAAATAAATAAGGAGAAATAATACTATAGAGCTAGCTATTACAAGCCAAGAACGACTTTCTACACCTTTTACCCAATCCGTCCTAACTAATTGAATCTCATAAACCCCAAGCAATTCTCCATCTTGATAAACAGGTTCTTTATAAGTAAAAGCATTGTAATTTTGCTTTAGCTCATATAAACCTTTAAAAATTCTATCTTTAGAATCAAACACCTGTTTCAATGGATTTGAGGAATACAAAATCAAGTCTGATTTCGAGTAAAGAGTAATTGCAAGATGCTCATTCGTTAGTGCTTCAATATCCTTTATATCCGCATTTTTTTTATAATACATAGGATTTTCGAGAACAGATTTTACCTGATTGAGCTCTGTTAATTTTTCAAAATATTCACCAACGTTTTTATCTTGGTAATAGGCATTGATCCACACATAAAGGCTATAAGCACCTGTTATCGGTAAAACCATCACGATGAAGAAAGTGATGAGTAACCATGTTTTAATCTTCATAAAAGTTCACCGATAAAGCGGTACCCCTTGCCCCATACTGTTTGTATATAATACGGTGATTTTACTGGGTCTTTTAGCTTTTCTCGTAGCGCCTTTATATGTACTGTGACTGTATGTGTTTCATCTACGCTCGCCTGTTGCCAAATATGCTGATAGAGCTCTTCTTTTGAAAAGGTTTGGCTTGGATTTTTCGCAAGTAGTTTTAACAGAGCAAATTCCTTCTGTGTTAAGGCAAGCTCTTGATCATCAAGGCGCGCTGTTTCCTTTTGCCAATCAATTTTTAAGCCGTGTGCAAAGGACGTAACATCATCTGCTATCTCTTTTTTCGTATAACGTTTCCAGCGACGTAAGTGTGAGGCTACACGTGCCTTTAACTCCTCTAAGCTAAACGGTTTCGCTATATAATCGTCAGCACCCTGCAAGCCCTCAACCTTATCTTCCTCCTCCTTACGCGCGCTCATCATTATAATAGGTACATCACTTTCCCAACGGATATTTTGGCAAACCGTAAGACCATCCATCTCAGGCAACATCCAGTCGACTAACACTAAATCGAACGTATCGGCTTGAAAATCAGCTAGCCCTTCAAGTCCTGTTGTTGCCCAAGTAATTTGGTAACCTTCTTGCTCAAGCGTATCCTTCACAATACGTCCAATCGCCGTATCATCCTCAATCAGTAATAGCTTTTCTTTCATCTGTTTTCCTCCTGTACTAACCTTACTATGTAAAAAGACAATTTTTCTGAACTTTATACTTTCTTTATAATTACCATAGATTTGGTTATCCGTCACTTCTCGTTTTTTATCCTTCGGTCAGGATGAGCTTTCCGTCACCTTCTTTTGTATCCGTCGGTCTGGGCTGACTATTCGTCGCTTCTCCTTTTCCTTCTGTCGGTCTGCCCAGGCTTTCCGTCGCCTTCTTTCCCATCCGTCGGTCGGCTCGGACCTTCCGTCGCTTTGCCTCTTCTTTCCGTCGTTCTACCCGGACTTTCTGTCGCCTTCTTTCCCCATCCGTCGTTCTGCTCGGGCCTTCCGTCGCTTCTCCTTTTCTACCCGCCGTTCTACCCGGAATTTCCGTCGCCTTCTTTTTCATCCGTCGTTCTGCCCGGCCATTCCGTCGCTTCTCCTTTTCTATCCGTCGTTCTACCCAAAATGCCCCTCAATTCTTATCTACAGCAACTTCAAAAACTCCATTTCGAAAAAGATTGTTCAAAATGGAGTTACTCTTTTAGATTAGTATGAAATTTTTTGTAAAAAAGCTTGATCATTTTAATAAGCCTTATTCTGCAAACGCTCCTTTTTCCGGAATAAGCAATTCACTTATTGATATTAATATAACAGTTAGATTTCCTTTATTAGACAATATATTTTTTCTACATCTACTATTTGGCTGCCACTGACTAACTCGAGAATACTGTTTTTTCAACTTCCGTTTCGAAAACTGATTGTTCGTCTCCGCTTTGAACTCTCACTTTCGCATCCTCTAATGGCTACGCTATCGAAACGATACGACCACTTTTATCGTGAACGATCGACACCTTCACTTTTGTCATTTCTACTTCACCCCTTTCGGTCGATCCATAGGCCAGATTATGAGAACTTTCTTCCAGAATACCCCCGTGTCACAGTGTCTCAACTTGAGCAATAATGTGAACGTTACAGGAGTTGAAGAATGCATTGTTCATAATTTTGATTTTATAGGCTTTTTGTGACGTCGACGTGCTCGAACGACTCCCCGGCGTGAGCGTTGCGTGTCCCACAGGATTTAGAACACCCGTACCGGGAAAGACTACAATACTGAAGACCACTAACTCATTTGCGTAGAATCCATGGATGAACTACGCATAGCATTATGACTAGCTCCAACTCCTCCAATATAAAAACACGTGAAAATTTATCAAACCCCATACCTTTTAAGTCTTCGCAGAGTCTAATACTTGAAGAAGATACAGTGTCTATATCACGTGTTGTATAGTTATTTTGCGCATAAATCTCTACCGATAGACTACCATCTATTAACCTTCATAAAGATCATAGATCTATATGTATTTCTAACTCTTAAAAAATTATTAATCAAAAATAACGGATTTTGTTCATTTCTTTTTAGGACATTCTAGAAGTGGCTTGGTGATCATGGTTGGTGGTACTAAGTAAAAAAGCGTGGCGAAATGGGTAATATTTGTAATTTTTTCAAACAACTACAATTTTCGACAACATTTTCATTTTCGTTGTGTTATGGTTGTATTATTCTATTAAATGCAACTTATTAATAGAAAAAACAAATGTAAAGGGAGAGTTAATTATGTTTAAATCAAAAATTTCAAAAATGGTAGGATCACTGGCTTTATCAGGGGCTATACTAATTCCTGCAGTATCAGCGAATGCATGGACTGAGTATGTTTATGTTAAGGACTTATATCCGAACGCTGAACATTTTGTATTTGTAAATAGCGGGGCAAATGACAAGTATGTAATAGTACAAGAAAGAGGATGGGATGATAGAATATACGAAACAAAGGTAAAATGCGATAAAATGATGGATGGTAAGTGTTATGTAGCACGTGAAAGATAGTTCAAAATGTGCTACTAGGTGGGGCATTTAGTATTTATTGAAATACATAAATACAAAAAGGCGCATTGGCTCATTAACGAGTTGTGCGCTTTTTTTGTTTCTCGGGGAGTGAACCTAGAGTTGTTTAGTTAGTATCTGGTATTATAAAAACATCATTTTAAGTAAGAGATTTATTATTTGTTATATCCAGCCAATCATTCTTCGTACAAACTCTTCCAGAATATTTAACATTTACTACCATTCTACCTGCATGTAGTACTGCACTTTCTTTTGAAGCAATTACAACTACTTTTAACAATTCAATCGTGTTATTTTATTTGTCTTCATTTTCATCCTGAATTATTCATACTTTTAAAAAGAAAAACATTTTGTTCTTGAAATTTAGGGAAGAAAGATAGTAAATAAATGGACGAGATTTTTTTCACTTGCCTTGATTCCTTTTCCTTTAGATTTAAGAATAAAGTGTCATCCTTTTAGGATAAAGAAAAACAAGTAACTGTTGAAGTGACCCCTAAAAGTTAGACACGGTTATTTCATATCACACAAACCAAAAAAGCGAATGGAACTATATTCATTCCATTCGCTCTTCTTATTCCTCACTTATTTGCAATTTACTTCATTATCCAACGTGTCAATCTACTTTAATTATCCTCTCCCGCATACCATTTACCCTTAACAATAACAACCTTTCAGCAGGCACCGAAGAAATTGTCGGTAGTGTGAATTCGATCCACTCCATAACTAAATCTAACGCAGCAGGCACAGAAAGTATTTCTGCTACGACCGAAGAACAAACGGCATCAATGGAGGAAATTTCATCATCTGCTTATGCACTTGCAAACTTGGCAGAGGAGTTAAGGGAATTGGCAGCTCAATTCCGTGTATAATCTCATAAACGGAGACAGCATCACTCTTAACATTTAAGTGTAACTTTGTACATTTTTTAAGGAATAACCACTTCAGTCATATAAAAAGAAGCGGCAAGATTATTTTTTGATCTAAACCGCTTCTTCCTATTATGTTAAGCCATTCCTATATACCAATTAAATAAATTGTTAAATTTTGAATCACTCTCTAATTCTGGATAGCTATCTATGTAAATGGTATAAGCTTTTAAGTATGAAGGAATAGCTTTCTCAATTACTACATTTATTGGTAAATCTAATAAAAAATAATAACCTTGCACTCTTAATAGCATACAGTCCTTCTCATTTTAAACATCTTCTCTTTATCCTCTTGTGATAATCTAAATTTAATTGAAGGTAAATTTTGAGAGGCATAAGCTTCGATGATTTTTTTGAAAGTGTTAAAAAAGCGTTAGATATTATTTTCTAAATACACAGATAAAAATAGTATTGCTCATCTTACTGCAAGGATATTAGTAGATATGGGATATTCAAATTCAGTGTATGAGCTTATCAAAGATTCAGAAGTTCGACTTTTGGTTGAATTAGCGAATAAAATCAAGAATTAACAACTTATAAATCTAAATATTAAAAGGAGGACATATGGAAATATACAATATTAATTTGAATATTCATTATTCTGCCCCACAAGAAGTTTGGGATAAGTTGGAGCGTTTATATAGAGAAATGCCTAACTGGAACAACTTTGTAAACGGCTGTCCACAGTGGTATGGTTCACATTGTAAATTGATAGAAGTAAGTATTGAATCAAGTGGATTACAATTCTATGCTAAATTACCATCAGAAGAATGGAATGAATGGATTACATTATTTAAGAATAGAGCTACAAAATTATTGGGATATGAAGTTGGCGAACCAGAAGACGGTTTTGAATTTAACTATTATGATTAACTCTACAAATTCAAAGTTGTCCATAAGCTTAATTTGAAAATACATAAGACATTTCGGTGTCTTTTTTATATCATCGACAATTCTTCCAATCACACCTAATTTCACAGGCAATTCACTATACAAATATAGCTATCACATCATAATAATATTAAGGTAAAGCTAATTTAGCCTTACACCTCCTATTCTTTTTACTAAGGGTCACTCCATCCCAAGTGGCCTTTTTTTAATGGTTTTATCTCACGAAAATATATTTTTTAAAGCCTATAGCTCAATGGTTTAACAACCATACTCCTTCTCCGCAACCAACATATTATATATTGTAGAAAGGAGGTGTTTTTTATGGGATACTATGGCGGAAATGTTGGTGGCATTGGTAACTGCGGCTATTCCGGCGGCGGTTATGGTAATGGTTCTGCATTTGCCTTAATTGTTGTTCTATTTATACTTCTAATTATTGTCGGCGCTACTTTCTTAAATACAGGGTATTAACATTTCCGATGTAAGGGTCGCCCTCCCAGCCTGGTGACCCTTTATTAATTTCTCACATCAGAATGCCCCCACCTTACTGAACATTTTCTTTCAGATATTCATTCAATATAGTTTTGAAATTTATAGTTTCACTTTGGTATCTTTGTTTAAAGTAACCTTCTACTCCTTCTTCTTCAACTAACCTGCACCGTTAGCTTAATTAGATTATTTAAGAACTATGAAAAACGCCCCTCAAGAATCCCTCTTCGGTCATTTTAAAGATGAAACCAATATGAAAGCGTGCGAAACATTAGAAGAAGTAAAAGAAGTGAAAAGTTATATGATGTATTACAACCATTATCGAGGGCAATAGAACTTGAAAAAGCTGCCGCCTGCAAAATACAGACAGCAGCTCCAAAAGGTTGCCAAGCTTTTTTCAAAATGTCCTTTACAAAGGGTACACTTTAATGAACCGTGTAGCCCTTTTTACTATTGTTTTGAGTAATATTCCAAAATTCCTTTGTAGATAGATTCAGCAAATAGCTCAATATATTGATTATCTGTCAGTTTAGCTCGATCTTTACTATTTGATAGGAAGCCTAGCTCAACTAGAATCATTCATATTTACGTTTTTAACAATTTGATTGTTTACAAACGTCGCAAGATCAATGCCTTCTTGATGCATATCACCTAGTGTTTTAGCGAAAAATGTTTCGGTACCTTGCGCAGAAGTATTATCTGCATAATTAACACATGGATACTTACGAAAATCTCACCATAATTATCATGTGTAAAGTCAAGTTGAACAATATTCCCCCTTTTTCAACCTATAAATCTCGAGATAAACGAACCATATCCCTGCACTGAATACCGTTCTCAAAAATTTCTTCTGGGTAATGCTTAACAAAAAAGTCCATATCAACACCAATTATTCTAAAACCGCATTTTTGATAAAGAGCCAATTGCCCTATGCTTGAATTTCCAGTTCCAATTTCTATTGTTTTGTATCCTTTTGTCTTAACTACCTTAATTGCATCCATTACCAACTGTTTCCCTATACCTCTACCGTGTTGCTCCTCTACGACTGCAACATTCACCAGCTCCACTGTTTCTGGTCTTGTTGGAAGTAATACATAAACTCCAATAATTTGCTGTTCGATTTCAGCTACAAAACATTCGCCTCTATTGACATATTCCTCAATAATCTCTCGTGAAGGGTCAGCCAATAGCAACAATTCCATTGGAAGTTTTTCATCTTTATTAAGTTTCCTAATATCCATTTTAATCTCCTTTTTTAACCTCTGACTTCTTTGATAATATATCATTGTTTCTTTAACTAATCTGTCCGTTAGTGAAAAAGCGATTGCTCTAATTGAACAATCGCCCCCGTTAGCCATCCATGAAGCACAAAAATCAGCACTTCACCACAGAAAATGAAAGATGATTAAGTTCTTTCATGGGAGTTGAATATGAACAGCCACGCTATTTCCAAAATCGCGCCCAATTTTGGAAAATGATTTATTGTGGTCTCACCAAAAAATTCACGACCACCGAGAAAATACCTCGATTTCATAGTGTTCTAAATCATCTTTAGACAATTTGGCTTTTAAATACTTTTCAACTTCAGGTATATCATTTTTATCATATACATCTATCGATATAACCGGATCAGTAACACCAATTTGAGTGCTTTGTACTTCATATTTATCCCACAATGAGTCTATAACTTGCTCTGTATTATATGGCTTTTGTTGCGCGTACCAAAATACCACAGACATTACAATAACACTCGTTATAATTAGTGCTCCGAATTTTCTTTTAACACCCATTTTTCTCCTCCATCATTTGTTTATCACAATCTTGCGCCGTAAATAACTTTTCATTTCAATATAGATTACAGTGTTTCTAATAAAAATAATTAAAGTTGCTACCTTTCATAAACCTGCTCCGTTAGTTCTATAACTTAATAAAAAGAACATCACTCCTTCTTACCTACTAGTCATTATGACGAATTACATGGAAGAATGTTACAACCCTTATTCAACCAAGCTGCACGTTAGTTAAACATCTCTCCCAAAATCAATTAAAAATTTAAAAACTTTTAAAATCTATTTTTATGTAATTTCTCTCTTATTACCATCATCGAATTACGAATATCATTAATTTCACTATCAGTTAGTCCATTAAACAATTGAATTATTTGGTCATCTGACTGAATATTAATTTGACCCAGCAGTTCCTCTCCTTTTTTTGTCAAAAAGAGAAGGCTTTTTCTACTGTCGATTGTTGAGCTTTTTTTCTCTATTAATTCTTCCTTCTCTAATTTACGTAAAATTCTGCTCATATAGCTTCTATCAATATTAAGTTCTTGCACGAGAATATTGGCAATACACTCAGTTCTCTCGCTTATTTCAAATAGTATTCGTGCTTCAGTCAATGAATAATCTGTATCAAGAATTTGGTTATTAAATAAACCAAGTACCTTTGTATAAAATCGATTGAATTGTCTGATATCATAAATAATCTCTTTATCCATAAATTCTCCTTTAGTTGACTTTGTCCACATTTAACATTAATATAACTATATCCTTACAACGTGGTCTTTGTCCACATTATAGGGATGCCATTTTCAAAAATCTTTCGCAATCTTTATTATTAACCGAATTGAAGGAGATTATATATGATAATTCGAGAAATTAGAAAAGAAGACAATGCAATAGTAAAGGAAATAATACAAGATTCACTAAAATCACTAGAATTAGCAATTCCAGGGACAGCTTATTTTGACCCTCAACTTAACGACCTTCACCAGTATTATAATAATTTAAAACATGCGAACTATTGGGTGGTCGAAATGGAAGGAGAGGTTGTTGGTGGAATTGGTATAGCACCGTTTAACGAACATGATAAAGTTTGTGAATTGCAAAAGCTATACTTAAGTACAAAAACACAAGGTTTAGGATTTGGAAAGATGCTAATGGAAACAGCTTTATCATTTGCATCTAAACATTATGCAAAGTGCTACTTAGAAACAATGCATGAATTAAAAACTGCATGTATATTATATGAAAAGTTTGGATTTACACTTTTACATGAGCCACTATCAGGTTCTGATCATTCTACTATGAATGCGTGGTATTTAAAAGGTTTGAATTAACCAGAAGTCTGGTAGCGTGCCAAAAACAACTCTTTGAAAACTCCCTGCATCACAATTGTGGTAAAATAGGTTAATTATGGTGTGTTATATTATTGGGGGTACTATAATTGATGAAGAAATCCATAATTATTTTAGTAGTGATAGGCGCAATTGGTGTATATTGGTTTTGTCCTAAAGCACACGTTGAAGAACCTATTGTGATGTCCGTTCAACTTGACGAAGTAAGTAAAACATTAGCCGTTTCATACATAGTTGAACAAAATAACGATACGTATTTAATGGAAATTGCACATAATACAAAAGGATTTTACCCTCCACTAAACAGTGGTAATTGGGATCGGGAAACTAATTTTACAGAAGTATTAGCAGTATAAAATGGCTATGAGCTACGAGAAGATGTAGTTGAACTAACAGACGAACTGCTCTCCTACTTTCTTTCATTAGAAGGGCGTACATTACCTGTTGAAATTTCATTTGAAAACTATTATCCAATTGAAACAACACTTGTTCTACTAATGGAAGGTGAGGCAATAGACGTAATAAAGAATGATGATTTGCCTCGCTATACGTATACATCCTCTAAAGATGAAACGATTGATTCAATCGGTCATTATGATAGTGTAGCTACGATATCATTCGAGCAGAATAATTAGGAAGTTGATTTTCCACTCACACTTACACAAGGAAGTTCAGTAGATATTCTTATCCACGAACCATACAAACTTAGTTCGAAGGATAAACTTTTACTTGAAATTACAATGATTGATGGACAATCAGTTACGAATAATATCTTAATGACTAGATCTATTCCAAAAGGATACTTAAAGCAAATTGTAAAGGAAGCGAATGCTAATAATAATTGAGTAGATTATTTATAATCTACCAAAGCCTATTTAAATACATAAGCGTTTTAGTTGAATAAAGTTTTTACTATATACAAAACAAAATCAAATAAACGTTCCTAAATGCTAATTTGAGCACACATAAACCTCAAAATGTTGATAGTACAGCGTTCTGAGGTTGTTTTGTGTGCGATACGTCCATACGTTTTTTTATGCGAAGTGTCTGCTCGGTCTTTCCTGCTTCGCCTTTTCTATCCATCGGTTTACTCAGATTTTCCGTCGCTTCGCCCTGTTCGGCCTATCCTCACCTTGCCATATCTATCCGTCGAGCCTACTTATTAATCAAACAAAAAAAGGAATGCACGCAATTTGTGCATTCCTCCCACTATGTTAGAAAAATAAACTTAATATGAAATAAATAGCTGCCGCCATGACTGCGGAAATTGGCATGGTGATTACCCATGTTGTCACGATTTTTCGTGCCATGCCCCATTTAACACCTCTTACACGGTGTGCTGTTCCTACTCCCATGATAGATGAAGAAATAACATGTGTTGTAGATACTGGTAAATGGATTAATGTCGCACCGAAGATGATGGATGCAGAAGCAAGGTCTGCTGCTACCCCGTTTACTGGACGGATTTTCATAATCTTGCCGCCAACTGTTTTGATGATTTTATAACCACCTACCGAAGTACCAAGACCCATCGCACATGCTGCTGCAAAACGTACCCAGAAAGGAATATCGTCTGTGTGATGCAAGCCTCCCGCAATTAAAGCGAGCGTAATAATCCCCATCGCCTTTTGTGCATCGTTTGTACCGTGTGTAAATGATTGTAAAGCGGCTGTACCAATTTGCATTGTCCGGAAGCCTTTATTCGTTCGATATAAATTCATATCCTTAAATAACACTTTAAATAAAGACATCATTAAGAAACCGGCTGCAAACGCAAGTAATGGTGAGAAAATAAGCGCCTGAAGAATTTTAATAAAGCCACTATAGTTCAAAACATTAAAGCCAGCTGCCGCAATGGCAGCACCAGCCACAGAACCAATCAATGTATGCGATGAACTAGACGGAATTCCAAAGTACCACGTTACTAAATTCCATGTGATCGCTGATAATAATGCCGCTAAAATAACGACAGAACCTGTAGTATCTCCATTAAAAGCATTTAAGCTGAATGGGTCAACAATATCCTTTGTTAATGCTTTTGCTACCCCAACGAATGTAATAGCTCCAATGAAGTTCATAATTGCAGCCATATATATTGCGGTACGTGGCTTTAATGCCCTTGTTGATACCGAAGTTGCGATTGCATTGGCCGTATCATGGAAGCCGTTAATAAAATCGAAAACAAGTGCAAATAAAACGACTAATATTGTTATCAGTAATATCGTATCCATTTCTTACACTCCATCTTACGCGTTACGCATAATTATTGTTTCAATTGTATTTGCTACAGTTTGACAGTAGTCTGCAATATCTTCAAATTGTTCGTAAATACTCTTGAAGACGATGATGCGCATCGGATCTTTTTCTTGAATAAATAATTGCTTCATAGACGAGCGGAAAATTTCATCACATTCACGCTCATAGTCCTTAATTTGAATAGCATGTTTACGCATTTCAACAAGCTTTTTACTATTTAATAGCTCCATTGCTTGGACCATTTCGTCTGTACTTTTCGCAATATATGTTAAGAATTGGCGCATCGGGTCTGTAACTTCTGTTAAATTGTACATGTCAAAATGAGCAATACAGCCTTCCATTCCATCAATAACATCATCTAATTTATTGGCAAGTGATAAAATATCTTCACGCTCGATAGGTGTCATAAATGATTTATTTAGCATAACGATAAGCTCGTGAATCAATTTATCTCCACTTGTTTCATATCGCTTCATTGTGTCTGCGATTTCTTTTAGTGAATCTATATTTTCAATACGTGCGTTATGAGCGTAATAAATACCTTCTTTCACGTTTTTAGAAATGTTTAACAATGCCTTAAAAAATGGATCTTGCTTGTTTGAGTTGAACATCATGTTCCTCCTGTTGAATGAATATTGACGATTTCTGCAATCATCATAACAAAACTTTCACATAGTTCTACAGATTTTTAAAGATAAAATAGTTGAATTTACAAAAATGTAATATAAAATTCGCCACAATTATTTTTAGGTACTTTTCCAAGTTGAAAACATTGGAAACTCGATAACAAAAATTTATCGATTTTTCTTTAAATATTACCGTTTTTTCTTTCATTTTTATAAAAATACTTGAAAAAACAATTTTTTCTTCAATTTTTTCATCGTTTTCAATGTTAAGGAATTGTAAACGATATTTACATTCCTCCATTGTCATTTATTACAATTCGCAGTACTGTTATAAGAAAAGTTTATCTTACAAATAAGGATGTGGGTATCACATATATGGACATCGATTTACTATCACTTGTAATCCTTTTAGTACTTGGCTTTATCGCATCCTTTTTAAATGCGATTGTCGGTGGCGGAGGATTAATTTCGTTACCTGCGCTTTTAGCTGTTGGTTTACCCCCAAGTACAGCAATTGCCACAAACAAACTCGCCAATACAATTAGCAATGGGACTAGCATGTTAACTTTTTTACGAGCTGGCAAGGTTGATGTGAAAAAGAATAAGAAAATAATGCCTTTTATTTTTATTGGTTCATTCATTGGTGCATATACTGTGCATCTCGTATCGCCAGCTATTTTAAAGCCTCTAATGCTTGTTATGCTCGTACTAGTTACAGCTTATACGGTTTTCAAAAAAGATTGGGGTCAGAAACCTGAAGAGCAGACATTAAGTACTGTTAAAAAAATTGCCTTTGTTGGCGCTTTTGCTGCTGTTGGCTTTTACGATGGTTTCTTCGGACCTGGCACTGGTTCTTTTTTTATTTTCCTTTTACTAATGATGGGAAATGATTTCTTGCAGGCCGCGGGTAATGCAAAAGCCTTTAATTTCACGTCGAACTTAGCCGCGCTTGCTATGTTTTTACTATTAGGCAAGGTTAATTTTTTATACGGTTTACCTATGGGCTTCGTCATGATTTTCGGTGCGATAATGGGTTCAAAATTTGCGCTAAAACGTGGGACAAAAATGATGCGTATTATTTTTATCATCATGACTTGTACATTAATTGTCAAAAATGCATGGGATTATTTCAGTATTCATTAAGGTGGATCATTACCATAACGTGTGGTTGATTTCCGTTCCAACTGGGCGCTTTGTTGCTGACGCTTCGCTTTCGCACAGAGCAAAGCTTCCTGGGGGCGTCCGATGAGCCGCTTCGCTTGGCTGCAGGGTCTCATCTGTGACGCTAATCCCCAAGGAGTCGCCCAGTCTCCACTCCAATCAACTAATATACAAGGCATACGTTTTAATGAATGTCATCCACAACTTTTGGTGATGAGCCATTAAGGTCCAGTTTTAAAAAATCACCAAGGAGAAATACTATCGATTTCATCGGCGAAATTTATCAGCCAATTGACAAAATTTATTAGCGTGCTATAATTCTTTTAGGCTTCACCGCGTTGAAGCGAAGAAGTAACTAGTAGGAGGATTAGCATGTTTCGAATAGAAGCTAAGAGTAACCCTCGATTTATTGAGGCAAGCTTTATAATTATATTAATAATTGCCACGATGGCAGTCAGTATTGGGTATTTAAAAGCAACACCCCATATACCTATTTTTCTTGTCATTTCACTTTTAATTGCCTATGGATTACTAAAAAAAGTTCCTTTTCGTGAGCTTGAAACTGGTATGATTGCTGGTGCAAGTGCTGGACTTGGGGCAGTTTTTATTTTCTTCTTTATTGGCATTTTAATTTCGAGTTGGATTATGGGTGGCACGATTCCAACACTTATCTACTACGGCTTTTTAACAGTTACACCAAGCTTTTTCTTTGCAATCGTATTTTTGATTTGTAGTATCGTTGGTGTTTCTGTTGGTAGTTCTTTAACTACTGTAGCAACTGTAGGCGTTGCCTTTATGGGAATTGCCGGTGCAATGGACATCTCTTTAGCGATAACAGCTGGTGCGATTGTTTCAGGAGCTTTCTTTGGCGATAAAATGTCTCCGTTATCGGATACAACCAATCTTGCATCTGGTACGGTTGTCGTCGATCTTTTCGAGCATATTAAAAATATGGGTTGGACAACGATTCCAGCATTCGCAATCTCATTCGTTCTTTATGCAATATTATCGCCAACAGAAGCAAATACTTCATTTGAAACAGTTGAGCAATTTAAAGATGGATTACTGTCAACTGGTCTTATTCATTGGTATACATTATTGCCAATTGTTGTTCTTGTTATTATGACTTTTTATAAAGCGCCTGCACTTATCACACTCGCAGTCGTCTCAATTCTTGGTGTTGGACTTGCCTACATACAAGAACCGATTGCACTCTCAAATGTCTTTAAAATGCTTTTTGAAGGCTATGTATCTACTACGGAGAATAAAGACGTGGATGCATTACTGAGTCGTGGTGGTATGAACAGTATGCTATCTACAATTGCCTTAGTCTTATTAGCATTAACAATGGGTGGTCTATTATTTACGCTCGGCATTATTCAAAGTATTTTAGCGAAGGTAGAGAGCCTCTTTAAAAGTGCTGGCTCTGTCATTACAGGAGCTGCTATTACGGGGATTGGTGTTAACACATTAATTGGTGAGCAGTATTTATCTATCCTACTTACTGGGGAAGCTTTTAAAGCACAATTTGAGAAGGTTGGACTTGCCCCTAAAAATTTATCCCGTGTTATGGAGGACGCAGGTACTGTAGTCAATCCTCTTGTTCCGTGGAGTGTTTGTGGTATTTTCATAGCTAGTGTACTAGATATTCCAACAACAACTTATCTGCCATTTACCTTCTTCTGTCTACTCGGACCAATTTTGACGATTATCTTTGGTTGGAGCGGTAAAACATTAACAAAGCTTGAAAAATAAGATTGGTAGCTGATGAATTCGTCAGCTACCTTTTTTCTATCTCCCTCTATAATTTTGACTTTAAATGGATATTTAACGACTTTATGTGTTTTATCTTACTTTCTTCTGCTATGCTAAAAATAATAACTGGTTTTATTCGAGGGGGTATAGAATTGACACCAGCTGAATCAATTTATTTTAGCGTGATTGCTCTTGCTCTATTAATCATTATTTTACTAATCGCTTTCATTTTTAGAAAACGAAAAAAATGCGTATTAGCTATTATTATTCTACTGATTATCAGTTATATAAGCTATATTGTTTACTATCCTACTTTAAAAATCAAAACTCATGCAGAAAGGTATATTCAATTAGAAGCTTATTTGAACCAAACACATCCTAATCAACAATTTTCGGTAACGCCTGAGCATTTTGAGCCTGGCTATACAGTTGGTCAGTTTAGTGTGCATGCAATGGAAACACCTCAAATTGGCGTCAATCTTAGAGTTGATAAACACGGAAAAGTTACGCAAGTCTCTACATGGACAAAAGAGGAATACCCTACACAAGAGAATCTATGGAAGGTGATTGAATTTAACCTTTTTGAAGAATATACACTCGATAAAAATATACCTCTCATTACAAAAAAAGATTTTTGGTTTAACGGAGATGGATTAACTGTTTTTGCTTTAGAAGTCGATGATTCACCAACCATTGCTGTTTTTACATATAGTACAGCTGGATACAGTTTACAACATTTTGTCGAAGGTAAAGCTGGTGAAATGATTTCTATTGAAACTGAGAATTTTGTCTTCGCTTATATGGATGAAAAGTATACAGGCGAAGCAGCAACAATTACTACAAAGTCTGGGGAACAATATGAATTAAATCCAGATAATCAAAAAATGAAATTAACTGTTATTCATATTGCTAAATAACCTTTCTTTACTTTAACTACAAGATATAAGAACCTCAATTAAAACATAAAATAACAAAAGAGTATGTTTTGAAATAATTTTTCAAAACATACTCTAATTTTTGCCCTGCTGACTATTTAATTATATTGTTACCTTTTGTCTCATCAAGTCTCTTAGTCATTTTTCCCATTGTCCTTTGATGATAAAAAGTCTTCTAATGCTTGTTTGTTCTTATCAAAGTCAATATCCAAAACGTCACCTACATCGACACGTTTGTCTTCATAAGCATCTGCAACAGGAATTCGTAAAGTGTCAATATCTTTAGATTTTCCATTTACAATCCCTTTTGCAATTGTAAGGATCGTTTTATTATCTACATTTGTATCAATGTAGGAATCTGCAACGCCAAGTATTTTTGGCAAATTCATTAAGCTTGAAACACCGATTTGTTCTTTCACCTTACCTAAAACCTCTTGCTGGCGTTCCACTCGCCCAAAATCACTTAAACGATCATGGCGGAATCGTACATAACCTAATAACTCGTTACCATGTAAAACTTGTTCCCCAGGATGTAATGTCATACCAATTCCATGAGACATTTCATAAGGAATATCAACCTCTATCCCATCAGGTGCTAAAAGATCTATAAGTTTAGGGAATCCTTTAAAATCCACGAGAGCGTAGTAATTTACATCAATATCAAAATTTTGCTTAATTGTTTTCCTTACAAGTTCAGGACCTCCTAAAGCAAAAGCAGCATTTATTTTATTCATTCCGTAATCTGGGATGTCGACATACGTATCCCTCATAATCGAAACAAGTTTGACATCATTTGTCGTTTGATCATAGTGTGCAATCATTAAACTATCCGATCTACCATCCTCATCTCTAGCGTCACTGCCTATTAATAGCACATTAATCTGACCAAATTGCACATCCGCACCTTCAAATGGATCAAACGCCTTTTCGTTATCGTTTATATGACTGTCGTCTGCCATAGCCAATCCACTATTGTATTGGTAAACCCCATAAATAATCCCTGCTACGATTACTAATGCGAATGCTAAGAACAAATTCCTTAGCCATTTACGGCTCTTTTTGCTTCTTCTCATAAATCAATCCACCTATCATTTCAATTATGCCACGGTATCATTGCGTCCGGAGGCTTTTACTTCTTTCAGCGGATGTTTGCGCACGCTAAAAGAAGTTAAAATCTAAGTTATTCTATTTAGTAACGCCTTTGTAGTAAGCTGTACAGCTATTGCATCATCTAAATAACCAATAGGAAATAAATAATCCGGTATTACATCTACTGGAATAATAAAATATAATAATGTACTTCCAATTAAAGTTAGTTCAAAAAGTGTTCCTTTCCCCGATGTGAATTTTCCATATAACTCTTTTAATTGGTTTATAAAAGGGCCAATGCTTCCTACACTCTTAATTTTTTCGTCAAAATCCTTAAGAATCGTATTTTTACCTTCTTCTGTTTGCGCATATAATCCATAGCTTTCAAGTTTCTGTTCAACATTGGACACCGAAAATTCATTATCGTAAACATTTGAAGACTTAAGAAGAGCTTGTATTGCATCAACAGACGTATGAATATCATCTGAATCTGACTCTTCTTGTTTCTGTTCAATCGGGTATCCTGCTGCTTCAAAAAGATTGATTAAAGGAACTTCAAGGCAGTCAGCAAATTTTTCTAAATGTTGTGGTGTCGCTTTTCTCTTATCATTTATTATCCGTGAGATCGTAGCTGTATCGATTCCAGTGAGTTCACTAAACTTCCGCATAGATAATGAACGTTCTTTCAATAACTGTCTCAGTAATAAACCTAGAGTATTACTGTTACTCTGTTCAGCCATTTTCGATTCTCCCTTCTTACGGTGACTAACGTGACTTAAAGCAGTCGTCTAATAAATCAATTATACCTCGGCATAATTCCGTGACATCCACCGGAGGCTTTGTAAATAAATGCCACAGGACGTGGCGTTTTTAGAACTGAGTTCCTCTATTTCAGCGGATGTCTTTTGTACCAAAAGCGTAGCGACAAGTACAAATGTTTGAACACCCTCTGAAATATGTTAAATTATCATTCTCAAGAAGTGTATAATTACGTTGACATTTTGTCAACACATAAACCATTTAAGTCCCGACACATAATTGCGTCCACTAAAGAAGTTAAAAGAATGCTGCAAAAGCAATTATTAACAACATTACTCCACTAATAATTGTTCCAAATTGACCTACAGTAAATGTGCCGATCCGAACATCTGCTACTTTACTTCCTAAACTGACACCTAACCAAACAGTAATAAAACTCCCAATTGCAGCAAGTATCGAGATGACAAGCGGCGAAAGACCGAGTAAACCTGCACCTACCCCATTCGTAAGTGCATTTGCCGATAAGGCAATACCGAGAAGTACAGCTTCTCCCCATCCAATTTCCCCAGACTTATTGAAATGAGCTTCCTCGGGATTTCTTAAAATACCTTGAACATTATTGGACTGCATTTCATTGTTACTATCCACTATTGAAGTCTCTTGTTTCCGCGGTTTAGCCAACAGAATTATCCGAATTCCGATGATAAATAATAATAACGCTCCAATGATCACAGGAAGCATACCTGGAAGAATTTTTGACATCCATACACCAAATGAAATGCCTCCCATACTCATAAGAAAACAAATAACCGTGATTAAAATATTTTTATCAAATCTAACATTTATCTTACGAATTCCGTAAGAAAGACCGACACCCAAATTGTCAATGCTGGAAGAAAAAGTAAAAGCCAAAATGATTAACCAATTCACCGTACCACATCCCTTATTTTTTTATATCATATTACTCGTATTGACAAATGGTGCCTATTTATCCGAAAAACGTTGACAAAAAAACAACATTATCTTAGTAACACAATAAAGTATGCGAATTAATAAAAAAATATTGGCTATCAGCATAACGTGAGGTTGATTACATTCCAGCAGGGGCTTTCAATGAACCGATTGAGTCAATGGGTATTTTCGAAGGCGGTATCGCATTATTACAGCGCTTATCCCTTCTATATTCCAATATGGAATCAAAACTGATCATTTTACGCATTTCTGTTCAATTAAACTCTTTGGTAAGCTCAAAGAAAGGAAATGAGGGAAATGACAACAATATGGAATGCCGATTTATATGATCAAAAGCATGACTTTGTTGCAAAATTTGGAGGGAGCTTAATAGATCTGCTTACACCACAAAAAAATGAGGAAATTTTAGATATGGGCTGTGGCACAGGTGATTTAGCCCATGAAATTGCAGCTCTTGGTGCCAATGTTCAAGGGATTGATGCTTCCCATGACATGATTATCGCTGCACAGCAAAAATACCCAAACATTACTTTTCACACAATGGATGCTACCGCACTTCAGATGACAAATCAATTCGATGCAGTCTTTTCAAATGCTGCATTACATTGGATGAAACAGCCGAATGAAGTCATTCAAAATATTTACAATGCACTAAAACAAGGTGGGCGTTTCGTCGCTGAAATGGGTGGACACGGTAATATTGCTTCTATTGTTTGGGCACTGCAAAAAAGTATGGAGGAATTAAAATTTTCTTATATCGAGGATTATTTCCCATGGTATTTTCCAACTTTAGAAGAATATCAGGCGAAGTTGGAAGGCGCTGGATTTACAGTTGAAATGATTACGCTATATGAGCGCCCAACACCCCTTCAAGGCGAGGATGGGTTACGTAATTGGCTAGTGATGTTCAGTAATAATATGCTAAAACATTTATCAGAAACTGAAAAAGAACAGATTTATGAGAAATGTGAAGAATTATTAAAGCCAAAATTTTATCAGGATCATCAATGGGTTGCTGATTATTGCAGATTACGCTTTGTTGCAATAAAAAAATAACAGCCATTTCACAAATGAAATCACAGAAAGCTTCGATGAGTAACGAAGCACGTAAAAACGCTTGGAAATATCCAAGCGTTTTTCTTTATGTTTATTTAATTCCAGACTGCATTTCGTAATTTCTAACGAGCATCCCGTTTGATTTTATCATTCTAAACTTCTCATAATAAGGAACTAAGTCATCATCACAACACAAATCAACCATATAGATATCATCAAGTTCATTTAACATTTGTTTGACTAATTCCTTGCCAATACCTTTATTTTTATACTCTGGCAAAACTTCAAGGAACGGAATGTAAGCAGATAGAACTCCATCACTAATCGCTGTTATAAATCCAACTACTTGATTCGTATAATCATCTAAAGCAATGACCACCTTACTACTGTTTGTTAACAGCTTTAAGTGAGTTTGTGGATTAGGTGGATTCGGCCAATCTACAAAAAAGCCATTCAACATTTCAGAAGAAATTCCATCAAGAGAATTTTTGTATATCATCATATATCAGCTCCTAAATTTTCTTTAAATTTTTAGGTGGATGATATATCTCAAAAATAAAGTAGCAAAATTGCGACCTCCAAACATTTCTGGGATTACTATAAAATATTCGATTCAAATTCTATAAATCCTTCTTCAATGACTTTTACGTTAAATAACTTTGTAACTAATAATATTTCAAACTACATTAATGAAAAATTCGCCTTTTTTAGCTTTAATCTCGAGGTAATAGTTTACGTTCTTCTTTAATCCCTCCAATTTCTTGCTTTTCCCGGGCGAAATGTGAAATTCGTCTACTATAACTTGACCATTTGCATCTTTAATTCTTAGAAGTACTTCACCGTCATTATTTGCATCATTAACGATTTCCTTGTTCCAAAATATACTATCAAACTTAAAATACTCTTTATTGTCGAAATATACTGCATTCCACTCTTCCTTATCATCTGTTACATATACAGTTGTCATATTCTTTGGAAAAAAGAAATTATGCACAGCTCCCACTTCTTGAACAACAAAAGAGCCTATAATTGTAATAATAAAAGTAATCAAAATGGAAATTAAAACTTGAATACGACGCTTTTTATTTATTCTTTTAAATGGTGCTTTTGCGATTATAACTTCTTCTGGCAGAATATCATTTGTTGGCTGCTCCATCACTTCTAGATACAATCGACACTCTTCACAATGATGTAAATGTTCCTCGACAACTTTAGTAGTATCTTCACTACAAATTCCATCAATATATGAGGGTAATAAATCCTTTATAATATTACAATTCATCATGATCACCTCGGACCCTTTCTACTAATTTTAATTTAGCTCGATAATACGTTACCCTTGCCCAGTTCTCACTTTTATCGAATATCTCTCCAATTTCCTTAAAACTAAGATTGACGGAAGTTCTAAGTAAAAATATTTCACGATACGGTTCTTTTAATTGATGAATTTCTCTATGTAAGGAAATAAATGTAGTACGATTGGCAAGCTCTACGTCTGGTAATTCCGAATTAGATGGAACATCCAACCCCACTTCCAACATTTGTTCTACACTACTATGGCTATAACGTTTTTCCTTTTTTAAATGGTTATAGTATGTATGCTTTGCAATTTGGCATAACCAAACAGACATCTTACATTCACCATTGTATCGGTCAATTGACTTTACAGCTTGATAAAAAGTTTCTTGCGTTAGTTCCTCAGCTAAATCCACGTTAGTTGTTAAACAAATAAGAAACCGCTTTACTTCATCTGCATAAGATTTGTATATTTCACTTAAATCCTCCACTTTCCTCCCTCCTCTCTCTACTTTTAACGGTGGATACTTATATATAGATTTTAAAGAAGATTCGTTACAAAAATTTTTATTTTTTTAAATTAAATTTTTAATTTAAAATAAAAAACCCTTCACAATCATGATTTTACTCAAATTGTGAAGGTTATAAAAACATACTATCTATCATGAACGAGGTATTAAAATCACCAAAACACCAATTAAACAAATACCAGCTCCAACGAAATCCAAGTTGTCTGGTTTTTTCCCGTCGATTCCCCATCCCCATAAAATAGATAGGACGATAAAGACACCTCCATAGGCAGCGTAGACCCTTCCAAAGGTTGGGAAGGACTGAAAAGTAGCGACAACTCCATATAAAGCTAACACAATCCCGCCTATAATTCCCCAATAAAATGGTTTACCTTCTCTTAACCAAAGCCAAATTAAATAGCCGCCCCCTATCTCGCCCATTCCTGCGAGGATAAATAATAATGTTGCACTAATCATTTTTTTCACTCTTTCTGTATATGTTTCAGTATCTACTCTATTATACATAAAAGCACGTTACCATTAATAAAATCAAAAAATTCAGCTTACCTCCTGGGCAACCATAAGCAGAAGGTTGTTTTTTAACAGGAGATATGCGAGATATTGTAAGTTGTATATATCGCTATATTTACTAAACTCCCCTTTCTCCTGTTAGAAGGAGAATCGTAATAACTGTCTGTGTTTTATGTATACCAACTTGGTTTTACATTACTAAAATACTGATGATCATCTAGGAAGATACTAATTTTATTTCGCATATTATCCATATCTTCTGGAATTGTTTTTAATGTCCATACAACTGTTGAAAATACACACATGGCTAAATATAGACTATACAAAGTCCAAAATTCATCATTTGGCTCTTCACCATTAAAATAACCTTTTATTTGACCAATGGAAAAAGGAACGCTAATATTTCGTGTGAAAATACCGATTTTCAAAAATTCATGAATCGGATCACCCCAATCATATCTCCCAAAATCAATAATTCCGTTTAATTTCCCTTCCTGTGCAATTAAATTACTTGGATGATAGTCATCATGTTGAAAGATATTAGGGCGATTTTCCATCAACAACATATGATTATCTATAAATTGTAGGATTTTTTCATCTTGATCAATTTTTATTGGGCATGCTAGATATGCCTCTACATATTTTTTATGCTTTAGACTTTTTCGTTCATACCATGATTCTATATGTTTAGGTGCTTGTATCTTATGTAGATTCAAAAGCTCTTGCCCTGCTTCAAAACCTAATTGATATTGCTCTTTTTCTGTTAATACTAACAATTCAGCTTCAACATCATTCCCATCAATATAAGTAGTTACTATATAACCTCGACCTTGAATTTCCCCAATCTCAATCGCTTTAATTGCTTTATTTGTATAAGTCCCAATTGTTTTTAATATTGCAAACTCCTTTTCTCTATCTTCAAATTGATTAATTGGAAAAAATCTTATCATATATTTTTCATTACTATTTTTAAGAGAAATGAAATACTTTTCATCTGAAGAAAACCCCTTATTAATTCTCTTCCACTCTCGATAATCTTTTAGCAAAGGTATCTCTTTCAATAATTGTTCAATCATGTATTCCCTCCTTTAGATAAAATATGGAATGCAACTCCAATTTCGATGTTTAAATGCTCTGTAGCGTATAGGGGCAAAGGCGCTTCTTCCTCTTTAATACAATCCCCAGTATGTAATCGTATCTGCTACCCCTATAATAATCAGAATAACACCCGCTACAATTTGAATCACTCGTCCCATTTTCATGCTTGTACGCATAATGAATCTTTTTGCGTCAAAAAAATGAATAAGCCCCAGCATCACTAGTAGTGGTACAGAAGTTGCTATTCCAAAAATGGCCGGTAAAACTACCCCATACGAAGAGCTTACGACTGTTGGCATTAACCACACGAAAAATAGCACAAACATCGTAGGGCAAAAGGCTATTGAAAAACTAGCCCCCATCAGAAAGGAGCCCAATTTCCCCTCTTTTATAACTGCCGGAATGTACTTAGGAATTTGATTTAGAAATTTCAATTTTAAAATTCCAATTAGCACGAGCCCTGTTATGAACATGATTGGACCAATTGCTTTGCGAAAAACAGGAAAATACTGAGTCATCTCAGTTTCAAAGGACTGACCGAAAAGCCAGGCGAAGAAACCTATTAAACTAAATACAACAACTTTCCCTAGAATAAAAAATACAATTTCTTGCCAATTATTTTTCGTTTGAAATGTCCGATTTCCATAAAAAGTGATTGCACTTATATTCCCCGTTAATTGACAAGGTGCTAAAGCGCCTATTAAACCAAGAAGAATCGCAACAATGAAAGGAGAATGTTCATAGGAGTTCAAAAATACTGTAATAGGGTCACTAATGAATTGGCTTATTTTGGACATTAAACTATACATCTAAAAACACCTTCTATTTTTTATTAAAGTACGATTACAGATTTAGTACCTCAAGTTATTTACTGTTTCTTTGTATATCAGATGACAAACTGTTTAAATTGCCTCAATATCCGCTCGTAAAAAAATATCTTTTCACTACAAGAACATAAAAGAAAAATCCTGTATCAAAAAATTAACACAGGATTTTAATCAAAACACAAATAAGCATTAATCCACCTGAATTTGACCCATCATTCCATTATCCTCATGCTCTAAAATATGACAATGGAACATGTAGATGCCCTTATGTTTAAATTGTACAGCTATTTTTACTGTCTCATCTGGTTTTACGGAGATTGTGTCCTTCCATCCTTGTTCATTTTCAGGTGGCTTTTTCTCATCACGTGAGATTACTTTAAATTGTGCTCCATGAATATGGAATGGATGAATCATGCCGCCCATCATATCCGGCTTATTATAAATTTCCCATACCTCAGTAACACCTTGTTTTTGGGTAAAATCAATTCTTTCCGGATCAAATTTCTTTCCGTTTATCGTGACCATGTCCATCATTCCAAAGAGTTCCACTTTTTTTGTAACAGGTAGATCTACTTCTTTACCTTCTAATGATAAATCATTTAATTTTTTAGGGAGCATACTCGTCTTTCCACTTTGATCAGTAACTACAAATGGTAAAAGGACAGAACCATCCTCATTTATTAAAGCTAGGTCTTTAACGTCCTTCATTTTTGAAAAGTCAACTACGATTTCTGCCCTTTCGGATGGCGTTAGTGTAATCTCTTTTAAAGAAACCGGTTCATTCAAGAGACCACCATCTGTTGCGATTTGAAAAAATGAATCCTCTGTATTCAATTTAAAGGTATAATTTCTCGCATTAGATCCATTTAATAAACGAAGGCGCACTTTCTCTTTGTTTACAGTCAATTTAGGATTGAGCGTTCCATTAATTAATATGTATCTCCAATCGTTCCGTCTGTGTTCATTGTGGCGCTATAATTCAATTGCTTCTTATCATCAAATATTCTATCTTGGAAAATCAAAGGGAAATCGTTCTTTCCATAATCATTTGGCAATCCAAGACTTTTTGAATGATCATCTTCAATATAAACTAAGCCTGCAAGCCCGTTATATACCTGTTCAGCCGTTTTTCCATGTGGATGGGGATGGAACCATAGCGTTGCTGCTTCCTGATTCACTTTAAATTCAAGAGTTTTTTCTTCTCCAGGTTTCAGAATGCTTTGTGGCCCTCCATCTTTTTCCCCTGACACTTTTAGTCCATGCCAATGAAAAGTTGTATTCTCATCAAGTTCATTGATAGTTCTAATCTTTACAGTTTCACCTTTTTCAAGACGAATCATCGGTCCGAGAAACGATCCGTTATACCCATAAGTATTTGTTTGAACACCATCGAATATTTCTGTTTTTCCTTTTTGTGCCCTAACTGTGTATACAACTTCATCCTTTTTATTACTTTTAAGTTCAGCAGGGACTTTTACTTCATTTACTCCTGTCGAATTGTTTAAACTTACGACATTGCTATGACTCTCATGGTCCTTCATCTTGTCATGATCCATGTCTTTCATATCTTTTGAAGAGTGTTCCATACCCTCCATCTTCATAGGGGAATGATCCATGTCCTTCATATCGTTACTTTTCCCTTGGCTACAAGCCCCAAGTATGCCCAAACTTGCAATAATACCTGCTGCTAATGCTATTTTCCTCATGTCAACCATTCCTTTCACCTAAAGTATATAGAACAGTTGTGTAGGAATTATGTAGAAAACGGCATTTGTATACAAAATGTTGTTCCTATATTTTTCTCACTTTTGACGGAAATTGTACCGTTATGTGCTTCCACTAGCTTTTTGGTAATTGTCATACCAATACCGTTGCCAGTATATCGGTTTTCCACTCGGTAATTTCGTTCAAAGATTTTTTTACTTATTTCTTCATCCATACCAATTCCATTATCATGTACAAGTATTATATAATCGTCACTTTCTTTAAATAATTTGATTAATATCATGCCATCTTTTTGAACATGGTACATTGCATTTTTTATAATATTGTGTAGAATTTGATTCAATCTCAAGGCATCTACCTTTGCATTGATTGTTTTGTCTAAATCCAATTCTACTTGTATTTCTTTTTCAAGTAATCCACTTGCCAACATAATAACAGACTTTTCGATTACATTAGCAATCGGTTGCTCTTTCATCATGACCTTAAATGTAGGATTATTAATATCATTTAATGTATCCAATTCTCCAACAAGAAGAGTTAGCCTATCAATTTCCTCAACACATGCTTTCAAACGATCTGGAGTAGCTGTCCAAATCCCATCTTCAAATGCACTCAAGTAGCTTTTAATCGAGGCTAATGGATTACGAATTTCATGCGCAAGATCCTGTGTCATTTCTTTACGACGGAGTTCATAAGCGTTTAACGTTTCATCTAGTTTCATCAGTGATTTACCTAATTGACCAATTTGATCATTAATCGTATAGCTTATCTTTAAGTGACGGTCTCCACGCACTAGTCTTAACGCAAAGTGATTCAGTTCTTGGATAGGCTTCGTTAATGTTTTTGCAATTAACAAACTAGAAATTACTATAAAAATAAGCAAAAGGCCTAATGACCACATTGCTGTTTCCCTTAATGCCATGTCAAAGTGGTGAATTAATTCTTTAGAATCTGTAATATGAAGCATCATCAAATGTTCATGACCTTTATAAAGTAATATCCCTGTGATGAATAAAAGTATGCTTGTAGAAAAGATAGCTATAATTAAGGCAATTTTTATATGAAATTTCATTGATTTATAACCTTTTCATTTATTCTGTATCCCAAACCAAAAACAGTCTGGATGTACTCTTCCTTCATTTTTTTACGAATATTTTTAATATGCTGATCCACAATACGTGGATTTATGTTCAAATCAAAACTATATATTTTTAGAATGATATCATCCCTGCTAAAAACCTTTTTAGGATTTTCAGCCAGTAATAGTAAAATGCTAAATTCATGTGGCGTGAGCTGAATACTTTGATGATTTACAAATACTTTTCTCTCATCTTTATGGAATTCCAACTGTCCTAAAATAATAATTTGTTTTTTATGTGAACTAGGTAACAACCTTTCAGCTCTTATTAATATTTCTTTAGGATGAAATGGTTTAACTACATAGTCATCTGCACCCATTTCAAATCCAATTACCTTATCATCAATAGAGATTTTTGCTGTAAGCATAATCACCGGAATATCGTAATTTGATTTTACATATTGGCAAATATCCTCTCCGTCCATATCCGGCAACATTAAATCTAAAATAATCATATCAAGAGGTATTTGATCGATCATTTGAATTGCGGATTCTCCTGTATGCGCAATATATGTATGATCTCCGTTTTTTTCAAAATAAGATGACAATACCTCAGTAATCTTTTCTTCATCATCTACAAGTAACACTTTCATTTTTCAATTACACCAACTTTGTATAAGAGATTCAAAAATATTATAAACAATAAAAACAGTAAAAGCGCTTCATTCATACTATTACTCAATCTAATTGCCCTTTAATGAAAGAACATCTACTCTCTAGCTCTCATATTAATCACTAATAACGTCTTTGTAAATCAGATGACAGACTGCTAAAAACGCCTCAATATCCGCAGTTACATATTTCGTTAAAAAATAGGTATTCGAAACAATATGGGCGCATTCCTTTAACGAATAGCTATGAAGCAATTGCTGATGAGATTCAGCCTCAATTACACTCTTTGGTAAAAAGGCAATCCCTAATCCTTGCTTAACAAAGTTTTTAATAACCTCTGTTTGATTAATATTCATACTTTTATAGCTTTGGAATTGTTGTAGTACTTGTTGTATGTCCTGCCAATAAGGTGCATATTCATGTGTTAATATAGTTTCTTGCTGTAATAGAGTCTGTGCATCTGTCGCCTTTTTTGATATCGGAGCAATCAAATGAAGTGGTTCTTGGGCGAGAAGGACTGTGTGGATGTCACGTGTCGATGTTAATTTTGATAAACCGATATCTACTTTGCCTGCATATACCGCTTCTCCGATTTCATTGGACTTTAACAGTTCGATCGTTAATTGAATAGCAGGGTTTTGCTGTTGAAATGTATGAATGATTGCAGGCAATGTAGAATTAGCAATTTGTGGTGAAACACCAATCGTTAACTGGGACGTATAACCATTCAAAAAGGATCTAGTATTTTGTAATCCTTCATCAATCGTTGCCATCATTTTCTCAGCGTGTTGAAGGAAGTGAACACCGATATGATTTAATTTCACATTCTTCCCTTGTCGTTCAAAAAGTGTTGTTTGTAGTTCTTTTTCTAGATGTTGAATATGCTTCGATACAGTTGATTGTGTTATAAAACGTTGTTCTGCCGTCTCACGAAAATTCTCTGTTTTCGCAGCAACTATAAAAGTTCGTAACCATTCTGTTTCCATAAACATGCCTCTCTAGTTTTTTTATTCATTATATCGAATTCTATTTACGTCTTGAAACCTTTTCTACAAAACACTTACAGAAATAAAAAAAAGCAGTTGAAGCTACAATCTCTTGTATCTTCAACTGCTTATTACCTCGTCTACTAGTAGCTGACTAGTCGGACGTATGAGGACCTGTTCCCTACTCTTGTAAATCTGTTAAAATCACAACATTTGGATGCTTTGTTAAAACACTTGCTGGCACCTCTTCAGTATATTCAGAAGCAAGTACACGTTGTAATACATCCCGTTTTGCTTCTCCAACTGCGATTAACAAAATGCATTTTGCGTGCATAATGGATTGAATCCCCATCGTTATAGCTTGTGTTGGAACTCCATCGATTGAATCAAAGAAGCGTGCATTTGCTTGGCGGGTTGATTGTTCAAGCGTTATAAGATGTGTCAATGAATCAAATGGCGTTCCAGGTTCATTGAAACCAATATGGCCATTTTGTCCGATACCAAGCAATTGGAAATCTAATGGATTCTGTTGTAATAGCAATTCATAGCGTGCAGCTTCCTCTGTAGGATTATCAGCTAAACCATTCGGTAAATAGGATTCTTTAAATGGTTTATGACGAAATAAATGTGTATCCATATAATATGCATAGCTTTGTTCATGTTTAGCACTTAATCCAACATATTCGTCTAAATTAAAGCTAATACAATCGGAAAAATCAACCTCAGTCTCACAGATTTTAGAATAAAGCGGTTCCATTGTACCACCTGTAGCTAGACCGAACGTTATAGCACCGTCATTTTTTACATTCGTTATAATGTCTACTGCACGAGCGTATAAATCATTTCTAGAAGAATAACGTTCTAATTTCAACTCACTATCCCCTTTACTCAATTTCGTTAAAACACCTATACTTGTAGCTCATCTTACCAGAGTTGCTAGATTCCTGTGGAAAAACATGATACTCAAGCTTTCCCGCACTTTCATCTTGTTTATTACTTCTTAATAGAAATAATATTATTAGAACCAGCTCGTTGGAAACCGGATTTTTCAAGTGTAACTTCTCGTCCAATTAAACTTGTGAATACAATTGGTGTGACGATAGAAGGTACATTTTCTTTAATGTTCTTAAAGTCTACTTTTAATAAAGGATCGCCACTTTGAATTAATTGCCCCTCTGAAACTATCATTACCGTTTAGCTTGGCAGTATCTAAACCAACATGAATTAAATTTCTTCACCTGTATCGGATTTTAAGCCAGTAGCATGCTTCGTTGGAAAAATCATGACTACTCTTCCATCAAACGGTGCATATACCGTACCATCTGTCGGATGAATGCCAAAACCCGGCCCCATTATACCTGATGAAAAGGCTTCGTCAGGATTGGAAACATTGACAACCTACCGATTTTTTGAAGAAAGCTAACATTTTTCGCCTCTCCCTAGGTATAGTTGTCTATACCAATCATTGTACTATCTATTATATTCTTTATCTAGAAAAAAACAACCAATTTTCAGAATTTTTGTTATTTACCCCTCGTATTCAACCTCTTATCTTTATGTATCTGTTTTATTTGGATAAAGTTATATATGGTCATCCAATACATATAACAACTAAAATTGTCTCATCCAGACAAAAAAAGCACCTCCAATTGTTAGTTATATCTCTAACAATTGAGGTGCAGTTCATGAAACAGCTAACGCCTTTTTATGCAGTTACATCGCGTTTCGTAAAGGACATATAGCTGATCACAAGGAAAATTACAGCGTAAATCGCAAGAATTGTGAGTGAGAATGGCATTGTCATATCATCTACTATAAAATTGCCTTTTTCATACTGTGTTAAGTCTGAATGTGTTAGCCAAATATATTTAACGATTTCAAATCTGCTTAGGAACATCACAATCATTCCACCTGTAAAAGATAAGAACATCGTTAAGCCAATCGCTAAAGAGCTTGAACGGAAAACTGAGCCCACTAAGAAAGCGAACAATATTGACATGACAAAGTCTCCGCCAGAAAGTAAATAGTGATAAGCTAAATCATTCCATACTGCTTTTTCAACAACTTGACCGTTGACGATTTCTAGCTCAACACCAGTTGAACCGCCAAATAGTATCAGTCCAACAAGAGCACTTACTACTACATTGACAACAAACAATAAGAGTCCGAATATGAAAGTTGTAAGTAATTTTGAAGTTAATATTTTTGCTCGCGAAACCGGACGTGTTAATAGCATTTTAATCGTACCAGTAGAGAATTCACTAGATACAATACTTGCTGCAGTAATAACTGTAAATAATGTCACTAAAGTCAGCATGCTACCTGTAAATGACATAAAGCTTGCTACACTTAGATTTTCTTGAGACGGCACATCGTTTGCTATTCGATACTCAGAAATAGCAATTTGCTCCTCGAAGCGTTTTTTATCCTCTACCGATAAACCGTCTTCTTTCATCATCTCTTTATTATTATTAATAGCCTTCTGTTCACTTTCCTGCCACGTTATATCCTCTGTCGTTTTTGTTTCATAGTATTTCATCATAATACCAGGACCAATAATAAAGAGGATTAATAGCGCGACCATTACCCAAGTACCTTTTTTATGCCATAATTTCATCCATTCATTTTGAATTAGCTTCAGCAATTTGGCCACCTCCTGTCATTTCTAGGAATTGATCCTCTAACGTTTTTTGATGTGGTTGGACGGCAAATAATTGAAT
The DNA here is from genome assembly GCF_050280325.1 of Lysinibacillus sp. NPDC093216. Taxonomy (NCBI): domain Bacteria; kingdom Bacillati; phylum Bacillota; class Bacilli; order Caryophanales; family Bacillaceae; genus Lysinibacillus; species Lysinibacillus sp. NPDC093216. The sequence continues at coordinate 146,842 of NZ_JBNNVB010000007.1, read as the reverse complement.
TCCTTCATTAACAAATTGTGAAATGAGTTTCGGTATATCCTCTTTCTTTATTTCCACTACATAACCATTATTTTCTGCAACAAAGTTGTAATCAAGTTTTTGTAGAAGTGCTGCAGCCTGATCATTTGGTGTAGCTTCAATATAATAAAACGAAGAAGTTTCAACGTTGATATCACGAATATCGATAAGTTTGCCATTTTGTATGACAGCTACTCGATCACACATTAACTCAATTTCGGATAATAAATGACTGGAAACAAAAACAGATACTCCATCCTCCGCCGCAATTTTACGCAAATACATACGAAATTCGCGGATACCTGCTGGATCCAGACCATTTGTTGGTTCATCTAAAATTAAAAACTTCGGTCGATGAAGTAGTGCCTGTGCAAGTCCTAAACGCTGACGCATTCCTAACGAATACGTTGACACCTTTTCATGAATGCGCTTTTCAAGACCAACTTGTTTAATGACCTCTTCAATACGCTCTTTTGTAACGTTTTTATGCATACGTGCAAAGTGCAGCAAGTTTTTATAGCCCGTCATAAATTTATACATTTCCGGATTTTCTACAATTACGCCGACCTTACTAATCGCTTCTTCATAATTGTCCTTTAGAGAAAGACCATCAATAATGACATTCCCCTCAGTTGGATGCATAAGCCCTGTCATCATACGAATTGTCGTCGTTTTCCCTGCTCCATTCGGTCCTAAAAATCCAGTAATTTGACCTGGATATAAATCGATATTCAATTGCTGAATCAATTGCTTACCACGAATGGTTTTTGATATATTTTGCAATTGAACAATTGGTTGTGTTGTCATTAATTTCACCCTTTCTTATAATACGCCTTCATCCATTGCACAGCATCCTTATTCGAGACATCTCGAATCGTTTCTACTTCCTCATGTGCAATAATCGAACCATTTTGCAATAAAATGATTTGATCTAAAATAGGCTCTACCTCATATAATTCATGCGTTGATAATAATATTGTTTGGTGTTCAATATCTGTAAATTGAATTAACCCTTTAATGAGCTGTTCACGAACAATAGGATCAAGACCAGAAAATGGTTCATCCATTAAATAATAGGGTACTTCTCGCCCAAGAGTTGCGGCCATTTTCATTCGACCACGGTTCCCCTTTGATAATTGCCGTAGTTTCACACTTTTATCAACCTGTAAAAACTCCGCAACAATACATGCCTTATCATACGAAAAATCTTTGAATTGAGAAGCATAGTGCTGAAAAAGCTGCTCACCTGTGTAAAAATCAAAAAACAAATCAATATCTGGTAAATATGCAATTTTGTCAGCACTTCTACGTGTAACAGGCGTTCCGTTTAGCAATACTTCACCACTTGATGGACGTAATAAACCTGCCAACACTTTTAATAGCGTCGACTTACCACTACCATTTTCTCCAACAAGCCCTATGATTTGTCCCACAGGAAAGGAAAAAGACACATCTTGTAAAATAGGCTTTTTCATATAACGAAAAGAAACATTCGATAACTGTAGCATTTATTTCACCTCACGATTTATTTTGTAAAACAACAAGCATCTCTTCCTTTGAAAATCCAAGTGCTTCAATGGAAGTTAAAAAATGATCTGCTAATTGAGTTTTCATTTCTTCGCGTAAAAGCGCAATTCGCTCTTCATTAGTTGTAATAAATGTACCTTGACCTCGTTTAGTTTCCGTTATATTCATCGCTTCTAACTCCTTATACACCCGTTGCACAGTATTTACATTAACACCTGTTTCCACTGCATATTCTCGTACCGAAGGAAGTCGATCCCCAAGCACTAGATTCCCTTTCAAAATGTCCCCACATATCCGATCTACTAGCTGACTATAAATGGGCTTATCACGTGAAAAGTCGATTGTCATCGTAAAACCACCTTTTCAAGCCACTTTGTCGCTATGAAAAATAGGATTGCTACCAAAATAAAAGTTGCTACTTCATCTACGATATACATTGTGCTCAAACTTAAATTCATTGTTGGTGACTTCGGGAAAAATTGTTCCAGACCCGTTAATGAAATACCCATACGATGGAAAATATTATCATATAACTTACTTTTTGTAAATTCGAACCATAAATTCAAACTGAAGAAAAAGGTAAACATAGTGATAACTACGGAAAAGTTACCAATAAAGTGTTTCATTTGGAAATTAAATGCAAAAAATAGTAGCACTATCACAAACATCATCAATTGGAAAATAACAATAATTGCCACGGTAAATATAAGCAATAAAAGTATTTGGGCGAAGTTGCCTATAATCCCATCTTTAACATTGTAAATAGCTATACTCACAAAGATAAAATTGAAGATAGCGTATCCTATTAAGGAGAATACAATTTTCACACCTACAAGCTGTGCAATGGAACTAGTTGAATGCAGCCAGATCTCTTTGGTCCTTAAGTCATTACGGATACTAACTAGATATTGTAATACCGAAAAAAAACCACCTAACATAAGTACTAATATCGAGAAGAAAAATGGCAGCTGGTTTTCCATCGTAAATTCATTACTAAAACGCCTAATTAAATATGGAACTACCATTGACAGCATGATCCCAATAAAAATCCCACCGAATAACCATGCCCTATAGAGCACCCATTCCTTTTTCAATAGCCCTGCAAAATTTTTCAAAATAAACACCTCGTGTCATAGTGTACTAGCCAAATATTACACTATGACTTTTAACTTTGCAAGTATCAAAAGCAAAAAAAAGGAAGAACCGCTAATTAAATGGCTCTTCCTTCATGAATTTAAGCAGAATAACGTATGCCTCTTGCCTTTTCAGCAAAGCGAGGGGGGTGATTTCCGTACTGACTGGGCGCTTTGTTACTGTCGCTAGGCTTTCGCACAGATAAAACATTTGTTGCTTTCGCGCAGAGCAGAGCTTCCTAGGGGCATTCTGTCTCCACTCCAATCAACCAATTCATCTGACATACGTTTTACAAAATGGCATCCAACTTTTTTAGTTTTATCGGAACACTTTCAGGAATTATCGCCCAACTTTTAATTTTTATCACCCAACTTCTGAATTTTATCGACATCCACCTTGCAAAGAGCAAAAAAAGATTCACACATAAAACTGTGCATGAATCCTTTTACTATTCATTCTTGAATGGAAAAGTTAAAGTTTATCAGCGCAAATGCGGAGTGTTAACGCTACTCGCTCTCCCAAAATATATATATTTAGACTGTTGTCATTGGTTTAACAGAAAAGCTTCTAACACAGTGATAAAAGCCAAATCTAACCCATTTTCCCAACTACTTTAACTTCTTTTCATCTAAGTCAAGTTCGATTATTTCATTAGTGAGCATGTATTCTTGGGAGTTGTCGACACAAGCTAATAAATTTTTTGATGCTCTAAAACCAATGATTTATTGCCAACTCGGTACGTAACTACTATAGAAATCCTGCATTCTTCATTGTGAGATTCGGTGTTAATTGATACAGCAACTCATATTCCGATTTCCCACATTTTCTCCGTTACTTTCCCTACTCTGCCATCAATATTCGTTCCATCAAATTTTGGAAGTTTCAGCTCACTTACGATTTTTCCATCACGCATAAACATCACACGCTCCGTCCGCGCCGCTACTTTTGCATCGTGAGTGACAAGCATAATCGCTGTACCGCCCGCGTTAATTTCGGAAAAGATGTCCATGATCTCCTGTGCTGATTTTGAGTTAAGTGCACCTGTAGGCTCATCGCCGAAGATGATTTTCGGGCTGTTCAAAAGCGCTCGGCAGATCCCTGCTCGCTGTAGCTGCCCTCCCGAAACTTGTGTAATGTCACGCATTTCAAGCTCCTTAATGCCTACCCTCTTCATAAGTGCCCTTGCCTTCTCTGATATTTTTGCAACGTTTTTTCTGTTTTCGCGCATTGATGGAAGAATTATATTATCGAGAATATTTAGATTTTTAAGCATCGTTGGCTGCTGAAATACAAAGCCCATTTTAGTTCTACGTATATCTGAAAGTTCAACCTCTCCGACTGACGATAAATCATTGCCATCAAAAATAACCCTTCCGCCATCAACGCTGTCCATGCCACTCAGTGCAAACATTAGCGTTGATTTTCCCGAGCCAGAGGGTCCCATTATCGCAACAAACTCACCCTCGTTTATGTCAACGGACGCTCCGTCGAGAACATTGCACTTTTCATCGCCCTCACCGAAAGATTTTACAATATGTTCACCGCTTATAATCTTCTTCATAAACTACTCCTTTATATTTTCGGATATTTTTATTTTCCCCGCGCCCGATGTACCAATTATTGTTGTGATCAGTACCGAGCATACCATCATTAACGGACAAATCACGTACGCCGAGAGTGGATTGATTGAAAAACTAAACGACGATGCCCCAAACGAGGAGATAATTGCGCCTGCAAGTACTTCTCCGAGAGTATTTGCTAGTAGAGTGCCAAGGACAATGCCGATCATTGATACGAATACCGCTCGCGAAGCAAACTGTATCGTAATATCCTTATTTGTAAAGCCTAATGCTTTCATGACAGCAATCGAATATCTGTCCTTTACGACAAGCATTTTCATAAATAACAGTGTTACTAGTACCGTTATTACGAGTGCTATGGCAATGGCAGCAATGGATGCTTTGCCGACTGATTTTATAGTCGAGCCGAATGTTTGAGTTACAAATTCATCGATATTGGAAATCTTAGCGAAAGTAAATCTGTCCGCATACTCTGAGACTTTTTCATTAACAAGATATATATCTGAAAGCTTCGCGCAAATCACGCTCCACATTATACCTTCCGAATTGTCGGTAAAAACAGCCTTTGCTGTTTTTCCGCCGTTCGTAATGTCGGAATAAATGCCACTGACCGTGAGCTTTGTCTCCTTCCCCTTCATCACGATCGTAATGACATCGCCGACCTTTTTGCTCATTTCATCAGCGTTCAAAGCCGAAAGTGCAATTTCGTTTTCTGCTGCGGGTGCTCTGCCCTCGGTATATTGAATTGGGAATATTGAATGGTCGCCGAGTTCGATTTTTATATTTTCTTCCGAACCGTCTTCCTTTTTGGTTTTGAATGTCTTAGTTGTAAGGATGGTATATTTTGAAATGGAACTATCACTGTTCATCGATTTTAAAACATCTGCAGATTTTTGGGATATATGATCAGTCTGCTGAATATCGATACGAATATCGTAGTTTCCAATACCCATATATTTAATGAAACTTGTTGAGGAAATCGTGTTGTAAAGGTTTTGTGGAACAATAATGATAAATGCTGAAATTACAAGTACTGCAAGCATTGTGGCGTAAAGTCTTTTCCTTGCAAGAACATCTTTGATACCAAGAAAAATATTCGTGTTAAGCAGTTTGTTTTCATTCAAACTAAAAAGCTTTGCGCCTGCGTTTTTTTCCTGTGAAGTACCAAAACGGATTGCTTCTGCAGCAGATATTTTCCGAAAGCGTCTCAGCACCCCGCTTACATAGGCAATGATTGCGAGGAATACAAGCAGAATTCCGATTATTCCTAAAGCCGCAGCAAAGGAAGAGTTTTCACTTTCCCCCATATAAAGCCGGATATTTTCAAGAAGGATGCCTTTGAATAAGAACGAAAGTGCAAAACCGAGAATACTCCCCCCTGCTGCAATCGCTGTGTACTTCGCAAGATAAATTTTCTTAATGTCAGATAGACGTAGCCCTATTGCCTTCATAACACCAATTTCACGGTAATCGTCCTCAATTTTCGCAAGAAGTGTAAAGCGTATACACATAAATGCGATGGCAACGACGAGAACGCTTATAAGAAGAATAACTGCTATCATGATCCCGTCAGAAAATGCGTTAAGTGTTTTGAAAAGTGGATATGTAATCGTTGGCCCGTTCGCTTCAAGTCCTGCGGAGGCATAAGCAGTTTCAAATTCACCGAGCTCAGATAAATCCTTTAATCTAAACTCAATCAAATATTCCATACTTCCATGGTCTTTTATTGCCGCGTAATCATTCGGACTGACTAGAAATCTTTTTGAAGAAGACAGCATAGAATTCATCTGTGAATCACGAAGGAAGCCCGCTACAGTAAATTCCTTTCCACCTATTACGGCTTTATCACCGACTCTAGTTGTGTTGTCCTTCATATAGTTAATTGGAACATAAAGCTCGCCATCGGATACGTTGATAATGTTTCCTTCAAGATCAAGAAGATAATCGAATTTTTCACTCTGTATGCTGAAACCATTGTCTTGAACATTATTCGCAAGCGAACTATCCCCTAAAATAATTTGCCCGTTATCCATATTGAGAAACTCAAGTACTTGAAATTCATCGACATCGCTATTTTGCTCCGCGAAATTCGCAAGCCGTACAGTATTAATATCCCCCGAGTGCATTTGCATAAAATGCGGAGTTTTCGCCTGATTCATAAGTGAATCAATCGCACCTGAAAGATTGATGATAAGTATCGCCGAGAGAGAAACGAGCATAGCCGCTGCGGCGACAAATATTGTTGTTGTCAGCGTTATCAGTTTGCTTTTAGAAATGTCATTCCGGATTATTCTGTAATACATACGTCACCTCTGTTTTCAAGCTTTTTAACTGACTTCAAGTTGAACAGAATGAATGAAGTAACACATAATAAAATGCCAGCAATTATGATGAGTAAGCCCATTCCTCTGCCTTGACCTGTACCAGTAATTTTCCCTACACTGTCGGCAAGCAATCCGCCGTCAACTAGCAAAGGGGTGAACACATAATCTGCAAGTATACCTGAGAGAGCATAGGCGACAACAAATCCAAGCTGTGAAATTACCCCGATAAGTGACCACGCTCTACCCTGAACGGCATTATCAATGTTAGTACGAACAAGAAAATCCAATGTTGAGTTTGCAAATGGCATCATGGCAAAAAAGAAAAAGCCTGAAATGCAAATAAGTATTATATTTTCGCGAAGTCCGAATGCCGCCATAAATACTCCTTCAAAAAATAGCGAAAACGAAAGAATTTTCACATAACCTTTTTTGATTGGAAGAAATCCAATGATCACACTGGATACGAGCATCCCCATAGCAACAAAAGTTTCCACCGTTCCTATTACGGAGCTGCTCGTAAAAGTAAGCAACATCGGAATGGAAAGTGTTTCAATAATTCCAAGATAAAATGTCAGCACCGATGTCATCATTACAAGAACGAGCACACCTCGATTTTCAGAAACTGCACGCCAACCATCTTTGAACTCATGGAAAAATGATTGTGTCTGTTCATACTTCTTTGAAACAAGACCTCTCCGTACTGCAAGGGCTGAAGAAACGGTTACAAAAAATGTACAGATGTCGATGACAAGCAAAAGCTTTATATCCGAAACGACAAGCAAAAATCCCGCAATAATAGGTGAAATCAAATATTTTGCAGAACCCGCCACCTGGACTAAACCACTTGCCTTTGTGTATTGTTCCTCGGTCAGTAAATCCGTAACCGTAGCCTTGTATGCGGGATCAAGCAGCGATGAAAACACCGAGCTTATTGTAACTCCCACACAAATCTGCCATAACAGTGCTTCCCCGCTAAGCATACAGATAAGAATATAAACAAGTCCTATCGCTGAAAGACTGTCGCCTAACACCATTAAAAGTCTTCGGTCATAACGATCCGCAAGCACTCCTGCTACAGGGCTTAATAGAAGCGAAGGCATAAACGCAAGTAAGGTTACAAGTGCCATTGCCGATGCCTTTCCCGTCTGTCAGAAAACATAAATACCAAGCCCAAACGCTGTAAGCCCGCTTCCTATTGCTGAAATTAGTTGTCCTGACCATAGCAGAAGAAATCTCCCGAATAACCCCTCTGAATTAACTGTTGTTTCTATTTTCTTCACCCCCACTGCCAAACATCTTCATCATGTACATAAGACTTCCGCTTTCGACACCGAGCAGTCTTTCTACGTTGAATATAAAAGCTGGTATACGTGCAGCACGTTCTTCATCTGTCAGATCTACCATATCATCATCAAAAACGGTATTCGTATAGGCCACAATCATTTCCATACATTCATACGGATACGGTGTACTAAATAGTCCTTGCTCAATACCCTCACGAATTATTTCCGTCAATATCGGTGGAAGACCATTAATGATAACCTTTTGTATTTTCTGATGCATAAGCGCGTTCTGAGGCTTATGTATATGGTCAATAATTTCCTTGCCATTTCCGCCGCTTATGTTTAGTGCCATCACAACACGAACAATACGCTCGTGAACGGCTATGCTCTTATCTGCAGCAATTCCATTGGCTGCACCTAAAATTTGAGTATTATATCGATCAATAAGCGCGTCCATAATATCTTCCTTCGACTTGAAGTGATAATACAGCGTTCCCCGTGCAATTCCGACCTTTTCAAGAATATCGTTAGTACTTGTGCCATCAAAACCCTTCTGGCCGAAAAGCTCATCAGCCGCATCAAGTATTTCGTTTCTGCGCTCTATCGCTTCTTTTCTCATGTTTACTCCCCCTTAATAGACCGACTGTCTGTCGATAAAAATTATAGCATTTTACAATAAATTGTCAATGGGCTATTCCGATTTTGTAAAAAACTATCAATTTATTTCCTAAATATCTAGAGGTAAATAATAAATTTATCCATACAAAATTATCCTTTTAACGCATAATAAGTGATAGAATAAAATGTAAAAAGTTTATGTGCTGAGTGAGGTAAACAATAATGTCTGAAGTAAAAAAAATCGATTATACAATAGGGAAAAAAATACGTGAAAGTTTACAGGCAGATTGCCAAAGCTGTTTTGGTCTATGTTGCACGGCTTTAAACATTGCTGCTTCTAGCGACTTTGCCATTAATAAAGCAGCTGGGACACCTTGCCCTAATCTACAATCGGATTTTAGCTGTCAAATTCATAGTAAACTTAGAGATCAAGGGTTTAAAGGGTGTACAGTTTTTGATTGTTTAGGAGCAGGACAAAAGGTGTCACAAACAACCTTCCATGGACAAGACTGGCGACAACACCCTGAAATTTCTGAGAAAATGTATCGAGTCTTTCCGATTATGGAACAACTTTATGAAATGATCGCCTACGTAGCAGAGGCATTATCGTATACGGTCGATTCATTCCTATTTAATAAACTACATATGCAATTAGAACAACTACAGCGTGCAACTGAGCTAGAAGCAGATGCATTACTAGCAATAGATATTCCTAATTTCCGACTGCCAGTGAATGTTTTACTGTTAGAAACAAGTGAGCAAATTCGCCAAAACCTTATCGAGAATATTAATGGAAAAAACGCTCGAAAGTATAACTATCGTGGGGTTGATTGGATTGGGAAGAATTTAAAAGGCAAGGATTTAAGAGCAACCGATCTTAGAGGAGCTTATTTAATTGCTGCCAACCTACAAAATGCAGATTTAAGAGGTATTGATTTTATAGGTGCGGATTTACGTGACGCAAATTTACGTGGCGCAGACCTTTCTAGCAGTATGTTTTTAACCCAAATGCAAATAAATTCAGCACAAGGCAATCACCAAACAAAATTACCCTCTCACCTGAAGCGTCCGTCTCATTGGGGTAACTAACTTCTAAGCAGCTCCCCCTCAGACTGAGAAAAACACTATTTTGTTTAGCTGCAGTTTCTATAAATCATGAAAAAGAGCAAATAGAAAAAGCGTGTTTTGAAAAAAGAATGATCAAAACATGCTTTTTCTATATTCAATTGAACCGTACTTGTCGCTACAGAAAACACTTGTTGATGAAAAAAGTTAAACTCCAAACTGTTTAAAATGATGGTCAAGGTGCTTGTATACGCATTTACCCCATTGCTCAGAAGTGAGTTTCCCAAAAAAAGGATGCGGATGTGTTGTGCACTTCTCTGGTCCGTTATTTTGGAATGTGATAATTTTTTGTTTAAGCTTTTCTTTTTCTGTCTCAAATTCTCTATCATCTGCAATCAAAATAGTTGGAATAGTAGACATATTATGAGGCAATGTCTTGTCATTGTAAACGATTTGTTTTGCAAACCTCCCTACTATTATTCCTAACCAACTCCTTGGTGGAAAAGAATTTCCCATTGCGATGTCCTGGAAAGATGAACAATGCGCTAGCATTTGGGCAACATCCATTTTTCCCCATTGCGGTTGTGAATTTGGACTCAATTTGTCGATACGCTTTAAAACTTCTGCTGTATGCATATGGTCAAAAATATTTTTCATTAGTTTGGATATCCCCTTTAAAGATGTACGGTATTTTAAACGGCTGACACCGCTATTTATAATAAAGTTTGATTAAGACTACAGAAATATTCAAAGCAGCTGTAGCACTTGTGAGATTTGATTCAATCATAACCACAGCTTTGACATGCAGCGCTCCATATGAAAATGTAGAGTTCCAGTAAGTGAGTGAACAACATAACAAAAGGACTTACGTGTATGAGTTGTAATACGCACAAGTCCCCTAGATTGTTGGAGCATTCATTATGAAAATTGTACTTAATGATTATACAATCCCTATTCCAGTAAAGCTACATCTATAGATTATTAATTACGAATACATTCAGAACCCAACCAAGAATTGAAATGATAATAATACTCCATGCATTTTTCTTACGCTGTATTACACCTACAATTCCCATAATCACCCCTAATAATGGTGAAAATAGAATACCGATAATATACGCAAAAATATTGTAGGTTTGATAACTGTAGCTTTCGTTACTTTCATTACCGTATTTGTTGTCACTATCCATCTCCATCCCCCCATATTCTTTTGGCCAACTTGATGTTGGTCACTGAGTCATGTGTTGATGTTGCTGTCACTTTGCTTTCGCACAGATAAATTGCCACAGGACATGATGTTCTTGGACAAAGTTCCTCTATTTCTGAGGATATTTGGACTTCCGCTGAAACAAGTTAAAACAATTGTAGCACGAGTCCAACTTTGAGTTAGCTACCGTAACAATTTATAAAGCCTATTCGAATAATAACTCAAAAAAGCTTATTCCTTCTTCCATTTATAGGGGATATTTGCCCAATCGTAAAATATATGAAAAAGGAAAATTAAAATTGAAACTCCAATAATTTGTCCCCATTGAATGTCACCACGAAATAACCATTGAAATATAATACATAGTATGAAAAAAATTAACGGATATTGTATATTTTTCTTTATGATTTTCACCATATTCATCCTCTCCATACAATAATACTCTATTTCTACTTATTGAAGAAGCCCCTACCTTTCGTTTCAATAAGCACAACTTTATTCAGAAAAGGTAAAAACAATACAATTAATTACATAAAATATTTATCGACAAGCAAAAAGGCAGATGAAAATATATTCATCCGCCCTTCTACTTATTTTTGTTTCTTTTTATAAATAATCGTAGCTACAACAAGTAAAAGTAAAATCGCTTGTCCAAGCATTGTTTCTACTGTTGGATAGAATCCAATGATGCTGACAACTGGCAAGCCATCCACAATTGTTGTTGAAACTGAATCTCTTAGCTGCAAAGTGTGCAGACTGACACCAATAATTTTAAATGCCAATACATAGATTAACACCGTTGCCACTGCGAAAAATTTATGAATTGGAATTTTTCCACTTGCTTTCAATAACACAAATGCAAAAATAGCTAATAATAAAAGTGCTACTATGATACCTAGTACAAATTGAGATGTCTCCATTTTAGGTGCAATCCCCGCATAAAAGACAAGTGTTTCTGCACCTTCACGGAAAACGGATAGGAAGCTAATTGCTGCCATCGCAAACACCGAGCCAGTTGAGATGGCATTGCCCATTTGTTTGGAAATATAGCGATTCCAGCTTGTCACACTTGATTTACTATGGAGCCAAATACCAACTCCAATCATCATTGCAGCTGCTAGTAACCCAATATAACCTTCCATCAGCTCTCGACTTGTATCAATTGTCGCAGATTGGAAAAGTGTCGACATTAAAACAGCTGCTACCGCTGATAGTAAGATCCCTACAAATGCGCCAACAAATATCCATTTGCGCATTGTTTTTTGTCCAGATTTCTCTAAGAACGATACTAATGCCATAATAATGAGCAGTGCCTCTAAGCCCTCTCGCAGTAAGATTAATGCTGCATCCCACAGAGTATAATCCGAGTCACCTTGAATCAGCTCAATTTCAGTGCGGAAAGTATCAAGCTTACTTTTAATTGCTTTGACATCGACGTTTGATTTTAATAAGTCACTAACGAGAATCGGCATATCACTTTCAATTTTTGTATAAAGGCTACCGTTACGTGTTGAAATATCAATCTCTACACTTGGCCATATTTTAATGAACTCTCGAATTTTATCAGATGCAGCCTTGTAGTCACCTGCATCGATAAAATCATTCGCCTCATCAATATAAGCGACTAATGTTGCTAAAGAATACTCACCTTCAACAACTTTCGCCGTATCATTACCTGCTACAAAATCCTCGATTGTTTGTTTTAAATCTGCATATTGCGATTGCATTAAAGTTACATCTGGCTTTTCAGAAGCAAGTGAGATCCGAATAAAGGCCATCTGTGTTTCAATTTGACCGTACATCGCAATGCTTTGCTCACGTACAGGGCGTTCAATTTTCTTCCATTTCGCATTAAAATCCTTATACGCCGCATCGATTGTAGTTAAATCACCGCTAGATAAAGCATCTTCAAATGCTTTCATGATAGGTTTAAATTTCGTGCCAAATTCTGCTCGCTGCGCGGCTTCATCTACAGGATTCTCAAGCTTTTCTAATGCACGTAAGGCATTTGACAAGTCAGATAGTGCCTTTAAACGTTCATCCTTAGACGTAGCTTCAACTGCTTGCGTAAGAATTTCGTCCACTTTTTCTTTTGCATCCTTTTGCTCAGAAGTGACCGACGCCCAGTCTGTAGCAAATTGTTCAAGGGCATGTTGTGCCTCAGCTTCTTTGTCTTGCTTCGTATTCATTAGCGCATCACTTATAGAAATGTACAAATGACTATATGATTGCGCTGCCTGCACCGGTACAGCAAGTGCCAATAACAAGCAAAGTACTAAACTACAACGTGTTAAAAAGTGCTTCACCTATATAACTCCCCTTTGATACACCAGGGAAACAAGCAAACACTGCGCTGCCTCGATGGGTAATGTACTCATTCATTTTATCCATTCGCCCTAAGCTATTTTGAACTGTTGTAAATTGGGCTGGGTCTTTTTGATAAGATATAAATAATAGTCCGGCATCGTGCGCACCAGTATTCGTCATAACACCTGATGCATAAGAGTAAGAACGACGTAAAATACGTGCACCTGATTTACGTGCCAAATGGACATGTGAAGTATCTGGCATAATATACTCACCGTTACTATCTTTCGCCTCTACATCAAAATCATCGAACTCTTTCTTTTTACCGAAAGGTGCACCACTATCGCGATAACGACCAAATGTTGCCTCCTGCTCCTTCAAAGATGTGCGATCCCATGTTTCAAGATGCATTTGAACTTTACGTGCAACTAAATAAGAGCCGCCTTTTAGCCATCCTTTATCGACCCATACAACTTTATTTAAATCTTTGTCGTCGGTAGTCGATGGATTTCCAGTGCCATCCTTAAATGCAAATAAATTTCTCGGTGTTCCCCCACCAGCGGGGAATGAGTTAAAGCCTGCTTGAGACCATTTAATTTCAACCTTGCCTGAAGCTGCTCGAACTAAATTACGCACTGCGTGGAATGCTACCTGTGGATCATCCGCACAAGCTTGAATACAAAGATCGCCACCAGTAAATTCTTTTTGCAATTGATCTTTCGGGAAATGCGGTAAATCTTTCAATTCAGCAGGTTTCAAATGCTGGATACCAAGCTTATCAAACAAAGATGGTCCTATACCTATTGTGATCGATAAGTTTGATGCATCCAATCCTGCCGCCTCACCCGTATCTCCTGTTGGGATACTAGCATTTTTCGTTAAATCTACCATTAATTCACCATTCATTAAACGTACAACAAGAGGTGTCCATTGTTTGAACAACTCTTGTAGTTCTTTCTTTGATGTAAATAAAACATCCAAAGAAGCAAAATAAATATTTGTTTGGACTGGTGTAATAATGCCAGATTGATGTTTTCCATAGAAATCAACTTTATTACGTGCTGTCGTGCTGTCCGCAACAGGCTCAAAGACATCATAGCCCATTACTTTCATAACACCACCTAAGCCAGAAGCACCGATAGCTACACCAGCTACTCCGATACCCGATAGCTTTAACATGTCACGTCTAGATATTTTTTTATTCATCCATTTTTCATCATTTGACGCTGTCATTCATTATCACTCCAAAATAATACCCATTTGACTTAATGGTTCTCCAAGTTGATTAACTGCTGCTGCAAGTGCTTTTGTGTTTTCTTCCGTTAACTCTTCGTAAGAAACATACCCACCATCAGCTGTTGCATGCTGTGCCAATAAATCATCTACTGCTTTGAATTTTTCATCTAATGTAGCTACTAAGTCATTGTCTTTCGCTTCTAATTTCGGACGTAGGATTTCAAAGATTTTTTCTGCGCCTTCGATGTTTGCTTTAAAGTCATAAAGGTCTGTGTGAGAATAAATTTCTTCTTCACCAGTGATCTTAGATGTCGATACTTCATTTAATAAATCAACAGCACCCGTAATCATTAAATCCGGTGTTACTTCTACAGTTTGAACTAAAGCGTGTAATTCTTTTGCGTCTGCTAGTAATTGATCTGCAATTTTCTCATAGCCTGCTGTTTTATTTTCTACCCAAAGCGCATGCTCAAGCTTATGATAGCCAGTCCATTCTTCCTCGCCTTTACCTTCTTCTTGGATATCAGCTAAACGACCGTCAATTCGTGGGTCAAGATCACCGAAGCTCTCAGCGATAGGCTCTGAACGCTCAAAATACATACGTGCTGGTGCATAAGCTGCTTTAGCTTTTTCAATATCACCAGATTTAAATGCGTTCACAAAGTCTTCTGTTTTTATTAAGAATTGATCCATTTGCTCTAAAGCAAATTTTTGATAGGCTGCTAGTTCAGCAGATAAATCAACCTTTGAAGCTTGCTCTGTTTGCTCTGTTGCAGGCTTATCTACTTTTTTAGCTTCATCTGTATTGCCGCAGCCAGTCATAAGAATGCCCCCTGCAACTAATACTGACAATAATGATGTTTTTTTCATGCTAAGTACCTACTTCCGAAATAGTTTATATCGAGAATGATAATGATTATCATCTTCAAATGCAAGAAGTATTTTCATTTAAAGAAAAAAACATCATTATCTAGTTGATAATGATGTTTTTTCTTCAATATAACGATTCTAACCTATGAAATTTTTGCTTGTTTTTCATACTTTCCGTATAAGAAATAATAAAGGACAATTGAAACTAAAATAACGAATACCATCGCGAAGAAAATGGCACTGTACCCCGACGTAGGGACGAAGAATCCTAAGAAATAAGGACCAACCCCCAAACCTAAATCATATAAGATAAAATATGTCGATGTCGCAAGTCCTAAACGCTCATTTGGTGTAACTTTAATAGCTATTGCTTGCGCTACTGAGTTGAAATTGCCATAACCAATCCCTATGCAAGCAGCAGCTAGTAAAAAGACAACACTACTTGTCGCCGAACTAAAGGCATACATACCGATCGCAAAAATGACTAGACATGGATAGATAACAATGTTCGCACCTCTAGTGTCTAGTAATTTCCCTGTAAATGGACGTGTCGCTAAAATAACAATTGCATAAATAATAAAGAAATAACTTCCTGCTGTAACCAAATTAAGCTCTTTCGCGTAAAACGTCATAAATGACATAACCCCTGAATAGGCAAAGCCAATAACGAGCGCCACAAAAGCAATTGGCACAGCGCGCATTTCGATAAAATTACTTAGCTTAAAGCCTGTTTTCTCAGCCATTTCTTTGGCCTTCTTCGGTGCATCCGGAACGGTTACGATAAAATACATCAAAAAGCAAACAATAGCTAATACGGAATCAACAGCAAAAATCATACGATAATCTTCAAACAGCTGTGTTAAAAGAATACCTACAAAAGGTCCTATAGCCGTTGCTAAAATAGCACTTAAGCTGTAATAACCAATACCTTCCCCTCGACGCTCAGGCGGTAAAATTTGCGCAATAATTGTTCCTGTCGCCGTACTAGCCACCCCAAGTGCAATCCCTTGTACTAAACGATTGATCATTAAAAGTGGCAAATTCGTTGCGATGAAATAAGACATCGTTGATAGCATAAACAATAATAATCCACAAAATAATGTTTTCTTGCTACCCCAATCCCCAATGATACGCCCTGTCCCAAGACGACCAAATAAAGTACCAATAATAAAAATACTCGATACAAGCCCTGCCGTACTAGTTGAAGCCCCAAAGTGCTCAACCGCATAACCTGCAATTGTTACCATCAATAAATAAAAAATTAATGTAATGGTAAAGTTTATAAGTGAGACGATTAAAAAGTCCTTCGTCCAAAGTTTTTGTCTAGATGCTTCCACTTTTTTCTCTCCTACCTATTGATATTTGCACAAATGTTCGCTAAAACTTTTGTCGCAATTTCAATATCCTTCTCTGATACGCCTGCGAGTGCCTGTTCAAAAAATGGTTTTAATTGTGCCTTAATTTCCTGCACAACCTCTTCACCATTAGCCGTTAATTTCACAAGCTTTTCGCGCTTATCCCTACCCGCTACCGTTTCCACATAGCCAAGCTCCACAAGCTTTTGCACAAGCCTTGTCACACTCGGCTTTTCAATAAACATAAAATTCGCAATGTCAACAAATGTATGTGGCCCTTTATCCATCAATAACCGAAGGAGAGCCCATTGAGAACTATACAACTGGTATTTCTCTAACTGCACATTTACTAGATTGATAAACGGTCTGTACATTAAGCGGTATTGATTAAAAAATTCTTGTTCGATTGTCAAAAATACCACTCCTTTTAAATTAGTTAGCCTAGCTAACTATATACTTAAAAATTCTATTTGTCTAGTAGGGAATTTGCGAGAATACTGTCATTTTGAGAATGTTCTTTCCGTCAGTGTGGTAGTTCTTTCCGTCGGGACCAGAGTTCTTTCCGTCGGTGAGACCTTCCTTTCCGTCGTTGCTGATTCTATCCGTCACCTTGAGGGTTCTTTCCGTCGGT